>NZ_CP043959.1:5400019-5700029 GCF_008632955.1 Streptomyces tendae
GTGGCCTCGATGGACTCGCCGGCGGCGTGCCGGGCGGCCGGCGGCAGCACCGCGAGGTCGTCCTGGACGGCGCCGCGGTAGGCGGTGGACAGCACCGAGCCGAGGACGGCGATGCCGAGGGCGCCGCCGACCTGGCGGAAGGTGTTGCTGAGCGCGGAGGCGGAGCCGGCCTTCTCGCGGGGCAGGGCCTGCATGATGACGACGCTGACCGGAGTCATCACGTGCGCCATGCCGGCGCCCATCAGGAAGAAGATCACTTCGAGGAGCCAGATCGGGGTGTCGCGGTCCAGCACGGCGAACGCGGCCAGCATCGCCGCGAGGACCACGAGTCCCGCGGTGGTGGTGGCCTTGTTGCCGAAGCGGTCCACCAGCAGCCGGGCGCGCGGGGCGAAGACCATCTGCGCGGCGGCCAGGGGCAGCATCAGCAGGCCCGTCTCCAGCGGCGAGTAGCCGCGCACGCTCTGGGTGTAGAAGACCGCGAAGAAGGTCACGCCCATCAGCGCGAAGAACACCAGGGCGATGGCGACGATCGCCGCCGAGAACACCTTGTTCCTGAAGTAGCCCATGTCGATGGACGGGTGGTCGCTGCGCTTCTCGGCGATCACGAACGCGGCGAGCACGGCGAGTCCGCCGCCGATGGCGCCGAGCACGACGGGGTCGCCGAAGTCGGCGAGCTGGCCGCCCTTGATGATGCCGTAGACCAGCAGGACCAGGCCGGCCACGGACAGCACGACGCCCAGCGGGTCGATCCGGCCCGGGGCCGGGTCCCGGGAGTCGGGCACCAGCCACAGCATCAGGCCGATGCCGAGGACCACGATGGGGACGTTCACCAGGAAGACCGAGCCCCACCAGAAGTGCTCGAGCAGCAGTCCGCCGGTGATCGGCCCGACGGCGATGGCGAGGCCGACGCCGCCCGCCCAGATGCCGATGGCCTTGGGCTGCTCGTCGCGCTCGAAGACGTTCATCAGCACCGCGAGGGTGGCCGGCATGACGAACGCGGCGCCCAGGCCCATCACCGCGCGGAAGCCGATCAGCTCGGCCGGGGTGCCGGAGAACGCGGCGAGCGCCGAGCCGATGCCGAACACGGCGAGCCCGCCGACCAGCACCTTCTTGCGGCCGAGCCGGTCGCCGAGGAGGCCCGCGGTGAACAGCAGGCCCGCGAAGACCAGGGTGTAGGAGTTGATCGCCCACTCCAGCTGGCTCTGCGTGGCGCCAAGACCGGTGGGGGCGGGCGTCGAGATCGTCTTGATGGCGACGTTCAGGATCGAGTTGTCCAGGACGACGATCAGCAGGCTCAGCATCAGCACGCCGAGGATCGCCCAGCGGCGCCGGTGGACGGCCTCCGGGACACGGCGGGCGGGGGCGGCAGGAGAAGTCATGGGGTCCACCCTAACGATTTCCGATACGGTACCGTCTCGTATCGGAAAGGCTTTGCCGAGACCTTGCCCCGACATTGCACCGCACGGCCCTCTCCTCAGCGGCGCGCCACGGCGGGGCGGAGCTCACCGGGGGGCCTCTGGCCCTCTTCCGGCGGAGGTGCCACCATGGACGTGGTCCGGGGACGCCGTCAGGGCGCCTCGAGATGACGTGTTGGGAGACGGATCCATGACGCAGCTTTCGGCTGCCCAGACCGGGACGCCCGGTTCCTCCTCCGGCGGCAAGACGCTGTACGGAGGCAAGGGCACACGCCGCATCACTGTCCGCGACATCGCGCTCGCCAAGGAGCGGGGCGAGAAGTGGCCCATGCTCACCGCGTACGACGCGATGACCGCGTCCGTGTTCGACGAGGCCGGCATCCCGGTGATGCTCGTCGGCGACTCCGCGGGCAACTGCCACCTCGGGTACGAGACCACCGTGCCCGTCACCCTCGACGAGATGACGATGCTGGCCGGCGCCGTCGTCCGGGGCACCTCGCGCGCCCTGATCGTCGGCGACCTGCCGTTCGGCTCCTACCAGGAGGGTCCGGTGCAGGCGCTGCGCTCGGCGACCCGGCTGGTGAAGGAGGCCGGGGTGGGCGCCGTGAAGCTGGAGGGCGGCGAGCGCTCGCACCGGCAGATCGAGCTGCTGGTGGAGTCCGGCATCCCCGTGATGGCCCACATCGGGCTGACCCCGCAGTCGGTGAACGCCATGGGCTACCGGGTGCAGGGCCGCGGTGAGGAGGCCGCGCAGCAGTTGCTGCGGGACGCCAAGGCCGTCCAGGACGCGGGCGCCTTCGCGGTCGTGCTGGAGCTGGTGCCGGCCGAGCTGGCCGCCGAGGTCACCCGGACGCTGCACATCCCGACCGTCGGGATCGGCGCGGGCCCGGAGACCGACGCCCAGGTGCTGGTGTGGACCGACATGCTCGGGCTGACCGGCGGCGGGTGCCGAAGTTCGTCAAGCAGTACGCGAACCTGCGGGACGTGATGACCGGGGCGGCCAAGGCGTTCGCCGAGGACGTGGTCGCCGGGTCCTTCCCGCAGGAGGAGCACTCCGTGCACTGACCCGTGCCCGGGTGCCGTGAGCCACTGCCGTACACCCTGTGAGCCACTGCCGCACCACCACGACGGCCCGCCGATCTTCCCCCGTCGGCGGGCCGTCGCCTTGCCCGGGGCCGGTCCCCGCACCGGCGGCACGCGGTGTCGGCGGGATGTCGGCAGGGCTGTCGGCGGGATGTCGGGGCTTTGTCGGTGGCCGCTGGAATCGTCTGGGCCATGACGCGAAACGACAAGGGAACGGGGGGCGCGGGAAGCGCCGTGACCGTGCGGGGACTGGTCAAGCACTACGGGGAGACCAAGGCCCTGGACGGTGTCGACCTGGACGTGGCCGAGGGAACCGTGATGGGGGTGCTCGGGCCGAACGGGGCCGGCAAGACCACGCTGGTGCGCGTCCTGTCCACGCTGCTCGCACCGACCGCGGGCCACGCCACCGTCGCCGGGTACGACGTGGTCCGCCAGCCCCGGCAGCTGCGCCGGGTGATCGGGCTGACCGGGCAGTACGCCTCCGTGGACGAGAAGCTCTCCGGCTGGGAGAACCTGTATCTGATCGGTCGGCTGCTGGACCTGCCCCGCAAGGAGGCGCGGTCCCGCGCCGACGGGCTGCTGGAGCGGTTCTCGCTCACCGAGGCCGCCCGGCGCCCGGCGGGCACCTACTCCGGCGGGATGCGCCGCCGGCTCGACCTGGCGGCCTCCATGATCGGCCGCCCGGCCGTGCTGTACCTGGACGAGCCCACCACCGGCCTCGACCCGCGCACCCGCAACGAGGTGTGGGACGAGGTCAAGCGGCTGGTCGGCGACGGGGTGACGGTGCTGCTGACCACCCAGTACATGGAAGAGGCCGAGCAGCTCGCCTCCGAGCTGACCGTGGTGGACCGCGGCAAGGTGATCGCGAGCGGCGGCATCGAGGCGCTGAAGGCCAAGGTCGGCGGCCGCACGCTGCGTATCCGCCCGGCCGACCCGCTCCAGCTGCGCCCGCTCGCGGCCGCCCTGGACGGGCTGGGCATCACCGGGCTCGCCGGCACCACCGTGGACGCCGAACGGGGCGCGGTGCTGGTCCCCGTGCTCAGTGACGAACAGCTCACCGCCGTGGTCGGCGCGGTCACCGCCCGCGGGATCACCCTCAACTCCCTCACCACCGAACTGCCCAGCCTGGACGAGGTGTTCCTGTCCCTCACCGGACACCGCGCCAGTTCCCCGCAGGACCCCCTGCCCGCCACCACGTCCGAGGAGGTCGTCGCCGTATGAGTGCCGCCACCGCCGCTCCCGCCGGCGTCCGCACGGACGCGCGGATCTCGCCGCGGGCCCATCTGCGCCACACCGGCGCGCTCGTGCGCCGCAACCTGCTGTGGATCCGGCAGGACCCGGAGTCGATGTTCGACGCCGTGCTCTTCCCGGTCGTCTTCACCCTGCTGTTCGTCTACGTCTTCGGCGGCTCGATCGGGCAGTCGCTGGGCGGCGGCCAGGACGCCTACGTGCAGTACATCGTGCCCGGCCTGATGGCCATGATGGGCATGAACATGGCCCAGGGCGTGGGCACCGGGTTCAACCAGGACTTCAACACCGGGGTCATGGACCGCTTCCGGTCGCTGCCCATCGGGCGCGGCTCGGTGCTGTTCGCGAAGATCTCGGTCGAGCTGGTGCGCATGCTGATCGCCACCACGATCCTGCTGGTCGTCGGGGTGCTGGTCGGCTTCGACATCACCCACTGGCCGGGGCTGTTCGCCGCCGTGGGCCTGTCCACGGTGTTCGGGTCGGCCCTGATGTGGATCTTCCTCACGCTGGGTGTGGTGATGAAGAACGCGCAGTCGGTGCAGGCGATGGGCTTCCTGGTGCTGATGCCGCTGCAGTTCGGCTCGTCCATCTTCGCGCCGACCCGGTCCATGCCGGGCTGGCTGCAGAACTTCACCGAGTACAACCCGCTGTCCGCGCTGGCCGACTCCGCCCGCGGGCTGATGGTGGGCGGTCCGGTCGCCCACGACCTGTGGATGGTGCTGGCGTGGTCCGTCGGGATCACGGCGGTGATGGCGCCGGTCGCGATCCACAAGTTCCGTACGAAGACCTGATCGTCCGCCGCCGTGCGGGGGCCCGGTCACGCCGGATCGAGCAGGGCGACGGCCTCCTCCGGGGAGAGGCCGTCGCCCTCGGCGTACGCGGCCTCGAACGCCTCCTGGTCGAGCACCTCACGGATCCGGGCCTCGGCGCGGGTGCGCACCGTGCGCTCCACCAGGCCCGCGTGGTGCTCCGCCGGCAGCCAGGAGGCGGCGGCGCCGAGGCAGCGGGCCGCGTCCCGGGCGTGCCGGCCCCCGTCGAGTCCGGCGAGGGCGACGGCGCCCAGGACGACGTACGCGGCGCGCATGTGCGGGGCCATGGCGGCGGACAGCGGGTCGCTCGCCTGCCGGATCGCCTGCCGGGTGATGTCGAGTCCTCGCTCGTCGTTGCCCTCGGCCACCTCCAGATAGGCCTCGGCGCCGAGGATGAACGCGTCGAAGACGACGTAGTGCGCGATGCGGAACTCCGCGCGCAGCGCCCGCAGATGCTCGCGGGCCTCCGCCGTGCGGCCGGTCACGCAGAGCCACCCGATCAGGAAGAGCCGGGCGGCGGGCAGCGCCTCGAGGTGCCGTCCGCGGGTGCTGTCGATGACCTCGCGCAGCAGCCGTTCGCCCCGCTCGGTGTCCCCCGCCTCCAGCAGCACGTCGCCCAGCCGGGCGGTGAGCACCGCCGAGTGGGAGCGGGCGCCGAGGCGTTCGGCGTGCTCGATGGCCGCCTCGTAGTCGGCGGCGGCCTCCCGGTAGGCGCCCGCGCGTTCGCGGGCCTCGCCGCGCGCCGAGAGCGCCTCGGCGATGCCCCAGGTGTCGCCGAGCCCGCGGTGGATCTCCAGGGCCTCGTCGGCGTCCCGGCGGGCGTCGCCGGCCCAGTCGCTGCGGTTGGCGAGGAAGTTGGCGCGCAGCTGGAGGTTGCAGGCCAGCTCCCACTCGAAGCCGGGGTTCTCCCGGCAGGTGCGGATCGCCGCGTCCACCACCTCGCGCAGCCGGACCATGTCACCGGTGAGCATCACGGCGAACGTCCACAGCAGGCCGGGCGGACGGCAGACCTGCGGCAGGCCCGGGGTGTAGGTCGCGGCGATCAGACGCAGCTTGTGCTGGGCCCGGGGGGTCTGCCAGTCGTCCAGCTCGGTGTCCATCTGGGCGAGATGGGCCAGGTGCACCCCGCGGCGGGCCTCGGCGAGGAGTTCACCGTTCATCGGGGGCGGCGAGTCGGTGCAGCGCTCCCACAGCGGGGCGGCCGGCCGCACGGGTTCGGTGAAGGGGTCGGGGGCGAGGGCCATGACCTCGGTGCACCAGTTGCGGGCCTCGATGCGCAGGTCGCGCATCTGCCAGTACCAGACCAGGGACAGGGTGATGCACAGGGCCTCCTGCTCGTCGCGCAGGGCGACGGCGTGACGCAGGGCCGTGCGGATGTTCTCGTACTCCCGCTCCAGCCGGGCGATGGCCTCCGGCTGGCGGGGGCCGCGCAGCACCGGCTCGGTGGTGCGGGCCAGTTCGCGGTAGTACGTCAGGTGCGCCCGCTCGGCGTCGGCGCGCCATCCGGTCTCGTCGAGGCGTTCGGCCGCGTACTCGGCGACGGTCTCCAGGAGCCGGTAGCGCATCCCGCCGTCACCCGACGGGGCGGCCACCACCAGCGACTTGTCGACGAGGGAGCCGAGCGCGTCCAGGGCGGCCGGTCCGCACACGGCCTCGGCGGCGGTGAGGTCGCAGCCGCCCGCGAAGACCGACAGACGGCACAGCACGTCGCGTTCGCCGGTGTCGAGCAGGTCCCAGGACCAGTCGACGACGGCCCGCAGAGTCTGCTGCCGGGGCAGCGCGGTGCGGCTGCCGGAGGTGAGGAGCCGGAAGCGGTCGTCGAGCCGGTCGGCGATCTGGCGCGGGGTGAGCATCCGCAGCCGGGCGGCGGCGAGTTCGATGGCGAGCGGCAGACCGTCGAGGCGGTGGCAGATCTCGGCGCACGCCTCGGGGTCGTCGTCGGTACGGAAGCCGGGGCGGGCGGCGGCCCCGCGCTCGGCCAGCAGGCGCAGCGCGACCGGTTCGGGCAGCGGTTCCACCGGGCGCAGCAACTCGCCCCGCACGTTCAGCGGTTCACGGCTGGTGGCGAGCACGGTGAGGCCGGGGCAGCGTTCGAGGAGGGTCTCCACGAGCCGGGCGGCGGCCTCGACGACGTGTTCGCAGTTGTCGAGGATCAGCAGCATGCGGCGGGGCCCGCAGTGCTCGGCGAGCCGTTCCACGGGGGCGCTGTGCCGCTCGGTGACGGCCCGCATGCTCTCCGCGCCGGCGCCGTACAGCACGGTCTGGCGGGCGCCGACGGCGGTGAGGACCGCCTCGGGCACCGCGTCGGGGTCGTCCACGGGGGCCAGCTCGGCCAGCCACACGCCGTCGGGGTGGGCGGCGCGTACGGTCTCGCCGGCCTCCTGCGACAGCCGGGTCTTGCCCGCCCCGCCCGGTCCGAGGAGCGTGACCAGGCGGGCGGCGGTCAGGTCCGAGCGGATCGCCTCGATGTCGCTCTCCCGGCCGACGAACGAGGTCAGCCGGGCGCGCAGGTTGCCGGGCGGTCCGCCCGCCTGCCGCTCGGGCGGCCGGACCGGCCCGGGGGTGAGCAGCTCGGCGTGCAGGGCGCGCAGTTCGGCGCCGGGGTCGGAGCCGAGCCGGTCGGCGAGCAGGCGGCGCACCTCCTCGTAGGCGTGGAGCGCCTCGGCGGTGCGGCCGGTGTCGCGCAGGGCGCGCAGCCGCAGCGCCTGGAGGGGTTCGTCGAGGGGGTGGCTGTCGCACAGGGCGGTCAGTTCGGGCAGGGACGGTTCGGCGTCGCCGAGGGCCAGGGCGGCGGTGTGCCGGGCGCGCAGCACGTCCAGGTGGCGGGTCTCGACGCGGGCCGCCTCGGCGGTGCGGTCGGGCAGGCCGGCCAGCGCGGGGCCGCCGCGCCACAGGGCGAGGGCGTCGTCGAGCAGGGCGGCCGCCTTGGCGGGGTCGCCGTCGGACAGGGCGCGCAGGCCCTCGCCGGCCAGCCGCTCGAAACGGTGCAGGTCGACGTCGTCGGGGGCGGCGGTGAGCCGATAGCCGCCGTCGACGGAGGCGACCGCGTCGGCGCCCAGCACCCGGCGCAGCCGTCCGACCAGGGCCTGTACCGCGCCGGTGGCGTCGGCGGGCGGGTCGCCGTCCCAGACCTCCTCGACCAGCAGGCCGACGGGCACGGTGCGGCCGGGCCGCAGGGCGAGCACGGTCAGCAGGGCACGCAGCCGTGCCCCGCCAACGGGGACGACGGTGCCGTCGGGGCGGACTGCCTGGGTGGTGCCGAGGATGCGGTAGCGCACGGGGTCCATTCTCTCCGGTGCCGGCCGCGGCGGTGAGGCGGCCCGGCGTCAGGGGCGCCCCCACCTTGCACGGAACCGGCTGCCCGTGCGAAACGTTTTCCCGGCGTGCCCGGTACGGTCGGGCAGACGCCCGGGCGCCCCCGCCCGGTCACGCAAGCCCTGGGAGCCCCATGACCACCGCCGCCACCCGTCCCGGCGACCGCAGGGTCAGCCCCGTCTTCCTGGGCATCATGGCCGTGGCGGCGGTCACCGGCTGGGCCACCTGGACCGGGTTCTCGGACGTGCCGGGCGTCGCGGTGTTCCTGTTCGTGACGTCCGCGTGGATCGTCTCCCTGTGCCTGCACGAGTACGCGCACGCGCGCACCGCCCTGCACAGCGGGGATGTCTCGGTCGGCGCGAAGGGCTATCTCACGCTGAACCCGATGAAGTACACCCACGCCCTGCTGAGCATCGTGCTCCCCGTGGTCTTCGTGATCATGGGCGGGATCGGGCTGCCGGGCGGGGCGGTGTTCATCGACCGGGGCCGGATCCGGGGCCGCTGGCGGCACAGCCTGATCTCGGCGGCGGGCCCGCTGACCAACGTGCTGTTCGCGGTGGTGTGCACGGCGCCGTTCTGGCTGGGCGCGCTGGACGGCGTGCCGCCCGCCTTCCGGTACGCGCTGGGCTTCCTCGCGCTGCTCCAGGTGACGGCCGCGATCCTGAACTTCCTGCCGGTGCCGGGGCTGGACGGCTACGGCGTGATCGAGCCGTGGCTGTCGCGGGACGTCCGCCGTCAGGTGGAGCCGTTCGCCCCGTTCGGCCTGCTGTTCGTCTTCGCACTGCTGTGGGTGCCGTCCGTGAACGGTGTCTTCTTCGACGGGGTCGACGCGGTGCTGCGCGTTCTGTGCGTCGAGGAGATCGACAGATACTGCGGCTTCGACCTCTTCCGCTTCTGGCAGGACACCGGCGACATCTGCGCGGTGTGAGGGGGAGGGGTTTCGGCGCCGCCTTGCGGCCACCGGGGTGCCGGGGGCTGTCGCACGCCGGGTGCGGGCCGGTGGGGGCCGGGCGCGCAGTTCCCCGCGCCCCTGAGGGATGCTGCCCTGTCCCTGCCCGCAGCCCGCGCCGCTGGGGGCGGCGGCCCGCCCAGCCTGCGGGCAGTCGTGCCGCTCGGGCGGCACCTCGCAGCGCCAGGTCGCCCAGCGGGCCTTGCGGCCACCGGGGTGCCGGGGGCTGTCGCACGCCGGGTGCGGGCCGGTGGGGCCGGGCGCGCAGTTCCCCGCCCCTGAGGGATGCTGCCCTGTCCCCTGCCCGCAGCCCCGCGCCGCTGGGGGCGGCGGCCCGCCCAGCCTGCGGGCAGTCGTGCCGCTCGGGCGGCACCTCGCAGCGCCAGGTCGCCCAGCGGGCCTTGCGGCCACCGGGGTGCCGGGGGCTGTCGCACGCCGGGTGCGGGCCGGTGGGGGCCGGGCGCGCAGTTCCCCGCGCCCCTTGAGGGCGCTGCCCCAACGCTGCCTATGGCTCCCCGCGCCCCTGGAGGGGCGGGGTCAGTCGGTGGTCGGGGTGCCGGTTGCGGAGGCCCGGCCTCGCTTCAGGTAGTACCAGGTCATGTTGGAGGACAGGCCCGCCAGGAGGACCCAGACGGTGCCGATGAGCACGCTGCCCTCCACGAAGGAGACGACGGCCGCGGCGACGGCGAGGAGGCACACGACGAGGGCGTAGACGGCGAGGCGGGGCATGGCGGGGACTTCCTGTCGGGGGACACTGCTACCGCTCCAGTGTCCCCCATCGCCTCATACGTCCGTGACCCGGAGCCCGGCGTGCGCCTTGTAGCGGCGGTTGACCGAGATCAGGTTGGCGACCAGCGACTCCACCTGGTGCGCGTTGCGCAGCCGCCCGGCGAAGATGCCCCGCATGCCCGGGATGCGCCCGGCCAGCGCCTGGACGATCTCCACGTCGGCGCGGACCTCTCCGAGCACCATCACGTCGGTGTCGATCTCGTCGATCTCCGGGTCCTGCAGCAGCACGGCCGACAGATGGTGGAACGCGGCGGTGACGCGGGAGTCCGGCAGCAGCGCGGCGGCCTGCTGGGCGGCGCTGCCCTCCTCCGGCTTCAGCGCGTAGGCGCCCTGCTTGTCGAAGCCGAGCGGGTTGACGCAGTCGACGACGAGCTTGCCGGCCAGCTCCTCGCGCAGGGACTCCAGGGTCTTGCCGTGGCCGTCCCAGGGCACGGCGACGATCACGACGTCGCTGCGCCGGGCGGTCTCGGCGTTGTCGGCGCCCTCGACGCCGTGGCCGAGCTCCTCGGCGGCGGCCTCGGCCCGCTCGGCGGCGCGGGACCCGATGATCACCTTCTGGCCGGCCTTGGCGAGCCGGTAGGCGAGGCCCTTGCCCTGCGGTCCGGTGCCGCCGAGCACGCCGACGACGAGGCCGGAGACGTCGGGCAGGTCCCAGGGGTCCTTGGCGGGGGCCTTCGCGGGCTGCTGTGCACTGTCGGTAGAGGTCATGGCCCGACTCTACGTGCGGAGGGCCTTCCCCACCGGCCGGGCCCGGGGCCCGTCGGGGCCCCCGGCCGCGCCCGCCCTCCGGTGTCCCCAAGGCGGGCGAATCAGCGCCGAACACCGGGACGCGGGCACCCCGTTGGGGGCAGGATGCGGCGGCATGGATGCCGTACGGGTCGCGCTGCTGAGGGAAGTGCTCGCCGGGACGGAGTGGCTGGGTGCGACCCGGCACTTCGCGGGGACCCTGCGCGCGCAGGTGGTGTCGCACGGCGGCGGGCTGCTGCTCGTGGGCACCCCGGAGTACGAGCCGTGGCATCTGGCGGCGCACCTGGTGGACGAGGCCGCCTGGTCCGGCACCCCGGAGCTGGCGCCGACGCTGGTGAGGCACGACGCGCGCCCCGCGGACCCCGCCCACCTGGCCGTGGGCCTGGGGCGGCTGGAGGCGGCGCGGCGGGGCGAGACGCTGCTGGTGGTGGCCCCCGACGAGCCGCCCGGGGCGCTGCTCGACCGGGTGGCCGACGCCCGGCGGGCCGGGGCGACGCTGCTGTCGCTGGGACCGGAGACGGGGGAGCTCCCGGCGATGGCCCACGAGGTGCTGCCCGTCACGGACGGCTCCGAGCTGGACCTGGACACCGTGCAGCACCTGGTGAGCGCGGCGGCCGGGGAGAACGCCCTGCCCGCCCGCCGGGGCCCGCGCCGCTTCCGGGACCGGCTGTCCCGGCTGGCGGACCTGCTCACCGCGCCGCCGCCGACCCGCTGGTAGCGGGCCGCGGGCTCAGTCCTCGTCCCGGCCCTTGGACGCGTCGTGCCACGCGGGGTCGTTCTCCCACTGGAGGTTGCGCTCGCGGGCCGTCTCCATCGCGTGCTCGGCCTCCGCGCGGCTCGCGTACGGACCGAAGCGGTCCTTGGCCGGGCACTCGGGCCCCTCCTCGACCTTCTTGTGCTCCAGGCAGTAGTACCACTCGCCCGGTTTTCCGACCGTGCGCTTCTTGAACAGGGGCATGACCGGCTCCTCTCGCCACGGAAGATGGTCCCCCATTGCCGCTGAATTAGACTCGCCACATGTCTGGCCAGTCACTCCTCGTACCGGGGAAGCTCTCTCCCACCCGCCCCGTGCCCGGGAACATCCGCCGTCCCGAGTACGTCGGCAAGCCCGCCCCCACGCCGTACACCGGCCCGGAGGTGCAGACGCCCGAGACGGTCGAGGCGATGCGGACCGCCGGCCGGATCGCGGCCCGCGCGATGGAGGAGGCGGCGAAGCTCATCGCGCCCGGCGTGACGACGGACGAGCTGGACCGGGTGGCGCACGAGTACATGTGCGACCACGGCGCCTACCCGTCGACACTCGGCTACCGCGGCTTCCCCAAGTCCCTGTGCACGTCGGTCAACGAGGTCATCTGCCACGGCATCCCGGACTCGACGGTGCTGCGCGACGGCGACATCGTCAACCTCGACGTGACCGCGTACATCGGCGGGGTGCACGGCGACAACAACGCCACGTACCTGGTGGGTGAGGTGGACGAGGAGAGCCGGCTGCTGGTGGAGCGCACCCGCGAGTCGCTGAACCGGGCGATCAAGGCGGTGCGGCCGGGCCGGCAGATCAACATCATCGGCCGGGTGATCGAGTCGTACGCGAAGCGGTTCGGCTACGGGGTGGTCCGTGACTTCACCGGCCACGGCATCAACACGTCCTTCCACTCGGGCCTGATCGTCCCGCACTACGACAGCCCCCACGCGACCACGGTCATGCAGCCGGGGATGACCTTCACCATCGAGCCGATGCTGACGCTCGGGACGCACGAGTACGACATGTGGGACGACGGCTGGACGGTCGTCACGAAGGACCGCAGGCGCACGGCCCAGTTCGAGCACACGCTGGTGGTCACGGAGACCGGGGCGGACATCCTGACGCTGCCGTGACGCCCGGCGCGCTCGCGCCGCAGGTCCAGGGCCCGCTCTCCTCAGGGAGGGCGGGCCTTTCGCGTACCCGGGCCGTGTGCCCGGGGCGCGGCCGGCGAAGTTCCCGACATGATGTCGGCAAGACATTGACTTAGGTAAGCCTAACCATAGAAGATCGGACCATGGACTCCTTCTCGACCCTGATCCGCACCGCGTCGCACGAGCAGCACGTGGAGGCGGAGACCTCGACCTTCATGACCGATCTGCTGGGCGGACGGCTGGGCGTGGACGCCTACGCGCGCTACACCGAGCAGCTCTGGTTCGTGTACGAGGCACTGGAGTCCGGCGCGCGGGACCTGGCGTCGGACCCGGTGGCGGGCCCGTTCATCCGTCCGGAGCTGTTCCGGCTGTCCGCCCTGGAGCGGGACCTGGAGCATCTGCGCGGCCCCCGCCGACGCACCACGCTGACCGCCCTGCCGGCCACCCGGGAGTACGCGGACCGGGTCGCCACGGTCGCCCGCGAGTGGCCGGCGGGATACATCGCCCATCACTACACCCGTTACCTGGGCGACCTCTCGGGCGGTCAGATCATCCGCGACAAGGCGGAGAAGACCTGGGGATTCGACAGGAAGGGCGACGGCGTCCGCTTCTACGTCTTCGAGGGCGTCTCCAACCCGGCCGCGTTCAAGCGCGAGTACCGCGAGCTGCTGGACGGGGTCCCGGTGGACGATCTGGAGAAGCAGCGCATCGTGGCGGAGTGCAAGCGGGCGTTCGGCCTCAACTCGAGGGTCTTCCGCGCGCTGGGCGAGGAGTTCCCGCTGTCGGCGTGAGGCGAGCGGACCCCTTCCCGGACGCCGGTGACCGGGCGGCATCCTCGACGGTGCCGCCCGGCCGGCGGGTCAGCGCTCCAGTCGGACCCGGCCGCCGACCTCCGTCCAGCCGTGCGGCTGGGGTGCGGTGAGGATCTGGGAGCCCATGCCCTGGGTGATGTTCAGGGCGCGGCCCAGCCGGTCGGTGAGCAGCAGCGCCGCGGCGCCCGTCGCCTCGTCCTCGTCGATGCCGTCGTCCCGGCCGGGGAAGGCGCGGGCGCGGATCCGTCCGGCCGGCTCGTCGAGCCAGGCCCAGGCGTAGATCCACTCCCCCTTCGGGGGCAGGGTGAGCCCGTCCACCTCGGCGGCGGTGGCGTACTGCCGCAGGGTGCGCGGCGGCACCCACTCCGCCCGCGCCTCGATCCAGCAGAACTCGCCGTCCTGCCGGGCGCCCACGACCCCGGCGGGGGTGACGAGTTCGGGCACGTCCAGCAGCCAGGCGGTGCCGACGCAGGGGTGGCCCGCGAAGGGCAGGCGGGAGGTCGGGGTGTAGATGTCGATCACCCCGCGCTCGGGGTCGTCGACGAACACGGTCTCGCTGAAGCCGAGTTTGGCGGCGAACTCCTGGCGTTCGTCCCGTCCGGGCATGACCGAGCCCTCGCGGACGACACCGAGCTCGTTGCCGTATCCGCCGCGGGGGCCGCAAGAGACACGCAGCACGTCGTAAGCAGTCACGGGGGCATTCAAGCACCGTCCGCGCGCCCGTCGCCCCGGCGGCCCACGACCCGCGTTCCCCTCCCCTCTCGGGGGTGCGGCCCCGGGATGTCCCGTAGGGAGCGGGCCGGCGCGTCGGGGACGGCTCAGGGGCGGCCCTCGTCACCGCGTACGATCCCGCCGCCGTCCTTGATCACCAGGATGGTCCCGTCCGCAGCACCCACCGCCGCGATCGGAGCCCTTCCATGACCTCACGCACCACCGCCCGCGCCCGCGTCACGGCCGCCTCCGCCTTGCTCGCCTCCTCCCTGCTGCTCGTCCCCCTCGCCGGGACGGCCGCCGCACAGCCCGCCCCCGCGACCGTCACGGCCGCGCACACCGCGCCCCGGACCGGCGCGTTCGACCCGGCCGCGCTGGAGAAGGCGCTCACCGGCATCCCCGACGGGGACGTCTCCGCGGCCCTGATACGGGTCGGCGGCAAGGGGAACTGGGCGGGCAGCGCGGGTGTCCGGGACCTGCGCACGGGGGCACCCGCGCTGCCGCACGCGCGCTTCCGGGCGGGCTCGACCACCAAGGTGGTCACGGCGGCGGTCGTGCTCCAGCTCGTCGCGGAGAAGCGTGTCGATCTCGACGCCCCCGTCACCCGCTACCTGCCCGGCCTGCTCCCGCCGTCGTTCACCAAGCCCCCGACGGTGCGTCATCTGCTCACCTACACCAGCGGGCTGCGTCCCGGCGCGAGCCTCGGGTCGACGACCGAGGAGATGTACGCCCACCGCTTCGAGACCCTCACCCCGGAGCAGGTGGTGGCCGCGTCCGTCGCCCAGGGACCGGCGTACGGTCCCGGCGAGCGGCAGGAGTACGGGAACATCCACTACACCGTGCTCGGCCTGCTCATCGAGAAGGTGACCGGCGACCGCTACGCACACCAGGCCGCCGTGCGGGTCTTCCGCCCGCTCGCATGCGGCACACCGGGTTCCCTGCGGGCCCGACCCCGCATCCACGGCCCGCACCACCGCGCCTACGCCGACATCGGCGGCCGGACCACCGACGTCACCGAGTGGAACATGTCCGACCGCTTCGCGGCCGGGGACATGATATCCACCACCGCCGACCTGGAGCGGCTGGTGTTCGGCCTGTTCGGCGGCAAGGTGGTCCCCCGGCCGCTGCTGGACCAGATGCTCACCGTCCCCCGCGTCGACGGCGCCACCTACGGGATGGCGCTCGAGCGGTACGTGATCGGCGGCCGGGAGATCTGGGGCAAGACCGGTTCCCGCCCTGGCTACCACACGGTGCTGGCGGCCACCCGGGACCTGTCCCGCACGGTCGTCTACTCGGTCAACGCCAAGAGCGCCCGCGAGGACGGCTTCCCGCTCGTCCGGCGCTTCGCCCTGCCGGCCTTCGAGAGCTGAGAGCGGGCGGCACGCGGAAGGGCGCCCCCCGGGGGGGGAAGAGGGCGCCCCTTCCGGTGCGTGGCGACACCGGCGGGGGGACGTCTCACACGTCCCCGTGGCTCACTGAGCACCAGAGCGCCTTCTGGCAGCTGGGTTCGCCGGCCCAGGCGACCTGGCCGAAGGTGCTCGCGGTGCTGCGGGCGGGCCGTGTCGCGGCGGACGGCCCGCCCGGGGAGATCTTCACGGCGGCCCTGCTGACGGAGGTCTACGACCAGCCCGTCGAGGTGCTGCCGCATCCGCGCTCGGGGGGGTGCTGGTGTTTCCCGTGCGGAGGGGTGACGGCGGCGGCCGCCCGGGCGTCCCGGGTGGGCGGGCCTTCAGGTCACGGTGTGGCCGCTGTGCCCGGTCCCGGCGTCCGCGCCCGCGAGCGCCCCGGTAGGGTTCGCCTCCGGGAAGGGGAAGGTGAAGGAACCGGATGAGCAGGGATCTCGGCCTTCGTAGGCTCCAGGGACTCGGGCCCCGCGGGCCCCGCCGCGTGCTGGTGGCGGCGTCCGTGACCGCTCTGTCGCTGACGGCGGGCGGCTGTGTGGTGGTGCACGGTGAGCGCGAGGTGCTCCCGGCCGCCACCCGCGCCGAAGCGGCCGAGGCGCTCGAGGAGTTCACGGCCGCGTACAACGCGGCCGACAAGGCGTACGACGCCTCCCTGGACGCCGACCGCACCACCGGCGCGCTCGCCGACATCGACGGGGCGCGGCTGAAGGCGGGCAAGGTCAACCACCCCGACGGCAACCCGCGTCACGCGCCGCTGGAGCTGACGGACGCGAAGTTCACCATCCCCGCGAAGGCGGGCTGGCCGCGCTGGTTCCTCGCGGACACGGCCGCCAACAAGGGCGGTGACGTCCGCTGGCTGCTGGTGTTCACCCGTGACGCCCTGGCCGATCCCTGGGAGGTGGCGTTCCTGACGCTGGTCTCCCCGGACGACATACCGGAGTTCAAGACGGACAAGGACGGCTGGGCCGAGGCGGTCCCCGCGAACTCCACAGAAGTGGCCGTCGCACCCGGCGAGTTGAGCGAGAAGTACGCCACGTATCTGAAGGACGGCGGGGACGGGTTCGCGGACGGCCCGCACACCAGCGGGTGGCGGGACACCCGGCAGAAGCAGTCGGTGCGGCCGGGTCTGGCCACGCAGTACATCGACGAGCCGATGGTGAACGGCGACTACGCGCCGCTGGCGCTGCGCACCGCGGACGGCGGGGCGCTGGTCTTCTTCACCACGCGGCACTTCGAGAAGCAGACGGCGGCGGCGGGGGCGTCGGTGCCGACACCGAACGAGGACGTGCTGGCGCTGACCAGCGGGGAGATACGGCAGTCGCTGACGATGGAGTTCGTCTCCAACGAGGTGGCGCTGGACCCGGCGGACGGTCCGGTGGAGGTCCTGGGGCGGATCCAGGGGCTGACGGCCGCGAAGGGCGAGTGACGGCGGGTCCGGTCCGGGAGGTGCGGGGCGCGCGGTCGCGGGGTCAGTGACGCAGGGGCCAGGCGGCTTCGGCGGGGCCGGTGTGCTCGCCGGCGTACCGGGCGCAGGCGTCCGTGAGGTACTCCAGCAGGCTGAGCGGGTCGGGGAGCGGATGCTCGGGTCCGCGAACCCAGTGCACCGAAGGGTCGTCGTCGCCGGGCAGGCGGGCGGGCGGTACCAGGACGTACGAGCCGCGGCAGTGCCAGCGCAGTCCGGGATGCTCGTCCATGGTCTCCGGATGGCAGTCCAGCTCGCAGGGCCACCACTCGTCCTCGTCCTCGGGAGTGCCGCGGGTGAGGGTGAAGAACAGCATGCGGCCGTCGTCGCTCTCGGCGACCGGGCCGGTCTCGACCCCGGCCTCCAGCAGCCGGCCGAGGGCCTCACGGCCCGCGTCGAGGGGGACGTCCAGGACGTCGTTCACCATGCCGGTGGCGGTGATGAAGTTGGCCTGCGGCTGGTGGCGGGCCCAGCGCTCGATCTGGCCGCGGTCGGTGGTGGACTGCGTCTGCCAGGCGAACGACACCGGGTGCCGGGCGGGGGTGGGGCAGCCCACGCGGTCGCAGGAGCAGCGGTATCCGGAAGGGTGCGCGGCGGGCGCGAGCGGCAGTCCCGCGTCGGCGGCGGCGAGCAGCAGGGCCTCACGGCCGCCGTCGCCGGCGACCTGCTTCGGGCGGCGTCCGCGCAGCCACTGGGAGAGTTTGCCCTGCCGGCCGCTCCGGCCGCCGAACTCCGCGCTCATCTATCCCCTCGCCTCGCCGTCGTGCGCTCCAGCATGCCTCATGGTCCCACGTTCCTGCGCATCGGGGGGCCGGAGCCCACAATCAGTGCAGGTGGGACGAGGGTGATCCGTCGGGGCGAGAGATGACCGGTGGGGCGAACAGGACATGCGCACGCCGGGATGAACCGGACACCCGGGCGGCCGGACGGACCGGGTGTCCTTGCACGCCGTGCCGGGACGGGCGCACCTACCGTGGCGGCATGGTCATGTGGATCGCGTCGACGGCACCGGCCGCGCTGGTGTCCCTGGCCGCCCTGACGCTCACGGGGCACGGCGGTCCGCCCCCGCTGGAGTGGGGCGAGGGCCCGCTGACGGTGGACTCGCTCCCCCGGGTGACGTACGTCGCCCACCGGGGCGGGGCGCGGGAGGTCCCGGAGAACAGCATGTCGGGACTGATGGCGGCGTACCGGCGCGGTACGGCACAAGTGCTGGACTTCGACACCCGGGTGCTGCGGGACGGCACCCCGGTGGTCTTCCACGACGCGACCCTGAACCGCACCACCTTCCTGGGCGGCGAGGTGCGCCGGCTGGACGCCGGGGAGTGGAAGGGCGTACGACTGCGTCCGCGCGACCGGCTGCCGGGGAGCTGGCGGTCGGAGCGGCCGCCGACGGTCGAGGAGGTGCTGGACCGGCTGGGCGGGCGGATCGTGCTGATGCTGGAGCTGAAGGACCCGGGCGGGCTCGACCGGGTGGCGGGGATGCTGCGGGCGCGGGGTCTGACCCGCTCGGTGTTCGTCAACACCAACGACCCGGCGGTCGCGGAGCGGGTGCACCGCGCGGGTCTGCTGACGCAGTTGTGGCGCTCGGCCGACCAGATGCGCGGCGACCGCCCCGAGCGCTGGCGCTCCTGGGTCGACCTGCTCGACGTCGACATCCGGGCGCGGGACGCCGACGTGCGGCGCGCGGTGCGCTCGGGCGTCCCGCGGGTGTGGGCGCACACCGTCGTCACCCCGGCCCAGCGCGACCGGGCCCTGGCCCTCGGCTGCGACGGCGTCCTCACGGACGCGCCGGGACGGCTGGCCCGGTACCGGTGGCGGGTGCCGGGGCCGGTGAGCGCGGTGACGGGGCGCTGAGGCGGGCCGGCCTCCTCCCGGAGCCGGATCAGCGGGGGGCGAGGCCGTTGAGGGCGTAATCGACGAGGGTGTCGGTGTAGTCGTGGCTGATGGGGCCCGTGTGCTGCAGCCAGCGCTGGGCCAGGGGGGAGACGAAGAGTTCGAGCGCGATGCGCGGGTCGACGTCGGCGCGGATGTCCCCGGTGTCCTGGGCGGCGCGCAGCCGGTCGACGTAGAGCTGGAGCTGCGGTTCCAGCAGCTTGGCGACGAAGCGCCGGCCGAGTTCCTCGTTGACGAGGCCCTCGGCGGCCAGGGCGCGGGAGGGGGCCTCGAAGCCGGGGTCGCGCAGCTCGTCGACCGTGGCCCGCAGGACGGCCTTGAGGTCGGCGGCGAGGTCGCCGGTGTCGGGGATGGCGTACGGCTGCCGGTCGGCGGCCCCGGCGGCCCGGGCGGCCTGGTCGGCCAGGTCCAGGAACGCCTCGAGCAGCACGTCCGCCTTCGACGGCCACCAGCGGTAGATGGTCTGCTTGCCGACACCGGCACGGGAGGCGATGCCCTCGATGGTGGTCTTCGGGTATCCCACCTCGGCGACGAGGGCGAGAGCGGCGTCGTAGATCGCGCGCCGGGAGCGCTCGCTGCGGCGCGTGGTGTCGGGGGCGGACTGGTTCTGGGCCATGGCTCGAACGTATCAGGTTGACAAGACGCCACGTCTCGCCGGACAGTGAAGCCGGGCGAGACGAACCGTCTCGTCCCCTCATGTACGGCGAGAGGAGCACACCATGGCCCGAGGTGGAGCCGGAAACATGCTGGGCGTCGGCGGCACCCGCCGGCACCTGGACCGTGAGGCCCTGCGCGGCGGCGGACGCGGCACCCGCATCGGCGGCGGCCCGGACCCGCGGACCCGGAAACGCGAACTGCTGCGCGAACTCCGGCAACAGCGCGACACCCGCCGGGAGACCGACGAGGGGAAGGAGAACGGCGCCGGCTAGTCCCGGCCGGAGGGCGCCGGGGGCCATGGGGCGCCCCAGTCGGTGTCGCGGGCCGCTCGGTAGAGGTCGCCGTGGCGTTTGGTGACCGTGGTGCGGCGCAGCGACGGGTCCGTCTCGCACAGGTCGAGGAGGACCTGGCCCTTGCGGATCTGCGGCTTGCGGACGACGCGGGCGGGGGCCGGGGCGACCGGCCCCCGGGTCGCCGCGACGTAGCTGAACTTCTCGTCCTCGTAGGGGAGGGTGCCGCCCTTGATCTGGCGGTGCAGCGAGGAGCGGCTGACCCGCGCCGAGAAGTGGCACCAGTCGGTGCCGGGCACGATGGGGCAGGCGGCGCTGTGCGGGCAGGGCGCGGCCACGTGGAATCCGGCGGCGACCAGGCGGTCACGTGCCTCGATCATCCGGGCGTAACCGTCGGGGGTGCCGGGCTCCACGATCACCACGGCCTGCGCGGCAGCGGCGGCGGCGTCGACCAGGGCGGCCCGGTCGGAGGCGGTGAGCTCGTTGAGCACGTAGGAGACGGTCACGAGGTCGGTCGGCCCGAGGGTGAGGGCGGGTCCGATCCGGGCGCGCTCCCAGCGGGCGCCGCGCAGGGTGCGGTGTCCCGCGGCCAGTTCACGGCCGAGGTCGAGCGCGGGCCCGGCCCAGTCGAGCACGGTCACGGGGCGCTCCCCGTCCCAGGTCGCGCCCACCGCCCAGGCCGCCGCGCCGGTGCCGCCGCCGATGTCGACATGGTCCCCGGGCCTCCACCCGGGCACGGCGTCGGCGAACGCGCGCAGCGCCGACCGCACCGCCTCGAAGGTGGCGGGCATCCGGTAGGCGGCGTACGCGGCCACGTCGGCGCGGTCACGCAGGATGGGGGTGTCGGTGGGGGTGGCGCCCCGGTAATGGGCGATCAGCCGCTCGACGGCCTGCGCGGCCTGCCGCGCCGGAATCCCTTCCAGCAGCCCGGCGAGGGCGGCACGCAGGGAGTCGGCGGTATGCGGGGGCGCGGGGGCGTTCACCCGGCGATTCTACTGACCGCCCACGGCCCGCGGATCCGCCCACCGGTCCGTACCCGTACCTGGCCGGCCGCCGCGGGAGCCGTCGGCATGCCGTGCCCCCTCACCTCCCCCGCAGCGCCCGCGCCACCCTGGTCGCCGCGTCCGCGCGGGGGTGCTGTCGGGCGGGCCGGGCGGCGGGGTGGACCGTGTTGGCGAGGAGGACGACGAAGGTGTCCGTGGCGCGGTCCAGGACCAGGGACGTACCGGTGAAACCGGTGTGCCCCGCCGCGCCGCGTCCCGCGAGGGCGCCCATGAACCAGGGCTGGTCCACGGCGAAGCCGAGGCCCGGGGCCCGCAGCATCAGGTCCACGTGGTCCGTGCCGAGGACCCGGGCGGGCCCGTACGCCCCGCCCGCCAGCAGGGTGCGGCAGAAGACGGCCAGGTCGCCCGCGGTGGAGAAGAGTCCCGCGTGACCGGCGACACCGCCCAGCGCCCAGGCGTTCTCGTCGTGCACCTCGCCCCGCAGCATCCCCCGGTCCGCCTTGGCCCAGGGCCGCCGCTGGTCCTCGGTCGCCGCCGCGGTCGGGCACGGGCCGAAGCCGGTCGCGTTCATGCCGAGGGGCCGGGTGACGCCGTCGCGCACCAGGACGTCGAGGGTGCGGCCGGTGATCCGTTCCAGGACGTGCTGGAGCAGCAGCATGTTGAGGTCGGAGTAGCAGTACGTGCCGGGCACGCCGACCGGCCGTTCCGCACGCAGCAACGCCAGGCGTTCCGCGTCGTCGGCGCAGTCGTACAGCGGGAGTTCGGGACGCAGCCCGGAGGTGTGGGTGAGCAGCTGGCGCACGGTGACGCCGTGCCGTGCGGCCGCCGTGAAGTCCGGCAGGTACGTGCCGACGCGGGCGTCCAGGCCCAGCGTCCCCCGCTCGATCTGCTGCACGGCGACCACCGAGGTGAACAGCTTGGTGACGGAGGCCAGGTCGAACGGGGTGTCCACGGTCATCGGCACCCGCTGCTCCGGCGGCAGCTCGACGGGCACGCCCGCCCTCCCGTCGTAGCCGGCGTGGCGCACCGCCCAGCCGGCCGCCTCCTCGACGGCGATCACCGGGCCGCGCCCGACGACCACCACCGCACCCGCCGCCCAGGGCCGCGCGCCGTCGGTGCGGGCGCGGACCTCCTCGACCAGACGCCGCAGCTCCCCGGCGTCGAGCCCGGCCCGTTCCGGGGTGCCCCGGCGCAGTCGCGGCGCGCTCAGACGCCCCCGCCCTTCTCGCTCGTCCCGCTCTTCCACGGACGGCACATTCCCAGGAAGCAGGCTGTCGCCACCAGGGCGGAGGCCAGCTGGACGACGGCCATCGGGACGGCGGTGTCCTCGCCGGCGATCCCGACCAGCGGGGAGGCCATCGCGCCGATGAGGAAGGACGTCGTGCCGAGCAGGGCGGACGCGGAGCCGGCCGCCTGCCGGGCCCGCATCAGCGGGAGCGTCTGGGTGTTGGGCATGACGATGCCCATGGACGACATCAGCACGAACAGCGCGGCGGCGACCGGCACCAGGCCCACCTCGCCGAACACACCCAGCGACATCAGCAGCAGCGCGGTGGCGGCGGCGACCACGACGGCGAGCCCGATGCCGAGCACCTTGTCCAGCCGGACCCGGCCGACCAGGATCTTCCCGTTGACCTGGCCCATGATCATCAGGCCGACCGAGTTGAGCCCGAACAGCAGGCTGAAGGTCTGCGGGGAGGCGCCGTAGATCTCCTGCATGACGAACGGGGAGGCGGCGACGTACGCGAAGAGGGACGCGAAGGCGAAGCCGCCCGCGAGCATGTAGCCGGTGAAGGCCCGGTCGGCGAGGAGCCGGCGCATCGCGCCGAGGGTCTGGCCGAAACCTCCGCCGTGCCGGTCGGAGGGAGCCAGCGTCTCGGGCAGCTTCGTCCAGACAAGAGCCGTCAGGAGCAGCCCCGCGACGGTGAGGACGACGAAGACCCCTCGCCAGTCCGTGAACCGCAGGACCTGTCCGCCGATGAGCGGCGCCATGATCGGCGCCATCCCGGAGATCAGCATGAGGGTCGAGAAGAAGCGGGCCAGGGCCACGCCGTCGTACAGGTCACGGGCGACCGCCCGCGCGATGACGATGCCCGCCGCTCCCGCGAGCCCCTGCGCCAGCCGGCAGGCGACGAGGAGTTCGACGGTCGGCGCGAAGGCGCACAACGCGGTGGCCACGACGTAGATCGCGAGCCCGACGAGCAGGGGCCGGCGGCGGCCCCAGCGGTCGCTCATCGGCCCGACCACGAGCTGCCCGAGCGCCATGCCGGCCAGACAGGCGGTGAGGGTGAGCTGGACGGTCGCGGCGGGCGCCTGCAGGGCCCGGGTGACCTCCGGCAGGGCGGGGAGGTACATGTCCATCGCCAGTGGCGTCACGGCGGTCAGGCCGCCGAGGATGAACGTGACCAGCAAGCCGGTACCCGGCGCCGCGGCCGGGACGCGCCGCTCCGGCGTGGGCGCCGGCGTGCCGTGGGCGGCCGCCTCCACCGCCGGGCCCCCCGACATCCCGCTTTCGGCCGATTTGGATATGGACGCCCCACCCTCGGGCATGTGACCCCTCCCTTTCCATGCCATCGGCTCCCTATGCTCTCAGCTCGTACGCAGTGCTCGGTGTCGACGACGATGCCATGGGAGCGCTTCCACGCCACAGCCCCAGGGTGAAGCGTTGAGGGAACACACGAACAGGGTGGGACGAATGACAGAGCAGAAGGTGCGCTGGGGGATCCTGGCGACCGGCGGCATGGCCGCGACGTTCGCGGCGGACCTGGTGGACATGCCCGACGCCGAGGTCGCGGCGGTGGCGTCCCGCTCGACGGAGTCGGCCAAGGCGTTCGCCGAACGCTTCGGCATACCGCGCGCGTACGGCGACTGGGACACGCTCGCGGCGGACGACGAGCTCGACGTCGTCTACGTCGCCACGCCCCACTCCGCGCACCGCGCGGCGGCCGGGCTGATGCTGGAGGCCGGGCATCACGTGCTGTGCGAGAAGCCGTTCACGCTGAACGCCGGGGAGGCTGCCGAACTGGTCGCGCTGGCGCGGGACGGCGGGCGCTTCCTGATGGAGGCCATGTGGATGTACTGCCATCCCATGGTGCGGCGCCTCAAGGCGCTGGTCGACGACGGCGCGATCGGCGAAGTGCGCCACGTCCAGGCGGACTTCGGTCTGGCGGGCCCCTTCCCGGCCACCCACCGGCTGCGTGACCCCGCGCTCGGCGGCGGCGCGCTGCTGGACCTCGGGGTGTACCCGGTGTCGTTCGCCCAGCTGCTCCTCGGGGAGCCGTCGGACCTCACCGCGCGCGCGATGCTCTCGGAGGAGGGGGTGGACCTCCAGACGGGGGCGCTGCTCTCCTGGGAGAACGGCGCCCTCGCCTCGGTGCACTGCTCCATCGTGGGCGGTACGGCCACCTCCGCGTCGATCACCGGGTCGAAGGGGCGGATCGACGTCCCGGACGGCTTCTTCTTCCCGGAGCGGTTCGTGCTGCACCGGGAGGGACAGGACGCCGAGGAGTTCGCGGCCGACCCGCTCCACGGCCCCCGCGCCAGCCTCAAGCACGAGGCCGCGGAGGTGATGCGGGCACTGCGGGCAGGCGAGACGGAGTCCCCGGTGGTCCCGCTGGACGGCACCCTCGCCGTGATGCGGACGCTCGACGCGATCCGGGACCGCGTCGGCGTCCGCTACCCGGGCGAGGCGGCCGGCCGGGTGGCGGCCGACGGCGCGGCGGTCACGCCGGCTTGAGCCCCGGCTCCCCCGCCTCCGTGACGAAGGAGGCGGCGGTGGTGAGCGGCGCGCCCTGCGTGGTGACGTGGGAGACCGTCTTGAAGTCGGCGCGCGCCCGCTCCCGGCCGAGGGTGACGGTCGTGTAGCCGCGCAGGCCGTTGTAGAAGCGCATGTGCGGGTTGGCGGCCGTCATGGTCTCCCAGTTGGCGGGCTTCGCCGAGCCGTTGCCGCCGCTGGTGATCGAGGAGGTGACGATCTCGGTGCCCACGGTCTTCGAGCTGGGGTCGGCGAAGTCCCGCTTGATGTCGAAGCCGTAGTGGACGTGCACGTCGCCGGTGAGGACCATCAGGTTCTCGACGCCGGCTGCCCGCGCGCCGGCCAGCACGCGCTCGCGGGAGGCCGGATAGCCGTCCCAGGAGTCCATGGAGACCTTGGCCGGCGGGGTGGGCGTGTCGAGCCGCTGGGCGAAGGTGACCTGCTGCGGTACGACGTTCCAGACCGCGTCGGACCTGCGCCAGCCGTCGATCAGCCAGCGCTCCTGGGCGGCGCCGGTCAGGGTGCGCGAGGGGTCCTCGGACTCGGGGCCGGGGAACTGCCAGCCGTCGCCGTACGCCTGGTTCGAGCGGTACTGGCGGGTGTCGAGCACGTCGAACTGGGCGAGCCGGCCCCAGTGCAGCCGGCGGTACAGCTTCAGGTCGGGGCCGTCGGGAAGCTGGGGCCGGCGCAGCGGCATGTTCTCCCAGTAGGCCCGGTAGGCGGCGGCCCGGCGCAGCAGGAACTCCTCCGGCGGGACGCTGTTCTCGGGGGTGTCGTCGGCGTAGTTGTTCTCGGTCTCGTGGTCGTCCCAGGTGACGACGAAGGGGTGCGCGGCGTGCGCGGCCCTGAGGTCGGGGTCGGACTTGTAGAGGGCGTACCGCAGCCGGTAGTCCTCCAGCGTGACGGTCTCCCGGTTGAACAGGCCGGAGGGCAGGGTGCCGGCCGGGTAGGCGCGGGAGCCGCCGGCGTCGTTCACGGCGTACTCGTAGAGGTAGTCGCCGAGGTGGAAGACGACGTCGACGTCCTCCTGGGCGAGGTGCCGGTAGGCGGTGTAGTAGCCCTGGTCGTAGCGCTGGCAGGAGACGACGCCGAAGGTGAGCTCGGCGGCGCGGCTGCGGGGGGCGGGCGCGGTGCGGGTGCGGCCCGCGGGGCTGACGAAGCGGCCCGCGCGGAAGCGGTAGTGGTAGACGCGGCCCGGGGCGAGCCCGCCGGCCTCGACGTGCACGGTGTGGTGGAACTCGGGGTGGGCGGTGGCCGTCCCCCGTCTGACGACGCTGCGGAACCGTGCGTCGAGGGCGATCTCCCACTCGACGGTGACGCGGCGCGCGGGCAGCCCGCCGTCCGCCTGGTACGGCGCGGGCGCGAGGCGGGTCCACAGCAGCACCGAGTCGGGGTGCGGGTCACCGGAGGCGACGCCCAGCGTGAAGGGGTCGTCGGTGATCCGTGCGGTGTCCAGTTCGGCGGCGGCCGCGGTGCCCGCGCCGGGCACGCCGACGGCGAAGGCGAGCGCGGCGGCGGCGCCGGTGACGGTCAGGAAGCGGCGGCGGCCGATGTGACGCGCGGCGGCGCGGAGTTCGGGCGCGTGGGACGGGCGGTCCTCGGGTGTCATCGGTTCCTGCGTCATCGGTTCCTCCCCTGACGGGCATGTGGGTGCGGAAGGAATTGCAGTGGCCGGGGACGACGCAGCGTTGACGCGTACACAGCATCCGGATGACGGTCGTATGAGGTCCGCGTGGCGAACCCTCGCCTACGCTGCGGTGCCATGAACGCCAAGGAAACGGACGGACGGGCCGGGGTCGCGGTGGTCACCGGGGCCGGATCCGGCATCGGGCGCGCGGTGACGCGGGAACTGCTGGGCGCGGGCTGGTCGGTGGCGCTGGCGGGGCGCCGCGCGGAGGCATTGGAGGAGACGGCGGGGTCGTCGGGCCGGGACGGCGGGCAGGCTCTGGTGATCCCGACGGACGTGTCACGACCCGGGGACGTGGAAGCGCTGTTCGCGGCGACGGTGGGCCGTTTCGGCCGGGTGGACCTGCTGTTCAACAACGCCGGGACGTTCGGCCCGGGCGGGGTGCCGGTGGAGGACCTGCCGTACGAGGCGTGGCGGCACGTGGTGGACACCAACCTCAACGGGGCGTTCCTGTGCGCGCAGGCGGCGTACCGGCAGATGAAGGAGCAGGCCCCGCAGGGCGGCCGGATCATCAACAACGGCTCGGTCTCGGCGC
The DNA here is from genome assembly GCF_008632955.1 of Streptomyces tendae. Classification (NCBI taxonomy): domain Bacteria; kingdom Bacillati; phylum Actinomycetota; class Actinomycetes; order Kitasatosporales; family Streptomycetaceae; genus Streptomyces; species Streptomyces tendae. The sequence goes on from NZ_CP043959.1 coordinate 5,426,476, forward strand.
ACGTCCCGCGCCCCCGGTCGGTCGCCTACACGGCCACCAAGCACGCGCTGACCGGCCTGACCAAGTCGTTGTCCCTGGACGGGCGTCCGTACGGAATCGCGGTGGGCCAGATCGACATCGGCAACGCGGCGACGGACATGACGGAGCGCATGCGGACGGGCGTGTTGCAGGCGAACGGGGAGGTCGCGCCGGAGCCGGTGATGGATGTGGCGGACGTGGCGCGGACGGTGCGGCACATGGCGGAACTGCCGCTGGAGGCGAACGTGCAGTTCGCGACGGTGCTGGCGACGGCGATGCCGTACGTGGGGCGGGGGTGAGCCGCTCCGCGCCGCCGGCGTGCGCTGATCCCCACAACCGGACTTAACGCATCCGCCCCATTGCGGCCGGTGGAGAACCTATGCTCAACTTCTCTGCACCAAAGCTTCACAGTTGAAGCAGCGGTCTTCCGTCAGGCCACATCCAGGGGGGAGGCGGCAGCCGTTCCACACCGCCGGCTGGGGGTGGACCCGCGCGGGACCGTGGGTGCGCACCGGCGGGTGGAACGGCTGCCGCACGTTTTCCATGGCCTATCGCTGGAGGATGCGCTCCACCTCCGCCAACTCCGCCGCGGTCAGCGGACCCTTCTCCAACGCGCCCGCGTTCTCCTCCGCCTGGGCGACGGACCGGAAGCCGGGGATCGGTACGGTGCGCGGGCTGCGCGCCCACAGCCACGCCAGGGCGCCCTGGGTGGGCGTGCGCCCGCCGCCGGTGAGGACGTCCCGCAGCGCGTCGACGCGCGCCAGCCACGCGGGATCCGCGCCGGTGCCGTCGCCGAAGCCCTGCAGCCAGGCGGGCGGCCGGCTGCGGATGTCCCCGCTCTCCAGCGACCGCCGGCCGGCGTGCTTGCCGGTCAGCAGACCCATGGCGAGGGGACTGCGGTTGACCGACGCGAGGTCCGCCCGCTCGCAGAGCAGCAGCATCTCGGGGGCGTCCTGCAGCACGTTGAGCGCGTGCTGCACTGCGGCACAGTGCGGCCCCTCGGCGAACACCGCGGCCCTGGCGGGGTCGTCGGTGCTCCAGGCGTACGCCCGGATCAGCCCCTCCCCCACCAACTCCTCGCACGCGTCGCGTAGCCGGGCGGCGCGCTCGGGATCGGCGTCGGCGATGTGCAGCTGGTAGAGGTCGACATGGTCGGTGCCGAGCCGGCGCAGGGAGGCGGTCAGGGCCCGGCGCAGGTGTTCCGGGGAGTCGTCGGTGCCGGAGGTGGTGCGGGTGTCCGGGTCGAAGAGGTTGCCCCACTTGGTGGCGACGACGACCTCGTCCCGCCGCCTGCCGAGCGCCCGCCCGAGTATGCGCTCGCTGTGCCCGGTGCCGTAGACGTCGGCGGTGTCGAAGAAGGTGACGCCCAGGTCGAGGGCACGGTGGATCGCCCGCACCGACTCCTCGTCGCCGACCTTCCCCCACCCGAGCGGCTGCCCGGCACCGTCCTGCCACTCCCCGCCGATGGCCCAGCACCCGAACCCGAGCGCACTCACCTCGATACCACTGCGTCCCAGTGTGCGTGTGAACTCCATGCGGAGGACGGTAAGAGCTGGAGTGCACACGAAGGCAAGGGGGGCCGGAGGGCCGATGACGTGGCGGGGCCCGGGAGTCGTATCCAGCTCCCGGGCCCCTGGGGATGCCACCCACTTGCGCACGCCGGCGGCGTTTAAGAGGACGGATCAGTCATCATGCCGTCGTGTTCTTCCTTTGAACTACCGCGCCGTGCAAGAGGCGCAGGCGAGAGTCGAACTCGCATCCGACGGCGGTCGTCCGTCCCCGTTCGGTCCGGCGATCGGCGGCAATGCTGAGACTGGAGCGAGAGTCTGAGATTGACCGCGGCCGTCTCTGCGACGGACCGCTCTTCAGGCTGAACTTCAGTTTCAGCTTGCGCTCCTGGCACGAACCGGTCCTCACCCGGCCCGCGCCCCGTAGCGCACCCCCACGCTCGCACGCGGGGGCGATCGTGGCGGCCACCCGTGGCCGCGCCGCGCGTCAGCCGAACAGGTAGCCGAACACCGCCTCACCGACCCGCTTGTCGGTGACCTCCGTGCCGTTGGCCTCCTCACGGGCGAACTTCACGGCCTGCTGAAGCTTCTCGACCCGGTCCACCAGCTCGTTCACCCGTCGCGCCGGAAGCGCGCCGGAGAACTTCACCGTGGTCCAGTAACCGATCGGCACGTCCTCGTAGTACACCTCGACCTGCGCCGGGTGCTTCTCCGTGGCCTCCGCCTTGACGTGGTTGCGCGGCACCTTCTTCGTACGGATGGTGCGGACCGCGTCCGTCTTCCACCGGTCCGTGGACGGGTCGAGGGCCCAGGACTCGGCGGCGTCGAGGGTGGGGAGCTTCTTGACGAAGCCGTGCAGTTCGGCGAGCTGCTTCTCCAGGAAGAGCAGGTAGCTGACGGGGACGTCCGCGACGATCGTCCGCCCGTCGACCGTGACGTCCGCGCGGGCCAGGCAGTTCGCCCAGTCCTTCGTCGCGGTGACGTCGAACAGCCGCGTCAGCGTGGCGGACACCTCGCGCAGCACGTCCTCGGCCTGCACCTGCACGCGCGTGGACTCGGGCGGCAGCTGCTCGCCCTCCTCGTCCTTCGGCTGGTACGTACGCGAGATACCGGCCAGCAGTGCCGGCTTCTGCACCTTGGTGTGCGCGGCGTTGATGTCCTGGAGCGACTTGCTCTTGACACCCTTCTCGACCGCGATGATCTGGTTCAGCTTGGTCACGGGCTCCCCCTTCGAACAGGCAGGACCGTACCCCTGCTGATCGAACACCCGCACCTCCTTTTCGTCGCCGACAGGTACGCCGTGGAAGCCCGACGAGGGGCGATTTTCGGACGGTTCGGGGTTCAAACAGATCCGGTCATCGGGCGGTCTGTCGTTACTGACAGATGATCAATAACCTTGTGCAGTACACGAAATACGATCGCAGGGAGCCCCATGTCCACCGCCCAGCAGGTGCCCGACATCCTCTCGCCCGAGTTCGCTGCCGACCCCTACCCCGCCTACCGCGCGATGCGGGAGACCGCCCCCCTCCTCTGGCACGAGGCGACCAAGAGCTACATCGTCTCGCGCTACGAGGACGTCGAGCGGGTCTTCAAGGACAAGGCCGGCGAGTTCACCACCGACAACTACGCCTGGCAGCTCGAGCCCGTGCACGGCAAGACGATCCTCCAGCTCAGCGGCCGTGAGCACGCCGTCCGCCGGGCACTGGTCGCGCCGGCCTTCCGGGGCAGCGACCTGGAGCGGAAGTTCCTTCCGGTCATCGAGCGCAACTCCCGTGAGCTGATCGACGCCTTCCGGCACACCGGCTCCGCCGACCTGGTCGACGACTACGCCACCCGTTTCCCGGTCAACGTCATCGCCGACATGCTGGGCCTGGACAAGGCCGACCACCCCCGCTTCCACCGCTGGTACACCGCCGTCATCGCCTTCCTCGGCAACCTGTCGGGCGACGCCGAGGTCACGGCGGCCGGCGAGCGGACCCGGGTGGAGTTCGCCGAGTACATGCTGCCGATCATCCGTGAGCGCCGGGAGAAGCCGGGCGACGACCTGTTGTCCGTGCTGTGCAGCGCCGAGGTCGACGGCGTGCGGATGAGCGACGAGGACATCAAGGCGTTCTGCAGCCTGCTGCTCGCCGCCGGGGGCGAGACCACCGACAAGGCCATCGCCGGCATCTTCGCGAACCTGCTCGCCCACCCCGACCAGCTCGCCGCCGTCCGCGCCGACCACTCGCTGATACCGCGTGCCTTCGCCGAGACCCTGCGGTTCACCCCGCCCGTGCACATGATCATGCGGCAGTCCGCGACGGAGGTGACGCTCAGCGGCGGCACCGTGCCCGCCGGAGCCACCGTCACCTGCCTGATAGGCGCGGCCAACCGCGACGAGCGCCGGTACGCCGACCCGGACCGGTTCGACATCTTCCGCGACGACCTGGCCACCACCAAGGCGTTCTCGGCCGCCGCCGACCACCTCGCCTTCGCGCTCGGTCGGCACTTCTGCGTCGGCGCGCTGCTGGCCAAGGCGGAGGTGGAGATCGGCGTCGGCCAGCTCCTCGACGCCATGCCGGACGTCCGGCTCGCCGAGGGGTTCCAGCCGGCCGAGCAGGGTGTGTTCACCCGCGGACCGCAGAGCCTCCCGGTCCGGTTCACCCCGGTGGCCGGCTGACCGGTACCGGATACGTCGTCCCTCCCGTTCGCGCCGCCCCGCCCCGGCCGGATCCCGCACCGGCCGGGCCCACCCGGCCAGATCCCGTACCGGACGGGTCGCACCGGCCGGGACCCGTATCGGGCGAGCCCACCCCAGCCAGATCCCGTACGGCCGGATCGCGCACCGCACGCGCCCACCCGGCCGAAACCCGCCCCACCGGTCCGCCCGGCCGAGCTCCGCCGCACCAGGCCGTCCCGGCCAGATCCCGTACCGGACGGGTCCCGCACCGCACGCGCCCGCCCCGGCCGGAACCGCCCCACCGGGCTGTCCCGGCCGAGTTCCACCGCACCGGGCTGTCCCGGCCCAATCCCGTACCGGACGGGTCCCGCACCGCACGCGCCCGCCCCGGCCGGAACCCGCCCACCGGGCTGTCCCCGAGTTCCGCAGTTCCACCGCACCGGGCTGTCCCGGCCCAATCCCGTACCGGACGGGTCCCGCACCGCACGCGCCCGCCCCGGCCGGAACCCGCCCCACCGGGCCACCCTCGGGGGAACGCCCCGCCGGGCCACCCGCCGGGGCAGCGCCCCGCCGGTCCGCCCGCGGGTGGGGAGGCGGCGTCCGCCCGACCGTGAGAGCCGGCCCCCGGCCGAAGCCCTACTGCACCACCGGGGTGAACCGCACCGGGAGGTCCAGCAGTCCCCGCATCCAGATCGACGGCCGCCACACCAGTTCCTCCGGCTCGACGGCCAGGACCAGGTCCGGCAGCCGCTCCAGCAGCGTCTCGACCGCCGTACGCGCCATGACGTCCGCGAGCAGCGGGGCCGGGTACGGGCAGCGGTGCTCGCCGTTGCTGAACGACAGGTGCGCCGCGTTCTCCGCGCCCACGTGTCCCTCGGGCCAGATCTGCGGGTCGGTGTTGGCCGCCGCGAGCCCCAGCACCAGGCAGTCGCCGGCCCTTATCTGCCGCCCGCCCAGCTGGACGTCCCGCACCGCCCAGCGCCCGATGAAGTTCTGCGTCGGGGTGTCGAGCCACAGCACCTCGTTGAGCGCCTCGCCGACGCTGAGCCGGCCGCCCGAGACGTTCACGGCGAAGCGTTCGTCCGTCAGCAGCAGACGCAGGGTGTTGCAGATCCAGTTGGCCGTCGGCTGCTGGGCCGCCGCGATCACGGAGATCAGGTCCTGGACGACCTCCTCGTCCGTCAGGCCCGCCGGGTGCGTCAGCATCCGCGAGGTGACGTCGTGGCCGGGCACGGCCCGCTTCTCCTTCACCAGCTGCCGCAGCCGTTCACCCACGCGCGCGTACGCCGCGACCGGGTCGTCGCCCTCCCCCGCGTCCAGGGAGATCCGCAGGTCGTCGACGAGCCGGCGGGTGTCCTCACCGGTGGCCGGCATCCCGCACATCTGCACGACCGTACGCATCGGCAGGGCGTGCACGTAGTCGGCCATCAGCTCCGCCTGGCCGCTGCCCGCGAACCGGGCGATGAGGTCGTCGGCGATCAGCAGGCACTCGTGGGACAGCTCGAACTGGTCGATCCCCTCCAGCGCCTCGGTGATCACCCCGGCCCGCCGCCGGTGCTCCTCGCCCTCGGTGAACAGCACCGACGGCTGGTAGCCGACGAAGGGCAGCAGCGGCCAGTCCTGCGGGATGTTCGCCCACTGGTTCCAGCGCCGCGAGTCCCGCGCGAACAGCTCGTCATGGCTGGTCACATAGGTGACCTCGGTGTAGCCCAGCACCAGCCAGGCGGGGACGCCGCCGTCGAGCAGCACCGGTGCGACGGGCCCGTGCTCCCGGCGCAGGGCGCGGTACAGCTCGGACGGCGTCTGCTGGTACTCCAGCCCCGCCAGCGGCACCGCGCCGGCGTGCGCGGGGCACCCCGGTGGCGGCTCCTCACCGGGGCGGGCCGGATGCGCGAAGGGATCGGCCTGATCGGTCACAGCGTCGCCTCCTTGGCGGTGGCCAGGTCGTGGAGGTGGTTCACGAGGGTGATCAGCACGTCCTTGCCGGAGGCCCGGACCCGGGCGTCGCAGTCGACCATCGGCACGTGCGCGGGGAGGGCGAGTGCCTGGCGTATCTCGTCCAGGGAGTACCGGGCGTCGTCGTCGAACCGGTTGACGGCCACCACGAACGGCGTGCCGTGGTGCTCCAGCCGGTCGATGGCGTACCAGGAGTCGTCCATCCGGCGCGTGTCCACGAGGACCACGGCGCCCAGGGTGCCGGAGAACAGCCGGTCCCACAGGAACCAGAAGCGTTCCTGCCCGGGCGCGCCGAACAGGTACAGGACCATGCGGTCGTTGAGGCTGATCCGCCCGAAGTCGAAGGCGACCGTGGTGGTGGTCTTCGCGGCCACCCCCTCGGTCTCGTCGACGCCCACGCCGGCCTGCGTCATCACCTCCTCGGTGTTGAGCGGCCGGATCTCGCTCACCGAGCGGACCAGGGTCGTCTTGCCCACGCCGAACCCGCCCACGACGACGATCTTCAGACCCGTCTCCGCCGTGTCGCTCAGCGGTGTGCGGTGGGTGGGCAGCTCAGAGGTTGCGGAGTCCATGGAGAACCTCTTGGAGTAGGGCGGAATCGGGCAGGGAGGCGACGGACGCCGCCGCGCGCGGGTGACGGGCGGTGATGCGCCCGGTGTCCAGCAGGTCGCCGAGCAGGATGCGTACGACCGTGATCGGCAGCCCGAGTTCCGCGGCGATCTCGACGACGGCGACCGGGTGGGCGCACAGCTCCAGGATCCGGGCGTGCTCGGACTGCATCCCCGGCGTCGGCGCGCTCTCGCTGACGATGAGGGTGACCAGGTCGAAGGACTCGTCGGCGCGGCTGCGTCCGCCGGTGACGGTGTAGAGCCGGTCCGGGTCGCCCGTGTCGACGGGTTTGCGTGGGGTCACGAGGTGCCGCTCCCCGCGGATCCGGTTCGCGGTTCGGCGCGCAGGTGCTCGCCGATCTGCTCGACCAGTTCCGTCATCTGGTGGCCGACCACGCCGGGGTCGGCGTCCTCCCCGGCGACGACGGCGAGGTGCGCCCCCTCGCCGGCCTCGACGATGAACAGCAGGCCGCCGTGGAACTCCGTCATCGACTGCCGTACGCCGCCGGTGCCGTCGCCGAACTCCATGGAGGCGCCCTGGGCGAGGGCCTGGATGCCGGAGCAGATCGCCGAGAGGTGGTCGGCGAGGTCGAGGGTCAGGTGCTCGCTCCAGCAGAGCTTGAGGCCGTCCCGGGACAGGACCAGGGCGTGGCGTGCGCCGGGGGTCCGCTCCAGGAGACCCTGCAGGAGCCAGTTGAGGCTGTTGTCGGTGGTCGTGGTCTGCATGGTGGGTGTTGGGACGGTGGTGTCCGGATGACCGGTCACCGGCCCGTTCCTCCTATCTCACGTGCTCGAGCGGGAAGGGGCGCCGTCGCCCCGGACGCCGTACGGGACCGGGGCGGCGCCGTACGGGAGGGGGTGGACTAGGGGGCCGTGGGCGGGCGGGATCCGGGCCGGGGGTCGGTGCCGGTGACGCCGGTCGTGCCGGGGGTGCCGGTCTCCGTGCCGTCTCCGGTCGTACCGGCGGTCCCGGCGATTCCGTCGGCGGACGCGCCGGCGATGCCCTTGCCGGACGTACCGGTGATCCCGTTGCCGGCCGTGTCGGTGCTGCCGTTCCCGGACTGGCGTGCGCGGTGGAAGGCGCCGAACCGGGTGCCCGCGTCGCGTGCCCCGCGCCGTACCGACGCCGTGTCACCGGCCTGGGCGGCCGTCGACTGCCGCTGCTCGCGCTCGCGTTCGGCCTCCGCCATGGTGCGGCCGGGGGCGCGGACCGGGAGGCCGTTCGGCGTGGTGCCCTCGGGCTGCCGGTGCCGTCCCTGACCGGGGACGGCGGACAGGTCGGGCCGCTCGGTGCGGGCGGCGGCGTGTTCGGTGCGGGCGGCGGGGCGCTCCGGGGAGGCGGGCAGCGCGGCGGCCACCGGGCGGAGGTCGGCATCGTTGTCGGCACGGGTGCCGCCGCCGACAGGGGAGGTGCCGCCGGGCAGCGCGGCCGGGGCGGACGCGTCGGATGCGGCCACGGCACGGGGGGCCGGGACCGGCACGCCGCGGGCGGTGACGCCCCGGGCGGGGGTCGCCTCGGTGCGGCCGGCCGTCTCGTGCGGGGCCGGTTCGCGCTGCTGGGCGAGCAGGTGCAGGGGCAGCAGGACGACGACGCCGGTGCCGCCGCGGGAGGACGGCCGGTAGTTGACGCTGATGCCGTACTTGGAGGCAAGCCGGCCCACCACGGCGAGGCCGAGCCGGGTGCCCTGCAGCGAGGCGAGGTCGGTGACGCGGCCGGTCACGGCCTCCTCGGCGCGGCGCATGGCCGCGTCGGCCATCTTCAGGCCGCTGTCCTCGATGGTGACGACGATGCCGGCGCTGCGGTCCTCGACGTAGACGTGCACCTCGTCGATGGGCGGGGAGAAGTTCGCGGCGTTGTCCATCAGTTCGGCGAGCAGGTGCATGACGCCCTCGGCCGCGAAGCCGGCGACGGCGGTGCGGGTGGAGCAGTGCAGCCGCACCCGCTGGTAGGCCGCGATACGGCCGGCGGCGCCGCGCAGGATGCTCTCCATCACGATCGGCTTGTTCCAGGCGCGGCTGGACCGGCCGCCCATGAGCAGCGCGAGACGGTCGGTCATCAGGCCGAGCTGGGAGGTGCCGTGGTCCAGCTTCAGCAGGTCGCCGAAGACCTCCTCGCCGTGCCGTTCCTGCATCTCACGCAGGTCGGCGAGCATCTGCACGGCCTTGGCCTGGACGCGGCTGAGCGCCTTGGCGGACGCGGCCTGGGCGGCGGCGGCGCGGCGCTCGCTGTGGGCGAGTTCACGGATGAACGATTCCGCCGGGCCGCGCAGGGCGGGGTGCTCCGGCAGGTCGGTCTCGGCCAGCACGGTCTGGGCGGAGCGGCCCTCGCGGAGCCGGGCGATCGCGGCGGGCATCGTCTCCCGTACGAACCGGTCGTGCTCGGCCGTGGTCCGGTCGAGTTCGCCGCGGATGGCGCGGTACTCGTCCTCCAGGGTGACCACCCGCCGTACGTCCTCCTCGACGGTGGCGGCGAAGGCGTGGGTGACACGGGCGAGTTGCGGGTCGGACGGCGGAGGCACGCTGCCCAGTACGTCGGCGGCGCTCGCGCCGTCCCGCAGCCGCTCGGCCACGGCGGGCAGCGTCACCCCGGCCAGGTGGGAGATCTCCGCCGAGCGCCGGGCGGCCTCGGCCTTGAGGCGGCCGTTCTCCGACTCACGTTCGGCGACGGTGCCGCGGGCGCGCAGGACGAGGCGGTGGTCGACGAGGAGGGTGGCGGCCACGCACACCCAGCCGGTCACCACGACGGCGAGGGCCCACGTGGTGGCGCCGGACGGCGCCAGGGCGACGGCCGCACCGCCGGCGGCGGCGCTCGCCACCAGCACGGCGGCCCGTGCGGCGAACGAGGTGCGCGGCGCCCCCGCCGGTGGGTGCTGGCTGGGAGAAGCAGGCACTGGCATGGAGCGGTCCCTCGGTCGGTGAGAGCAGGGGAAGGGGGCGGCCGCACGACGGCAGCCGCGGGCCGGACAGGGGATCAGCCAACAGGAGGGCGATCTTCCGACCACGTACGGCTCATGCTAATCACCCTGATGCGCGCGCGAGCCCCGCTTACTGAACAGTGCGTCAGCAAAATGAGTTCGTCGTGAACCCATCGCTCGTACGTTCCGCTGTGCTAGTCGGGACGAGGCCGGACGACCCCTGCCGGAGTGCGGCAACGCGCACGACGCGCGACCTGACGCCTCGTCACATCGTGCACGCGGCACGCCGTCCACCGCTCCCGTCACTCACGCGAGGCAATGATTTTCGGCCAACTGTGCGTATGCCAAAGGCGTTTGACCCTCGGCCGTCGTAATGACGGGGACATGAACATGAAGAAATTCCGCCACTCGTGAAGCTCCGGTGACGACGGCCCCGCGCGGGCCGGCGCGCCGACGGGCACGCGAAGGAAGGGAGCGGCAGACGAGTCGGGCTGTACGCCGGGTTCTGTTCCCCGGTTCCCTCGCGGGAGCCGGGGCGACGGCCATCCATCTAGGGCCGGTGTTGCCACCGGCCTCGTGCGGTCCACCCGCGGACTCGGGCGGGCAGCCCTCGGTCGTCCGCGCAGAAGCACCGAGGCGCTTCCTCTTGACCTTGCTCCGGGTGGGGTTTACCTAGCCGCCTGAGTCACCCCAGGCGCTGGTGGTCTCTTACACCACCGTTTCACCCTTACCCGGCGCCGAAGCGCCGGGCGGTCTGTTTTCTGTGGCACTGTCCCGCGGGTCACCCCGGGTGGCCGTTGGCCACCACCCTGCCCTGTGGAGCCCGGACGTTCCTCGGGAAGCCCCCTAAGGGGACTCCACGCGGCCGCCCGCCCGGCTCGTCTGCCGTGCCGACCATGGTACCCGCCGGCCGGCGGGCTTCCGCTCCCCCGCGTTGGCCAGCACCGATCCGGTGAGGATCAGGAGGAAGGCGGCCAGCACCGTCGCGGTCAGGGCCTCGTCCAGGAACAGCGCGCCGGCCGCCACCGCGATCGCCGGATTGACGTACGTGATCACCGAGGCGCGGATCGGGCCGGCCTCCCTGATCAGCTCCATGAAGGCGACGAACGCCACCGCCGTGCACACGACCCCGAGGGCGGCCAGCGCGGCCAGGGTCTCCGGGGTGGGCAGGGCCGACGGGCGGGTGGCGACCGCGGCGGGGGCGTAGACCAGGGCCGCCAGGGCCAGGCAGGGCGTGATCAGGTGCAGCGTCGGCACGTCCTTGAGGTGGCGGTCGGCGATCAGCGGGGCCGTCGCGTAGCCGACGACCGTGACCAGGACCTCCGCGAGGGAGAGGGCGTTGCCGCCGGTCAGGTGGGGGACGGTGAGGACGCCCACGCCGCCGAGGCCGAGCGCGAGGCCCGTGATCCGGCGGGCGCCCAGCGACTCCGCCCGGCCGAAGGAGCGGGACAGCAGGACGCCGACGATCGGCACGCCCGCGATGAGCAGCCCCGCCGTGGAGCTGGAGAGGTGGCGTTCGGCGTCGGTCAGCGTGTACCAGGGGCCCACGATCTCGATCACCGCGAACGCCAGCATCGGCTTCCAGTGCGTCCGCAGGTTCCGGACGAGGCCGGCCTGGCGCAGGGCGAAGGGGAGCAGCAGCAGCGCGCCGACGGCGCAGCGGGCGAACACCACACCGGAGGGCGACACCTCGTCCACCGCCACTTTGATCATCAGGTAGGGGATGCCCCAGACCACTCCCATCAGGGAGAACAGGAACCAGCCGCGTGCAGTCATGGGAGGAGTGTCCGCCGGGTCAGCGCGCCGCGTCTTGAACGCTGTTGCGGTACGCCGCCGGGGTCACCCCGAGCACCCGGCGGAACCACCGGGTGAGGTGCGCCTGGTCCGCGAAGCCGACGAGCGCGGCCGCCTCCGCGGGCCGCAGCCCGGCGTCCAGCAGGGCACGGGCCCGGGCCACCCGGTACTGCGCGAGCCACGCGTACGGCGGCACTCCCATCGTCGTACGGAACGCCCGGAGCAGCTGGTAGCGGGACAGGCCCAGGTCGGCGGCGAGGTCGGCCAGGGAGGGCGGGGCGAGGAGCTCGTCGGCGAGGCGGTCGCGGACGCTGAGGGCGACGGACCGGGCGCCGGGGACGGTGCCGTCGGCGGCGCGTGAGGTGGAGTGGCGGCGGGCGAGCGCGGCGAGCAGCCAGGGCAGGCGCGACTCGGCCTCCAGCGGGTCGGGGCGGGCGCTGAGGTCGGTGTGGGTGCGGCGCAGGGCGGCGGCCAGGTCCGGGTCGTGGAGAACCGGTTGGGGGAAGTACGGGCGGCCGGTGCCGACGGTGCCGTCGCCGAGCAGGGCGGGGGCGGCGTAGAGGGCGCGGTACGCGTAGCCCTCGGGGGCGGCGGGGCCTCCGGTGTGCATCTCGCCGGGTTCCAGGACGACGATCGAGCCGGGGCCGGACACGATGCGCCCGCCGCGGTAGGCGATCACCTCCAGGCCGCCGACGGTGACGCCGACCGTGTACTCCTCGTGCGCGTGGGGGGCGTACTCGTGCCGGTCGAAGCGGGCGGTCAGCAGGTCCAGCACGGGCCCGCACCGTCCCAGCCGCGCCCTGGTCCAGCGAGCCTGTTCCCGTTCGCTCCGCGCCACCTCGCACCCCCGGTCACCAGGGGATCAGAGGAAGTCGGCGGTGTCCAGGCCGAAGGCGAAGGGTTCGGGGGGACGTCCGCCTGTGTGAGCGGTTCATGGGCCGCTTGACCCTGCCGCGACGTCAACGTTTCTACTGAGGGCATGCGGATCGGAGAGCTCGCCGCGGCCGTCGGGGTCACCACCCGGGCGGTGCGGCACTACCACCATCTGGGGCTGCTGCCCGAGCCCGAGCGGCTCGGCAACGGCTACCGGGACTACACCCTGCGGCACGCCGTCGTGCTCGCCCGGATCAGGCGGCTGACCGAGCTGGGGCTGGGGCTCGCCGAGGTGCGGGACGTACTCGCGGACGAGGCGGGCAAGGACCTCGCCGAGGTGCTGGCGGAGCTGGACGAGGACCTGGCACGGCAGGAGGCGGCGATCCGGGAGCGGCGGGCGCGGCTGCGGGCGTTGCGGGAGTCGGAGGGCGGGACGGCCGCCGAGGGTCCGGTCTCCCCGGAGCTGGCCGCGTTGTTCCGGAGCACCGCCGGGCTGTCCGACTCCCCCATGGCCGCCAAGGACCGGGAGATCCTCGCGCTGATCGAGACCTCCGCCCCGCCGGAGGAGCGGAAGCGGCTGATGGGGCTGATGAGCGGGGCGGTCGGGACGCCGGGCGGGAGGGAGCGGGCCGCGGCCGTGTACCGCCTGCTCGACGAGCTCGCCGACGTCGGCCCGGACGATCCGCGGGTCGAGGAGGCCGCCCGCGCGCTCGCGGAGTGCGTTCCGGCGGAGCTGCTGCCCGAGGACGTGGTCCTCGACGAGCGCAACAGCTTCCTGGCCGCCCTCTACGCGGACTTCGCCCCCGCCCAGGCGGAGGCGTTCCGGCGGGCGCTGCGGATCGTGACGGAGGGGCGGTCGTGAGCGGGTCCCGGCGGACGGGAGTGCGGGGAGTGCCTGCGAGGGATGACGGTCGTGAAGGGAGAGCGTGGTGGGTGCGGAGCGTGCGGGTGGGGCAGGCCCGACGGTGGGCGGACCGGCCGGGGTCGGGATGGCCGGGGCGCGGGGGCGGGACACCTGGAGGGGGTACGTGAGGGCGGCGACGCGGGTGGGCTGGACACTGGTGCGGCACGAGGCGCGGCTGATGGCGAGCCTGGTGCTGTGGCTGGCGCGGCGTACGCACGGCACGCGCGGCGGCACGGCCTTCGGGTACGCGCGCGGGGAGGCGGCCATGATGTTCGGGCTCGCGTTCGTGTGCGTGGTGGAGACGGTCGCGATGTCCGCGCTGCTGAGCGACTGGCCGGCCGCGCACGCGGTGGTGCTCTTCCTCGACGTCTACACGGTCGTCCTCGTCGTCGCGCTCCACGCCGCGTCCGTCGTCCGCCCGCACGTCCTCGGGCCGGACGGGCTGCGGATCCGCCGGGCCGTCCACGTGGACCTGCGGATACCGCGGGAGCGGATCGCCTCCGTGCGGCGTGAGCTGCGGATGACGCACGAACCGGCGGACGGCGAGCTGCACCTCGCCGTCGGCTCGCAGACGACCGTGACGGTGGAGCTGACCGAGCCGGTCACCCACCGGCCCCTGTTCGGCCGGACCCGTGACGTCCGTGTGATCCGTTTCCACGCCGACGACGCCGACGACCTGGTACGGGCCCTCACCGCCGCCGCGTAGGAGCAGCGCGCGTCTGTGTACCCCACGCCACCAGGCCGGACGGCGGACGACACGCCGTACCCTGACAGGCGGGCTCGATCGAAGGAGTACGTGTGCTTGTCCTGCTGCCGCCGTCCGAAGGCAAGGCCGCTTCCGGGCGGGGTGCCCCGCTGCGGACGGAGTCCCTGTCGCTGCCGGGACTGAGCGCGGCGCGGGAGGAGGTCCTCACCGAGCTGGTCGACCTCTGCTCCGGCGACCAGGACAAGGCACGCGAGGTGCTCGGGCTGAGCGAGGGGCTGCGCGGCGAGGTCGTGAAGAACCGGGACCTGCGCACCGCCGGGGCCCGTCCCGCCGGGGAGATCTACACCGGGGTGCTCTACGACGCCCTGGACCTGGCCTCGCTCGACGCGGCGGCGAAGCGGCGGGCGGCGAAGTCGCTGCTGGTCTTCTCGGGGCTGTGGGGCGCGGTCCGCGTCACGGACCGTATCCCCTCCTACCGCTGTTCGATGGGGGTCAGGCTGCCCGGGCTCGGCGCGCTGGGCGCGCACTGGCGGGCGCCGATGGCCGAGGTGCTGCCGGAGGCGGCGGGGCAGGGGCTGGTCCTGGACCTGCGCTCGGCGGCGTACGCGGCGGCGTGGAAGCCGAAGGGCGAGGTGGCCGGGCGGACGGCGACGGTCCGCGTGCTGCACGCGCCGACCCGCAAGGTGGTCAGCCACTTCAACAAGGCCACCAAAGGCCGGATCGTGCGGAGCCTGCTGACGGCCGGCGCGGCGCCGAAGGACCCGGCGGAGCTGGTGGAGGCGCTGCGCGACCTCGGTTACGTGGTGGAGGGCTCCGCCCCGGCCCGGGCGGGGACGGCGTGGGCGCTGGACGTGCTGGTGGACGAGGTGCACTGAGCCGCCCCCGTACGACCCTACGGCCCTTCCCGTGCGGGGTTGCAACATACGCAACGACCTTTGCGCAGGGTGCGCGCCGACGGCAGGATGACCGGCATGAACGCCTCCCTGCCGTCTCCCACCGCGCCCGAACCCGCCGCCGTCCCTTCCGCCTCGGTGCTCGGGCTGGCGCCCGTGGTGCCGGTGGTCGTGATCGAGGACGCCGCCGACGCCGTACCGCTGGCGCGTGCGCTGGTGGCGGGCGGGCTGCCCGCGATCGAGGTGACGCTGCGGACCCCGGCCGCGCCGGACGCGATCCGGGCGATCGCCGGCGAGGTGCCGGGGGCCGTGGTCGGGGCCGGGACGGTCATCACGCCCGAGCAGGTGACCGGGGCGGTGGCGGCCGGGGCGCGGTTCCTGGTCAGCCCGGGGTGGACGGACGTACTGCTGGCGGCCATGCGGGCGTCCGGGGTGCCGTTCCTGCCGGGGGCGTCCACGGCGTCGGAGGTGATGGCGCTGCTGGAGCGCGGGGTGCGGGAGATGAAGTTCTTCCCGGCGCGGGCGGCGGGCGGGACGGCCTTTCTGAAGTCGCTGGCGGGGCCGCTTCCGCAGGCACGCTTCTGCCCCACCGGGGGGATCGGCCCGGACACCGCCCCGGAGTATCTCGCCCTGCCCAACGTGGGCTGCGTGGGCGGCAGTTGGATGCTGCCCGGGGACGCGGTGGCCGCGCGGGACTGGGACCGCGTCGAACGGCTGGCCCGGGAGGCGGCAGGGCTGCGGTGAGGCGGCGGCGCCGCGGTGAGGCGGGCGGGGCCCGCCGGGTCTACCGCAGGTGTGACGTGTCGTTGAACAGGCGGACGCTGGCGTTGCCGTCGGCGTAGTACGCCACGGCGGACAGCGAGGCCGCGGACAGTTCCATGCGGTACAGCGCCTCGGGCGGGGCACCGAGCGCGAGCCGGATCAGGGTCTTGATCGGGGTCACGTGCGTCACCAGCAGGACCGTACGGCCCCGGTACGCCGCGAGCAGTGTGTCGCGGGCCTCCGCGACCCGGGCGGCGGTGGCCGCGAAGCTCTCCCCGCCGCCGGTGGGTTCGACGTCCGGCGAGGCCAGCCAGGCGTTCAGGTCCTCGGGGTGGCGTTCGCGCACCTCGCCGAAGGTGAGGCCCTCCCAGGCGCCGAAGTCGGTCTCGCGCAGCCCCTCCTCCACGGCCACGTCCAGGCCGAGGCGGGCGGCGACGATCCGGGCCGTCTCGCGGGTACGGGCGAGAGGGGAGGCGACGACCGCCTGGACGGTGCCGCGCCGGGCGAGCGCGGCGGCGACCTTCTCGGCCTGCTCACGGCCGATGTCGGAGAGGGAGGGGTCGCTGCCTCCGCTGCCCGAGAAACGCTTCTGCGGGGTGAGCGGGGTCTCGCCGTGCCGCAGCAGCACGAAGGTGGCGGGCGCGCCCATGTCGGCGGGCGCCCATCCGGAGGAGGGCGTGGCCACGGCCTGAGCGGCCCGCCGATCGGCATCGGCACCCGCGACGGCCGCGAGGCCCGCGTCCCCACCGGACGCGCCGGCGCGAGCACCCGCGCCGGACGCGGGGGTGTCCGTCACCGGACGGTGCGCGGCGGACGACCCCGGCCCACCGGACCGGGCACCGGCCGCGGGGCGCTCGGCGGAGGTGCCCGCGTCACGGCTCTCCGTCGCCCGGCCCGTCGACGCCGGACCGTCGGCATCACCACCCGGGGCGGGAGGCCGGTCGGCGGTCTCCGCCGCACGGGCCGCACGGGCCTCCGCCGCACGGCCGGCCGCCGTCGGCGTCATCGCCGCGCGGACGCGGGCCGCTCCCGCCGTCGCGTCGCCGGGTGGCCCCTCCGGGGCCGGTACGGCCGAGGGCGTGTCCAGGTCGGCGCGGCTCGCGGCGGGCGACCACTGCTCGCCCCGCTTGCCCGCGTCCATCGCCTCGTTGGCCAGACGGTCCGCGTGGGTGTTGCGTTCGCGCGGGATCCACTCGTAGGTGACCTGCCCCGGCGGGAAGACCGTCGCCGCCTCCGCCGCGAGCGGCTTCATCGCCGGGTGCTTGATCTTCCAGCGGCCCGACATCTGCTCGATGACGAGCTTGGAGTCCATCCGGACGTGGACCCCGGCCTCCGGGTCCAGGTCGCGGGCGGCGCGCAGGCCGGCCAGCAGCCCCCGGTACTCGGCGACGTTGTTCGTGGCGACGCCGATGTACTCGGCCGCCTCGGCCAGCGTCTCCCCCGTCGCCGCGTCACTCACCACGGCGCCGTATCCGGCGGGCCCGGGGTTGCCCCGTGACCCGCCGTCCGCCTCGACGACGAACTCCCGCATCGAACTCGATTCCCCTGGAGAAGTCCCGGCAGGTCCTCTTACAGTCCCGACTCCGCCGTGCGGACCAGGATGCGGCGGCAGTTCTCGCAGCGCACCACCGTGTCCGGGGCGGCGGCCCGGATCTCGTTCATCTCGGTGATGGCGAGCTCCTGCCGGCAACCCTGGCAGGTGCGCGCGGACAGCTTGGCCGCGCCGACACCGCCCTGCTGCTCGCGCAGCTTGTCGTACAGGCTGAGCAGCGGGGCCGGTACGGAGGTGGCGACGACCTCGCGCTCCTTGGTGACCGAGGCGGTCTCGCCGTCGATCTCCTCGAGGGCGGCGTCCCGGCGGGCCGTCGCGTCGTCGATCCTGCCCTGGACGGAGCCGACCCGCTCGGTCAGTTCGGCGACCCGCTCCTGGGCGGACTCACGGCGCTCCATGACCTCCAGGACGACGTCCTCCAGGTCGCCCTGCCGCTTGGCGAGGGAGGCGATCTCGCGCTGGAGGTTCTCCAGGTCCTTGGGCGAGGAGACGGCACCCGAGTCGAGGCGCTTCTGGTCGCGTGCGGCACGCTGGCGCACCTGGTCCACGTCCTGCTCGGCCTTGGTCTGCTCGCGGGCGCAGTCGCTCTCCTCGGTCTGCGCGGCGACGAGCAGGTCGCGCAGCTGGGTGAGGTCGCGGTTCAGCGACTCGATCTCGTCGTGCTCGGGGAGCGACCTCCGCCTGTGCGCGAGCTGCTGGAGGCGGACGTCGAGGTCCTGGACGTCGAGAAGTCGGATCTGGTCGGCGGGCTCGGCGTTCAGTTGGGGGCTCCAGATGTGTCAGGGATGGCGCTGGACGACGCCGCGTGGGCGGTCCAGGGGTCGGTGACCGTGCGCGACACGTGGACCCTCAGGTCCCAGCCGTGCCGGTCGGAGATCTCGTCGAGCTGGGCGGCGGCCAACTCGCACCAGGGCCACTCGGTGGCCCAGTGTGCCGCGTCGAGCAGCGCGAGAGGGCTGCCGGTGCGGACCGCGGTGAACTCGGACACCGGGTGGTGGCGCAGGTCCGCGGTGAGGAAGGCGTCCACGCCGGCGGCCCGGACGTGGTCGAAGAGGCTGTCGCCGGAGCCGCCGCTGACGGCGACGGTCCGTACGGGCGCGTCCGGGTCGCCGGCCACGCGGATGCCCTGCGCGGTGGCGGGCAGCCGCTCCGCGGCGCGGGCGGCGAACTCACGGACGGTGGCCGGGTGGTCGAGCTCGCAGACACGGCCCAGTCCCCGGCGGCCCTCGGAGTCGGAGAGGTCCGGCACCAGGGGGCGTACGACCCTGAGGTCCAGTGCGCCGGCGAGGGCGTCGGAGACTCCCGGGTCGGCGGTGTCGGCGTTGGTGTGGGCGACGTGCAGCGCGATGTCGTTCTTGATGAGCGTGTGCACCACGCGGCCCTTGAACGTGGAAGCCGCGACCGTGGTCGTCCCGCGCAGGTAGAGCGGGTGGTGGGTGACCAGCAGGTCGGCGTCGAGCCTCACCGCCTCGTCGACGACGTCCTGGACCGGGTCGACGGCGAACAGGACCCGCCGGACCTCCTGGCCGGGCTCGCCCACGACGGTGCCGACCGCGTCCCAGGACTCGGCCCGCTCGGCGGGCCACAGGTTCTCCAGCGCGGCGATGACTTCTGACAGACGGGGCACGCCGCCAAGGCTACCTGGCCCTTTCGCACGGCAGTACCGGCTCCGTTCGTACGGCGGTGACCGCTCCGCTCCCACGGCGGTGACCGCTCCGTTCCACGCAACCACGGGCTCCGTTCCCGCGGCAGCACGGGCTCCGTTCGCGCCGGAGAACCGGCTCCGTGGAGCACACTCCCTCGCCCTTCCTCAGCAGAATCGTTCCTGGAGCACCCTTACGTGTGAAGCGGGGCCCACCGCTCCGTCACCTCCGCCCGCGAAAACTACGTTCGTCACCGGAGGTGACCGACACATGACGGTCTGTGCCATCGAACTCACGGCGGGACACGGGACGGGAGCGGGACGGGCGGGCTGCGCCATCACCGCGGACGGCGGGTACGCCGCACGCCTGGCCCTGGCCGGCGACTCCCTGTTCCCGGAGCGCTGGACCCTGGACGGCCCGGAGCCGTACGCGGTCCCGCTGCCCGGCAACCAGCCCGAGGAACCCGGCACCGAGGTGCAGCCCCTGAGCGACGGGCGGGTCCTCATCCGCCGTCTGCTGGACGGGCGGCACTCCTTCTCCCTGCTGTACCCGACCGGCCCCGGCACCGGCGAACTGCCGCTGGGCACCGTCGAGTGCCCGGACGAGGAGACCCGGCTGCGACTGCTGCCGCCCGCTCCGGACGGGCGCCGGGCGTACGCCCTCGCCGCCGGCCGGCACTCGGCGGCGGTGTGGCTGGTGGCGGGCGGCGTGAACGGGCCGGAGCGGGTCGCGGAGGTCCCGGGCCGCTGCTCGGGCGGGGTGTGGCTGGACCGCGCGGGCCGGATGCTGGCCCTGGACCGGGAGACGGGCGGGCGCACCAAGTCGGTCGTGGTGGACCTGGAACGCGGCGGCGAGGTGTCCCCGCTGCTGCAGATCACCCCCGACAGCGACGACCGGGTGCTGCTCGCCGACCCGGACAGCGGCCTGCTGCTGATCCGCTCGGACGCACCCTCCCCCGGCCGGGAGCGGCTGGGCTGGGGGGTGCTGGGCAGCACCCTGCCGGTGCGGTTCCCCGAGTGCCTGCGGCTGCCGGACCGCACAGTGACGCCGTTCGCGATCCAGCCGGGGCAGATGCTGACCCCGGAGGCCTGCGCGGTGGCGCTGCGTGTCGACGGCGCGAGCGGCAGCTGGGTCGGCCTGTGGCGGCCGGCGGAACGGCAGCTGCACCATCTTGCGGCCCCGTCGGGGTGGCTGACCGGCACGGGCAGGTGGACGGCGGACGGTGTGCTGCGCCTCCCCTGCTCGACCCGCGCCGTACCCTGCGGGATCGCCGCACTGACGATGCCGGGGGACGAACATCGGTTGACTGAAAAGGAGTTGCGAGACGGATCGACGGAGCGGGAGGCCCAGCAAGCAGCGTGCGGCGAGCTACCACCGTTCGACGATTCCGCCTACGCCGAGCAACTGTCGAGCGTGAACGGCTATATGACCGGCCACCATCCTCAACTGCCCCCGGACTACGTGCTTGAGACCCCGCCGGCCCCCCGTCCCGTGCCACTCCAGCAGGCGCCCTTGGGGCGGCTTGTAACGAACTAGTGCCGGTTGGCGTGGCCGCCTGGATTCGGGGTGCGGTCTGCCGGTTAGACTCGCTCGGCTGTAGGAAAGATCATGTTTACGGGGTGAATTCCTTCTGATGAGCGACGTCATCACGCACGAGCCGCAGCCCGTCGAGTACGGGCAGGCCGCCGGGGGTCACGGCAAGCACCGGGGACCGGTCTCCACGCAGGAGTCCGAGACGTCCCCGCGTGGCCGTCACCGCAGGCCCACGCAGGAGCACGAACACGCGGAGTCGGCCGCCTGACACACGTCGGACGACCGTTCACCTTCCGCGGGTGGAACGAAGCACGGCCCCGATCGTCGTCCGACGGTCGGGGCCGTTCCCGTGTCCGGCGCCGCTCGCCGTCAGCCCTCCGTCAGGCGCACCGTCGCGTCCGTGAGCACCGGGGTGTCCCCGCGTTCCACCGCGTTCACGCCCACCCGCACCTCGCCGTCCCCGCGCCACATCCGCACGCGCAGCGTCTCGCCCGGGTACACCACGTCGGTGAACCGGGCCGTGAAGGAGCGAACGCGGGTGACGTCGCCGTCTAGCAGGGTGTCGACGACCGCCTTCAGGGTCATGCCGTAGGTGCACAGGCCGTGCAGCACGGGGCGGCCGTACCCGGCCCGGCGTGCGAAGTCCGGGTCGGCGTGAAGGGGGTTGAGGTCGCCGGTGAGGCGGTAGAGCAGCGCCTGGTCCTCCCGTACGGGGCGCTCGACGACACGGTCCGGGGCACCCCGCTCCTCCCACGCGCCCGCCGACGGCCCGCGGTCGCCGCCCCAGCCGCCCTCGCCGCGTACGTACACCTGCGCCTCGGCCGTCCACAGCGGACCGTCGGCGTCGGCGGCGTCGCTGCGCAGCAGCAGGAGGGCCGCCTTGCCCTTGTCGTACACGGCGGCGATCCGGTCGGTGCGGGTGGCGGTGGCCCGGACGGGCAGGGGGCGGTGCACGGTGAGCGACTGGCCGCCGTGCAGGACGCGGGCGAGGTCGACGTCGACGCCGGGCATGGACAGGGCCGCGATCACCCCGGGCGGTCCGCCACCCGCGACGGTGGCGAAGCTGGGCAGGACGTGCAGCCGGGACTCCAGCGTGTAGCGCAGTTCGCGGGGGTCGGTGGCGGGCACGCCCGCCCCGATGCCGAGGTGGTAGAGCTGGACGTCCCCCGGTGCCCAGGAGATCTCGGCGGTGCGGGGCGCGGCGGCGAGCGCCCGGGCTGCGTCGACGGGCATGTGGCTCCTGATCGCCGGGGTGTGGTCCAGGACCCTGTATAGCCCAGCGCCCGGCACCCGTCAGCCGCGCCCACCCGGGACATCCGTACCGGTGGGGACCGTACGGACGGCTCTGGGCGGGTGCCCCGGGCCGGCCCTACCGTCGACAGGGACCGCACCCGGCCGGGTGCGGTCGGACGGACCACACGGCGAAACCGGGGGAAGAGACATGACGGCGACCTGTGAGACGTACCCGAAGGCCCGTGGTCCACGCGGTCCGGGGCTCGGCCATCCGCGGCTGCTCCCCTGGCTGCTGGTCGCGATGGGCGCGTTCTCCCACCTCTTCCAGGGCACCACCTCGGACCCGTGGGTCGGCGGCGCGGGGCTCCTGGCGTTCAACTCCCTGTACGTCTTCCTGGCGTTCACCACGCATCCGTGCGGCACCCGGGACACCGTCGCGCGGCGGGTGGCGCTCGGTCTGCTGGCCGCGGTGACCTGCGTGCTAGCCGTCGGCCACGGCGGCGACTGGCTGCTGTACTTCCCGCTCCTCGGACTGGCGACGGGCGTGGTGCTGCGCGGGCGGCCGCTGCTGGCCGTCGCTGCCGCGGTGACGGCGGTCGCGGGCGCGGTCTCCTGGTACCACGACGGCTGGGGCAGCCTCGACATCCTCTACGCGACGGCCGTCTCCGCGCTGGTGACCGCCACGATCGTGCGGCTGGCGGACACGGTGTACGAACTGCGGGAGGCCCGCCGGGAGCTGGCCCGGCGGGCGGTGGAGGAGGAGAGGCTGCGCTTCTCGCGCGACCTGCACGATCTGCTGGGGCACACGATGTCGGTGATCGTGGTCAAGTCTGAGGCGGCCCGGCGGCTGGTGCCGCGCGACCCGCAGGCGGCGTTGGCGCAGGTCACGGACATCGAGGCGGTCGGCCGGCAGGCCCTCACGGAGATCCGCGAGGCGGTGACGGGCTACCGGGAGGGCAGCCTGGACACCGAACTGGACCGGGCCCGCTCGGCGCTCACGGCGGCCGGCGTCGACCCCGTGGTGCACCGCTCCGGCCCGGCCCCGGGACCGCGTACGGAGGTGCTGCTGGGCTGGGTGGTCCGCGAGGCCGTCACCAACGTCGTACGGCACAGCGCGGCGCGGCGCTGCGGGATCACGATCGTGACCACGGAGGACGCGGCCCGGCTGACCGTCACCGACGACGGCACCGGGGCGAAGGCGGACACCGCCACGGACCCCGGTGCGACGCCCGCGGGCGGGACGGGTCTGCGCGGGCTGGCCGAGCGGCTCGCGGCTGCGGGCGGCACGCTGCGGGCGGGTGAGGGCGCGGGCGGCGGTTTCGAGGTCATCGTGGAACTGCCGGTGGGGCACGCGGCGCCGGGGGCGGGCGCGTCCTCCGCCGCACGGGAGCCGTCGGCGCCGGCGGTGTGAGCGGCCGTGACGTCACCGCTCGGCTGCGATCCGCCCACCGCGACCTACGCTGCTGCCGTGAACGAGATGCCGCGTGAGCACCGGCCCGGCGGACCCGTCCGGGTGCTGCTGGCGGAGGACCAGGGGATGATGCGCGGCGCGCTCGCGCTGCTGCTCGGGATGGAGCCCGACATCGAGGTCGTGGCGCAGGTGGGCACCGGGGACGCGATCGTGGAGGCGGTCCTCACCCACCGTCCCGACGTCGCCCTCCTCGACATCGGACTGCCCGGCATGAGCGGGCTGGACGCCGCGGCCGAGCTGCGCGAGCAGGCGCCGGGCTGCCGGGTGCTGATCCTGACGACGTTCGGCCGGCCCGGTTATCTGCGGCGGGCGATGGACGCGGGGGCGGCGGGGTTCCTCGTCAAGGACGGCCCGGTGGAGGAGCTGGCCTCGGCGGTCCGCCGGGTACTCGCCGGGGAGACGGTGGTCGACCCCGGGCTGGCCGCGGCGGCGCTCAGCGCCGGGCCCAGTCCGCTCACCGCCCGCGAGCGTGATGTGCTGCGGGAGTCGGCGGGCGGGGCGACCGTCGCGGACGTGGCCGCCCGGCTGCACCTGTCCGGGTCCACGGTCCGCAACCACCTCTCCGCGGCCATCGGCAAGACGGGCACCCGCAACCGCACGGAGGCCCTCCACGAGGCCCGCAACCGGGGTTGGCTGTGACGCGGGCCCTCCGTCCGCCTGCACCCGCCGGCGCGACCCGCGGGACCACCGACGCGGCCGGGTACGGCGCACACGACCCGCGACGTCCCACGCGCAACGGTCCCGGCATGGCCCCGTGGCAGCATGCCGACCGTCTCCGCGCTGCCACCCCCGATGTCCCGCCCGGGCGATCCCGGTAGGGCGCGCCTGGCACGGCCGGCCCCCACGGTCCAGCCGGTCTGCCTCGTCGCCGCGCGGCGGCCGACTCGCACCGGCACCGCTCCAACACCTCCCGGCGCGACGCCCGGACGACCGCCCCCGGCACGACCACCGACCCACCACGACGGCCACCACCCGAACCGGCTCCCGCGGCCCACGGTCCCCTGGCGCGGCGCCGGAAGCAGCCCGCGCCGCCGCCGTTCAGGCCGACGGCTTCGCCGTCGTGCGTGGCAGCCAGGCCCACATCAGGACCGCGCCGACCGCCAGGACGGCCGTCCCCGTGGTGAAGACCAGGGCGTAGCCCTCCGTGAGGGCCTCGGGGGTGTCGCGGCCGTCCGTGCGGGCCGCCGCCAGGGTGGCCATGACCGCGAGGCCCAGGGAACCACCCATGGTGCGTGAGGTGTTGACCAGGCCGGAGACCAGGCCGGCCTCCTCGGGAGCCGCGCCGGAGGTGGCGAGGGAGGCCAGCGGGGTCCCGGCGAGGCCCGCGCCCAGCATCATCAGGACGCCGGGGATCATGATCGCGGTGAGGTAGTCGCCGTCCGCCGTCATCGTCGACTGCCAGGCGAACCCGGCCAGTGCGATCAGCGTGCCGAGCACGGCCACGGCGCGCGGTCCCGTCGCCCGCATCAGGCGCGGGGCGGCCTTGGAGCCGAGGATCACGGCGACGGAGCTGGGCACCAGGGCGAGTCCGGCCTCCAGCGGGGTGTAGCCGAGGACGTTCTGCGCGTACAGGGTCATGAAGAACCACATGCAGAACATCGCGGAGCCGCTGAGGAACATGGCGACGTTCGCGGAGGCCACCGACCGCAGCTTCAGCAGCCCGAGCGGCATCAGCGGGGCCTTGGCGCGGGCCTCGACGAGCAGGAACAGGGCGACGAGGGCGAGCCCGGCGGCCAGCGGCACCAGGGTGGCCGTGGCCGTCCAGCCCTCGGCCTCGGTCTGGGAGACGCCGTAGGCCAGGGTGGCGAGGCCCGCCGTGACCAGGACGGCTCCGGGCAGATCGAGGCGCCGGCCGTCCCCGGCGCGGCTCTCCGTGATCCAGCGGGCGGCGGCGGCCAGCACGACCGCTCCGACGGGCACGTTGATCAGCAGCACCCAGCGCCACGACAGCGCCTCGACGAGCACCCCGCCGACGAAGCCGCCGGCCGCGCCGCCGCCCGCCCCGACGGCGGTCCAGGTGGCGATGGCGCGGGCGCGGGCCGCGCCCTCCGGCACCGCCGAGGTGACGAGGGTGAGCGTGGACGGCGCCAGCACGGCCGCCCCGAGCCCCTGCACGGCCCGCGCCAGCAGCAGCTGCCAGCCCTCCTGGGCCAGCCCGCCGGCCAGCGACGCCAGGGTGAACAGCCCGAGCCCGACCAGGAACATCCGCTTGCGGCCGTAGAGGTCGCCCGCCCGGCCGCCGAGCAGCATGAAGCCCGCGAAGGCGATGGAGTAGGCGTTGACCACCCACTGCAGGCCCTGTTCGTCCAGCGCGAGGCCGGTGCGCAGGGACGGCAGCGCGACGTTGACCACGGAGATGTCGAGGACGACGAGGAACTGGCCGGCGCAGGCGAGCGCCACCACCAGCCACACGGGGGGTGCGGTGCGGGCGGGGGCGCGGGTGGTGTCGGGGGCTTCGAGCATGAGGGTCATGCTCTCAACCGCCGCGAGCGGCCCGCATCGGCATTTCGCCCGACCCCCGGCTCCGCCCTCGGACCGAGCCCGGTTCCCGCCACGCGTACGACCGGTGGGCGGAACGCTCAAGTCCGGGCGTACGACGGGTGGCCGGGCACGGAGTCCGGGCGGAGGACCGGTGGACGGAAGCTCAAGGAACGGTCAAGAAATCGTTAGCGGGCCGAAACAACGGAATAGTTGCCTGGGCAGACAGGGTTCAGCATCCACGTAACAGCCGTTCGGTCGCCTGGAGGCACCCTTCATGACACAGACGACGTCCGTCCGTCCTCCCGGCAGAGCGGGCGGCGCGGTGGTCCCCGTCCTCGCCTTCGCGGGCATCGTCGTCGCGGTGATGCAGACCCTGCTGGTCCCGGTGATCAAGGATCTGCCGCAGCTGCTGCACACCGCTCCGGCGGACGCCACCTGGGTCCTGACCTCGACCCTGCTGTCCGGCGCCGTGGCCACCCCGATCATGGGCCGCCTCGGCGATCTCTTCGGCAAGCGCCGCATGCTGGTCGTCAGTCTCGCGGTGATGGTGGTGGGCGCGCTGATCAGCGCGTTCACCAACGATCTGCTGGTGATGATCGCCGGACGTACGCTGCAGGGCTTCGCGATGGGCGCGATACCCCTCGGCATCGGTCTGATGCGGGACATGCTGCCGCGCGAACGGCTGGGCTCCGCGATGGCGCTGATGAGCTCCTCGATCGGCGTCGGCGGCGGCCTGGCGCTGCCCGCCGCCGCCCTGGTCGCCCAGCACGCCGACTGGCACGCCCTCTACCTCGGCGCCGCCGCGCTCGGTGTGCTCGCCATCGGCCTGACCCTGGCCGTGGTGCCCGAGTCGCCGGTGCGCGCCAAGGGCACCTTCGACCTGCCGGGCGCGCTGGGTCTGTCCGCCGGGCTGGTGCTGTTCCTGCTGCCGGTGTCCAAGGGCGGCGACTGGGGCTGGACCTCCGGCACCACGCTGGGCCTGTTCGGCGCGGCGGCGGTGGTGCTGCTGCTGTGGGGGCTGATGGAGCTGCGGGTGAGCGCGCCGCTGGTGGACCTGCGCACCACGGCCCGCCGCGAGGTGCTGCTGACCAACCTGGCCTCCATCATGGTCGGTGTCTCCTTCTTCGTCGTCTCCCTGGTCCTCCCCCAGCTGCTCCAGTTGCCCACCGCGTCGGACGGGCTCGGGCAGTCGATGGTGGTCGCGGGCCTGTGCGTGGCCCCCCTGGGCCTGACGATGATGTTCACGGCGCCGGTCTACGCCCGGGTCTCCGCCCGGTACGGCCCCAAGGTCACCCTGATCGCCGGCCTGCTGATCATCGCAGCCGGTTACGGCGGCGGCCTCGGACTGATGAGCGCCGCCTGGCAGACCGTGCTCACCTCGGTGGTCCTCGGCGCCGGCATCGGCCTCGCCTACTCCTCGCTGCCCGCGCTGATCATCGGCGCGGTCCCGGCCTCGGAGACCGGTGCGGCGAACGGCCTGAACACGCTGATGCGCTCCATCGGCACGTCGGTGTCCAGCGCCGTGATCGGCATGGTGCTGGCGAACACCTCGCACGTGGCGGGCGGGGTGGCGGTGCCGACCCTGCACGGGTTCCGCCTGTCGTTCGGCATCGCCACGGCGGCGGTGGCCGTCGGCCTGGTGCTGGCCCTGTTCCTGCCCGGCCGGCGCCCGTCGGCCCACCCGCAGCTGCGGGCGAGCAGCGAGGAGGAGGCCAACCTGGAGCGCGCGGAGGAGGCGCTGCGCGGCTTCCGCGGGCGGGTGCTGGACGCGTCCGGCGCGCCGGTCGCCCGCGCGCGGGTCACGCTCATCGACCGGCACGGCCGCCGGGCGGGCGCCACCGTCTCCGCGACGGACGGCAGCTACGCCCTGGCCGTCCCGGCGCAGGGCCCGTACGTCCTCGCGGCGCGCGCCCCCGGGCACGGCCCGCTCGCCTCCCCCGCGACCCACCCGGGCGACACCCACAGCGTCGCCCTGGACCTCTCCCTCCCGGGCCAGACGATCTCCGCCTGACCTGGCCTCGTCTCTGCCACCTGCGCCCCGGAGACGGTCACGGCCGGACGGTCGCCGGGTGCCGACGACCGCCCGGCACGCCGCTCCGGGCGCCAGGCTCTCAGGCCCCGGAGCGGCTGCCCGAAACCAGGCACGCCCGCCCCCCCAACACACACGCACCGTGCACCGGGGCTCCCTCCGTCCCGGCCCCTTCCGGCGCCTCCCCGGCGCCCCGCTCACGGGTCGGGGCGCTCGGGCCGGCCGCCGAAGCGCGGGGGTCCGGGGCCTCGCACGCGCCCCGGTCACCTCCCCGTACCCCCCTTCACCACCCTCGCAGGGGCTACGGCAGCATGGCCCCGTGGAGACTTCAGTGACCAGCGCAGAGGCGGACCCCATGGTGAAGGCGCCGGAGCCGGCCGTACTCGCCGCGTTCGAGGCGGCGAAGGGGTTCATGCCGCTGGACGAGGGCCTGGCCCTGTACGCGGCGGCGGCCGAGGCCGGCCGGCTGGGGCTGCCGCTGCTGGAGATCGGCACGTACTGCGGGCGCTCCACCATCCTGCTCGCCGACGCGGCCCGCGCGGCCGGCGTCACCGCCCTCACCGTGGACCACCACCGCGGCAGCGAGGAGCAGCAGCCCGGCTGGGAGTACCACGACCCGGACACCGTCGATCCCGAGCTGGGCGTGATGGACACCCTCCCCGCCTTCCGCCGCACCCTGCGCCGGGCCGGTCTGGAGGAGCACGTGGTGGCGCTGGTGGGCCGCTCCCCGCAGATCGCCGCCCT
The DNA here is from genome assembly GCF_008632955.1 of Streptomyces tendae. Taxonomy (NCBI): domain Bacteria; kingdom Bacillati; phylum Actinomycetota; class Actinomycetes; order Kitasatosporales; family Streptomycetaceae; genus Streptomyces; species Streptomyces tendae. Next base: position 5,454,758 of record NZ_CP043959.1, read on the forward strand.
CTGGGGACGGCCGCTCGGCCTGGTCTTCATCGACGGCGGCCACACCGACGAGCACGCGAGCGCCGACTACGAGGGCTGGGCGCCGCACGTCGCCGCGGGCGGCCTGCTGGTCATCCACGACGTCTTCCCCGACCCGGTGGACGAGTTCACCGGGCAGGCCCCGTACCGCGTGCACCAGCGGGCCCTGGCGTCCGGCGCGTTCACGGAGGTCTCCGCCACCGGTTCCCTGCGCGTCCTGCGCCGTACGGGTGCGGCCGCCGCTCACCGTTAGGGTGGCTGCGTGTCGTACACCGGTCCCGACTTCGATCCGCCCCGGAACCCCCGGTCCCGCCGCCGGCCGCTGACCGTGGCCGTCGCCGCGCTCGTCTGCGGCGGCCTGCTCGGATGGGGCGTGTACGCGGCCACGGGCGGAACGGACGACGGCGGGGCGGGCGCGGAGGCCAAGGGCTCCCCTTCGGCCCCCTCCCGTGCGCCGTCGCAGCCCGCCTCCCCCTCCGCCGGGAACACCGGGAACACCGAGGGCGGCGGGGGCGAGGAGTCCCCCGCCTCGCGGCCGCCCGGCGCCACCGCCCCCGCCGCGACCGGCCCGCTCAAGGGCAAGGTGGTCGTCATCGATCCGGGGCACAACCCGGCGAACTTCCGGCACACCGCCGAGATCAACCGCCAGGTGGACGTCGGCACCCACCGCAAGGAGTGCGACACCACCGGCACCTCCACCAACGACGGGTACGCGGAGGCGGAGTTCACCCTGGACGTCGCCCACCGGATGCGCGCGCTCCTGCGGAAACAGGGCGCCACGGTGAAGCTGACGCAGGACCGCGACCGCCCGTACGGGCCGTGCGTGGACGAGCGGGCCCGGATCGGCAACGAGGCGAAGGCCGACGCCGTCGTCTCCCTCCACGCCGACGGCTCCGGCTCCGGCAACCGCGGCTTCCACGTCATCCTGCCCGGCGTGGTGAACTCGGGCGGGGCGGACACCCGCGCCATCGTGGCACCTTCGCGTGAACTCGGGGAGCGCGTCGCGGGCAACTTCGTGCGCGTGACCGGCACCGCGCCGTCCAACTACATCGGCGGCGGTACCGGACTCGTCACGCGGAAGGACCTGGGCGGTCTCAATCTGTCAACGGTTCCGAAGGTGTTCATCGAATGCGGGAACATGCGTGACGGCAAGGACGCGGCGCTGCTGACCAGCGGCGCCTGGCGGCAGAAGGCGGCGCAAGGGATTTCCGAGGGAATCGTAAGTTTCCTGCGCGGGTAGGGATCGGCCCACTGATCCGGGCGGACAGCCCGATCCGGCGGACGATAGTGTCGTCCGTACGATCAGGGGCCACCCCCGCGCTTCGCACCGAACCCTTCGGGCGACATGGTGACAGCGACGCCTCTTCCGACGACGAGACGACCTACGAAGGACCTGAAGTGAATATCCGCTCCCTCACTCGAGGCGACGGCGTGGTGATCGGAGCAGCGGTATTGCTGTTCATCGCGTCGTTCCTCGATCTGTACTCGATCGAAGGCGCCCCGGACAGCGCGGACATTCCCAGCCTGTGGGCAAGCGGTCCGGTGCTGCTGGGCGTCGTGCTGGCGGGCCTCATCGCCGCGGCCCTCATCGTGGTCGCCCGGGGTCTGCCGCAGCCGCCGAAGGTCGCGGGGCTCGAACTGGCGCCGTTCGGTGTGGCCTTCGCGGTGTTCGCCGCGTGGAGCGCGCTGGGCAACGTCTTCGACCCGGCCGGCGGCGCCGACAACTTCGGGGGTTCGAGCGACGGCCCCGACGCGGGCCTGGGCCTGATCCTCGCGCTCGTCGCCACCCTGGTGATGGCGGGCGCCGCCGTGGCCACCCCGCTGGTGCCGGCGCTCAAGGGCGCGCTGCTTCCGCCCGCCCGTCCCGCCGCCCCGCAGCAGCCGTACGGCGCGCAGCCGCCGAGCGGTTACGGCTACCCGGGTGCGCAGCAGGCGCCCTTCGGCGGCGGCCAGCCGGGCCAGCCGTTCGGTGGTCAGCAGCCCCCGCAGGGGCAGCCGGCCGCGGCGCCCGCCCCCGACTTCTCCCCGTTCTGGTTCGCCGTGCCGGTGCCGCGCCCGCTGTTCGCGGAGGACGGCTCGCCCACCCCGATCGCCGAACTGGCGCCCGGTACCTGGTACCTGGCGGTGGAGCAGCGCGGTCAGGCGCTGGTCGCGCAGACGCAGGACGGCCGCCGCGGCGTACTGCAGGACACCTCGGGCATCCAGCGCGGCTGAGCCCCGGTTCCGTCGTCACGGCCCCTCGCCCCGGCGGGCGAGGGGCCGTTCGCGTGCCAAGGCCGCGAACGGGGCTGGTTTCAAGCGGTCGTTCGGGGCCAGACGGACACCATGTCCCCTCGATATCGCTCTGGTTCCACCTCCGCGGGGACGGTCATCGCGGTGATCGCGGACGTCATGGCCGTCATCCTCGGACTGTGGATTCTGATGTATCTGCTGGACGCCAACCGGGCCAACGACCTGGTCCGGTTCGTCCATGACGCGGCCAACTGGCTGGCTGCCTGGTCGCGTGACCTGTTCACCTTCGACGAGGAGTGGGCCCGGGTGGTCTTCGGCTACGGACTCGCCGCCGTCGTCTACCTGTTCATCGGCCACGCCATCGCCGGCCGACTCCGCCGCCACTGACCCCACACCCACCCCCGGACACGCACGCCCAGCCGCGTGACCCGGGGGTCCGGGGCATCCCCCGGGACAACACAGCACCTTCGACGAGGAGTGGGCCCGGGTGGTCTTCGGCTACGGACTCGCCGCCGTCGTCTACCTGTTCATCGGCCACGCCATCGCCGGCCGACTCCGCCGCCACTGACCCCACACCCACCCCCGGACACGCACGCCCAGCCGCGTGACCCGGGGTCCGGGGGCATCCCCGGGACAACACAGCACCTTCGACGAGGAGTGGGCCCGGGTGGTCTTCGGCCACGGACTCGCCGCCGTCGTCCACCTGTTCATCGGCCACGCCATCGCCGGCCGACTCCGCCGCCACTGACCCCACACCCACCCCCGGACACGCACGCCCAGCCGCGTGACCCGGGGGTCCGGGGGCATCCCCCGGGACAACACAGCACCCACCCGGACCTGTACCGGCGCGTGCCCCACCGGTCCGGTGGGGCACGCGCCGGTACGGCGTCAGGCGTCCGGGCAGCAGTCCGGGTCCATGCCCTTCGGCAGCTGTTCCCCGCCGAAGACCGCGCAGGTCGGCTCGTGACCGCCGAGGGCGGCGACGGCCAGCAGCAGCGAGCCGGCCGTCCAGGTGGTCAGCTCGCGCGGCCATATGGCGTCGTCGTCGAAGACGTACCCCGTCCAGTACAGACCGCTCTCCGGGTCACGCAGGTGCTGGATGGACTGGAGCACCTCCAGCGCGCGGTCGGACTCGCCCGTCACCCAGAGCGCCAGGGCGAGTTCGGCCGACTCACCGCCGGTCACCCACGGGTTGGGGACCACGCAGCGCACGCCGAACCCGGGCACGACGAAGCGCTCCCAGCCCTCCTCGATGCGGTCCCTGGCCTCGGCGCCGGTCAGCGCGCCGCCGAGCACCGGGTAGTACCAGTCCATCGAGTAGCGGTCCTTGTCCAGGAACCGCTCCGGGTGGCGCCGGATGGCGTGCCGCAGCGCGCCCGCCGCCAGCTCCCAGTCGGGCTGGGGTTCTTCGCGCTGCTCGGCGATGGCGAGGGCGCAGCGCAGCGCGTGGTGGACGGAGGAGGAGCCGGTGAGCAGCGCGTCCGTGGTGGGCGTGCCGTCGTCGTCGCGGCGCCAGCCGATCTGCCCGCCGGGCTGCTGGAGCTTCAGCACGAACTCCACGGCCGCGCACACCGCGGGCCACATGCGGTCCAGGAAGGTGTCGTCGCCCGTGGACAGGTAGTGGTGCCACACGCCGACCGCGATGTAGGCGACGAAGTTGGTCTCCCGGCCCCGGTCGGTGACGTCGTCCGGGTCGCCGTCGGCGTACGCCGCGTACCAGGAGCCGTCCTCCAACTGGTGCCGGGCCAGCCACAGGTAGGCCCGCTCGGCCGCCTCGTGCTCGCCCGCCGTGTCCAGCGCCATCGCCGCCTCGACGTGGTCCCACGGGTCGAGGTGGTGGCCCCGGAACCACGGGATGGCCCCGTCCTCCCGCTGCACGGCGAGGATCCCGGCGACGGTCCGCGCCGCCTGCTCGGCGGTCAGCACGCCCGTGAGGACGAGGTGTTCGGACTGCGGGGCGCGGGGGTCCCCGGCCGGGCGGGAGGTCGTCACGTGGCGTCCGCCTCGGCGCGCGGCAGGTGCGGCTTGGTCGCGTAGGCCACGAAGCTCTTGCCGATGACCGGGTTCAGCGCCCGCTCGGCGACCCGGGTGGCCAGCGGCTTCTTCATGATGTCCCAGACCAGCAGCTTGTGGTACGCCCGCACCGGCAGCGCCTTGTCGTTGTCGACGCCGAAGGCGCACTTCAGCCACCAGTACGGCGAGTGCAGCGCGTGGGCGTGGTGGGTGCCGTAGGGGCGCAGGCCGGCCTCGCGGATCTTCCCCAGCAGCTCGTCCGCCCGGTAGATGCGGATGTGACCGCCCTCGACCTCGTGGTAGGCGTCGGAAAGGGTCCAGCAGACCTTCTCCGGGCCGTAGCGCGGGACGGTGATGGCGATGCGCCCGCCGGGCTTGAGCACCCGGACCATCTCGGCGAGGACGCCCTTGTCGTCGGGGATGTGCTCCATCACCTCGGAGATGATGACGACGTCGAAGGACTCGTCGGGGAAGGGCAGGGCGAGGGCGTCGCCCTCCATGGCGGTGGCGGTGGCCCCGGCGGGCGCCTCGCCGGCCTCCTTCATCGCCGCGAACCACTTGGCGACCTCACGGATCTCCTCGCCGTTCTGGTCCAGCGCGACCACCTGGGCACCGCGCCGGTAGCACTCGAAGGCGTGCCGTCCGGCCCCGCAGCCGAGGTCCAGGACACGGTCGCCCGGGGCGAGCGGGAACCGGGAGAAGTCGACGGTCAGCACGTGGCCCTGCTTTCACGATCGGAGGTGTCGGCCGCGGTCACGGGTACGCCGCCCGTGTCCGCGAGAGCGTCGGGGGCGAGGTCGAGGTCCTCGGGCGCCGGGACCTGCGGGGCCGGTGCCGCGGCGCGCGGGGCCCCGCCCCGGCCGGCGCGGGCGGTGTCGATCGCCTCGCGGTAGCGGGCGACGGTGCCTTCGGCGGCGCGCGCCCAGGTGAAGTTGGCCAGTACGCGCTCACGTCCGGCGGCGCCGAGGCGGGCGCGCAGCTCGCTGTCGCCGAGCAGCCGGGTCAGCGCGGCGGCCAGCGCGCCCGCGTCGCCGGGCGGCACGGCCAGGCAGGTCTCCCCGTCGCGGCCGGCGACCTCGGGGATGGCTCCGCCGGTGGTGGCGACGAGCGGGGTGCCGGTCGCCATGGCCTCGGCGGCCGGGAGGGAGAAGCCCTCGTAGAGCGACGGCACGCAGGCGACCTGCGCCGAGCGCACCAGGTCGACGAGTTCGGCGTCGGAGATGCCCTTGACGAACTCGACGGCGCCTTCGAGGCCGTAGTGCTCCATCGCCTGGGCGACGGGGCCCTCGGTGGGGCGCTTGCCGACCACGACGAGGTGGGCGTCGGGCTGTTCGGCGCGCACCTTGGCGAGCGCCTCGACGAGGAAGACCAGGCCCTTCAGCGGCACGTCGGCGCTGGAGGTGGTGACGATCCGGCCCGGGACGACCGCGACGGACGGGTCGGGGCGGAACAGGTCGGTGTCGGCGCCGATGTGGACGACGTGGACACGGCCCTGCCGTACGCCGAGGTCCTCGACGATCTCCGCGCGGGAGCTGCCGGAGACGGTGAGCACGAACGGCAGCCGGCGGGCGACGCGCTTCTGCATGCGGGTGAACGCGTACCAGCGGCGCACCGACATGCGGCGCTTCCAGTCCTCGGCGGCGTCCAGTTCGAGACGGCGGTCGACGGTGATGGGGTGGTGGATGGTGGTCACCAGGGGCGCGCCGACGTCGCCGAGCAGGCCGTAGCCGAGGGTCTGGTTGTCGTGGACGACGTCGAACTCGCCGCGGCGGGCGCGCAGATGGCGGCGGGCACGCAGCGAGAAGGTCAGCGGCTCGGGGAAGCCGCCGGTCCACATGGTGCCGACCTCGAGGGCGTCCACCCAGTCGCGGTACTCGGCGCGCCCGGGGGTGCGGAAGGGGTCCGGCTGACGGTAGAGGTCGAGGCTGGGCAGCTCGGTGAGGCTGAGCCCGTCGTAGCCCTCGTCGAGCACCGGGTAGGGCTGGGATCCGATGACCTCGACGCGGTGTCCGAGCCGGGCCAGTTCGCGGGAGAGGTGGCGTACGTAGACGCCCTGGCCACCGCAGAACGGGTTTCCCTTGTAGGTGAGGAGCGCGATGCGGAGCGGTCGCGAGCCGTCGGATGCGGGGCCCGCCGAGGGCCCGGCCTGACTGGCCTCAGCGGTCACTGCGGGACCCCCTTCTGCCTGCGCTGTCCCGCGACAGTACGACGGGACGCCGATCTAGAACAAGTTTCAGAGTTGATCGTTCGGAGGATCCGAATCTACCGGCAGGTAAGAAGGGTGGCAGCGGTGGATCAGGTGATTCACGCCACGACGGACGCCGTGCCATGCTGTCCGATCATCGATCCTCACCGACTGTCACGGACGGGACCCATGCCCGCGGAAGCCCACAGGACCAAGGCGGCGCCGGACGCCGGGCGCACCGACCCGGCCTCCCCGCTCACGGAGCGGCAGGAGGCCCGGCGGCGGCGCATCCTCGAGGCGTGCGCGCGGCTGGCCTCCCGGGGCGGTTTCGACGCGGTGCAGATGCGGGAGGTGGCGGAGTCCTCCCAGGTGGCGCTGGGCACGCTGTACCGCTACTTCCCTTCCAAGGTGCACCTGTTGGTGGCCACGATGCAGGACCAGCTGGAGCATCTGCACGCGACGCTGCGGAAGAAGCCGCCGGCCGGGGACACGGCGGCGGAGCGGGTCGCGGAGACGCTGATGCGGGCCTTCCGGGCGCTCCAGCGCGAGCCGCACCTGGCGGACGCGATGGTGCGGGCGCTGACCTTCGCGGACCGGGGTGTGAGCGCGGAGGTGGAGCAGGTCTTCCGGCGGACGACGGCGATCATCCTGGACGCGACGGACCTCACCGACCCGACACCCGAGCAGCTCTCGGCCGTGCGGGTCATCGGGCACACCTGGCACTCGACGCTGATCACCTGGCTGTCGGGCCGCGCCTCCATCGCGCAGGTGGGCGTGGACATCGAGACGGTGTGCCGGCTGATCGACCTGACGGCACCGGAGCCCTCGACTCCCCCTGACGGCACCGGAGTCCCCGGCTCCGCCTGACGGGCCGGCCGGCCCCGTCGGTCGGCCCCGCCCCCACGCCCCCTCGTGTGCCGCCCGTCTCACCTGCGCCGTGACCTCGGTCACCACACGCGTCCGTGCGCCTTCCGCGTGCACGCGGGCACCCCCGGCCCCCGCCCCGGGGGCGGGTAGAGTGGCCGCGTCGTCCACGCCGTACGGGGGGAAGCCGGTGCAAATCCGGCGCTGACCCGCAACCGTGAGCCGTCGTCGAGACGGTGAGCCGGAATGCCCCGCACGGATCGTGACCGGCTCACGTGCCCGGCAGCCCGCCGGCGCACGGGCACCGTCGAGGTATACGGAGCCGAGCCGCCGGGGTGTCCCGCGCTGCCCGGCCCTCTTCAGGGAGAGGCCCCGCCCACCATGAACGTCCGCCGCAGCGCCGCGGTGCTGGCCGCCGTCGCCGTCATAGGCGCCGCCGCACCGGCCGCAGCCGACTCGTCCCCCTCGCCCTCCCGGCCGGCCCTGCCGTCCGCGCTGTACGGCGACACCGACCCGCAGTACGACGGGGTGTGGCGCCAGTCGCTCGCCCTGCTCGCCCAGCACGCGGCGGACACCGAGCCGCCGAAGGCCGCCGTCGACTGGCTGACCGGCCAGCAGTGCGCCGACGGCTCGTTCGCGCCGTTCCGGGCCGACCCGGCCGCCGCGTGCGACGCGAAGACCATGGTCGACACCAACCAGACCGCCGCCGCCGTCCAGGCGCTCGCCGCGCTCGGCGGCCACGACGCCGTCACGGACAAGGCCGTCGGCTGGCTGAAGTCCGTCCAGAACAGGGACGGCGGCTGGGGCTACACCAAGGGCGGCGCGAGCGACACCAACTCCACCTCCGTCGTCGTCGGCGCGCTCGCCGCGGCCGGCGAGCAGCCCGGCGAGGTGAAGAAGGGCGGCAAGTCCCCCTACGACGCGCTGCTCGGCCTGGAACTCCCCTGCGAGGGCGAGGGCGCGGGCGCGTTCGCCTTCCAGCCGGAGAAGAACGGCAGTCTGACCGCGAACCTGGACGCGACGGCGGCGGGCGTGCTCGGCTCGCTCGGCCAGGGCCTGCTCGTGGAGCCCGGCAAGGGCGACGGCGCCGCGGCCACCGGCTGCGAGAAGGCCACCACCCCGGAGCAGGCCGCCGCGAACGGCGCCGCGCACCTCGTCGGCGCCCTCGCCGCGAAGGGGCACCTCCTCGCCGTCACGCCCGGCGCCGAGGACCAGCCCGACTTCGGCAACACCGCCGACGCGGTGGTCGCGCTCGCCGCCCGGGGCGACGCGGCGCAGGCGAAGAAGTCCTACGCCTGGCTGGAGACGAACGCCGGCGACTGGGCCGCGCAGAGCGGACCCGCCGGCTACGCGCAGCTGATCCTGGCCGCCCACGCGACCGGCGCGGATCCGCGCGACTTCGGCGGCACGGACCTGGTGAAGCAGCTCACCGCGACCGGCCCGGCCGCGGCGCCGGAGAAGACCGCGAGGACGGGCGAGGAGACCAAGGACGAGGAGGAGTCGGACTCCCCGTTCGGCGTCTGGTGGTTCGTCGGCGTCTGCCTCGTCGCGGGCATCGGTATCGGCTTCCTGATCAGCAACCGCACCAAGAGGCAGCAGCCGTGACACGCCGGGTCACCCTGCTGTTCCTGGCCGCGCTGCTGCCCCTGCTGGCGGGCGCCGGCCAGGCCCAGGCCGTCGGCTACCGCTACTGGTCCTTCTGGGAGCGGGACGGTGGCGCGTGGACGTACGCCACCGTGGGCCCGTCGCTCGTCCGGCCCGCGGACGGCTCCGTGCAGGGCTTCCGCTTCTCCGTCAGCGAGGACTCCGGCGACGCGGCCGAGCCGCGCGGCACGGCCTCGTTCGACGAGATCTGCGCGAAGACGCCCCAGAAGGACGGCTCGAAGCGGGTGGCGCTGGTCGTCGACTTCGGCACGCCCGCCGACGCCCCGTCCGGGGAGAAGCCGCCGGCCGTCCGCACGGCGTGCGCCCAGGTGCCTCAGGACGCCTCGACGGCGGAGGCCCTCGCCTCGGTCGCCAAGCCCCTGCGCTACGACAGCAACGCCATGCTGTGCGCGATCGAGGGCTACCCGGCGAAGGGCTGCGGCGAGCAGGTCGCCCTGGACAAGGATGCCGACTCCTCCGGTGCGCGGGACGACACCTCCGGGCGGGACTCCGCACAGGACTCCGCGCAGGAGGGGGACGGCTCCGGGCCCTCGGTGGGACTGATCGCCGGTGCGGCGGTGGTGGTCGTGCTGGGCGCCGCGGCCGTCTGGCAGGTCCGTCGCCGTGCGTGAGTCACGCGGCTCCGGGCGCCCGGGCCTCACCCGGTCCCGCCGGAGCGGGGGCGCCGCCGCCGGCACCCCCGTCCCGCGCTCGCGCCGCGCGGGGCTGCACCCCGGCGCGTGGTGGCTGTGGGCCCTCGCGCTGGGCACCGCGGCCACCCGCACCACCAACCCGCTGCTGCTCGCCCTCCTGATCACCGTCTCGGGTTACGTCGTGGCCGTCCGCCGTCCGCACACGCCGTGGGCCCGCTCCTACGGCGCCTTCGTCAAGCTCGCCGTCGCCGTGCTGGTGCTGCGGCTGGCCTTCGCGATCGTCCTCGGCTCCCCCATCCCCGGCACGCACACCCTGTTCACCCTGCCCGAAGTGCCCCTGCCCGGCTGGGCGCAGGGCATCCGGCTGGGCGGCCGGGTCACCGCCGAGGGCCTCACCTTCGCCCTGTACGACGCGCTGCGGCTGGCCGCGCTGCTCATCTGCGTGGGCGCCGCGAACGCCCTGGCCAGCCCCTCCCGCCTGCTGAAGTCCCTGCCCGGCGCGCTGTACGAGCTGGGCGTGGCCGTGGTGGTGGCGCTGACCTTCGCCCCGAACCTGATCGCCGACGTGCGCAGGCTGCGCGCCGCCCGCCGGCTGCGCGGCCGCCCCGACAAGGGTCTGCGCGGTCTGCTGCAGGTGGGGCTGCCGGTCCTGGAGGGAGCGCTGGAACGCTCGGTGTCCCTGGCCGCCGCGATGGACGCGCGCGGCTACGGCCGTACCGCCGAGGTGCCGCCCGCCGTGCGGCGCACCACTGCCGCGCTCACGCTCGGCGGGCTGATCGGCGTCTGCGCGGGCACGTACGGCGTCCTCACCGCCGAGGGCGGCAGCTACGGGCTGCCCGTGCTGCTCGCCGGTGTGGCCGCCGCGCTGGCAGGCCTCCGGCTGGGCGGGCGGCGCACCCTGCGCACCCGCTACCGCCCGGACCCGTGGGACGCCCGCGCGTGGCTGGTCACCGCGTCCGGCGCGGTGGTGGCGGCGCTCCTCGTGCTGGCCGGCGCGCGCGACCCCGGGGGCCTTCACCCCGGTGTGGTCCCGCTGGTGGCGCCCACCCTGCCCCTGTGGCCGGCGGCGGCCGTGCTGATCGGCCTGCTGCCCGCCTTCGTCACCCCCGCCCCCGAGGCGGTCCGCGACACCCGCAAGGAGCCGACGCCGTGATCCGCTTCGAGAACGTGTCGGTGACCTACGACGGCGCGGCCGGACCCGCCGTGCGGGACGTCGACTTCGAGGTCCCGGAAGGCGAACTGGTCCTCGTGGTGGGCCCGTCCGGGGTCGGCAAGTCGACGGTGCTGGGTGCGGTGAGCGGGCTGGTCCCGCACTTCACCGGCGGCACCCTGCACGGCAGGGTCACGGTCGCGGGCCGCGACACCCGCACCCACAAGCCGCGCGAACTCGCCGACGTGGTGGGCACGGTGGGCCAGGACCCGCTGTCGCATTTCGTGACGGACACGGTGGAGGACGAACTCGCCTACGGCATGGAGTCGTTGGGTCTGCCGCCCGAGGTGATGCGCCGCCGGGTGGAGGAGACCCTGGACCTGCTGGGCCTCGCCGAGCTGCGGGACCGCCCGATCTCCACGCTGTCCGGCGGCCAGCAGCAGCGGGTGGCGATCGGCTCGGTCCTCACTCCGCACCCGAAGGTGCTGGTCCTGGACGAGCCGACGTCCGCCCTGGACCCCGGCGCCGCCGAGGAGGTCCTGGCGGTCCTCCAGCGTCTGGTCCATGACCTCGGCACGACGGTCCTGATGGCCGAGCACCGCCTGGAGCGGGTCGTCCAGTACGCCGACCAGGTGGCGCTGCTGCCGGGTCCCGGCGAGCGCCCCTGGCTGGGCGCTCCGGCGGAGGTCATGGCGGTCTCGCCGGTGTGCCCGCCGGTGGTCGAGCTGGGCCGGCTGGCCGGCTGGTCCCCGCTGCCCCTGACGGTCCGCGACGCCCGCCGCAGGGCGGCCCCGCTGCGGGAACGCCTGGAGGGCAGGCAGCCCGAGCGGGAGCCCGCCGCTCCCCCGACGACTCCTCAGGTGAAGCGCCTCTTCGGGCGCGCGAAGAGGGGGGCCGCCGACGCCCCCGAGCCGGTGGCCGAGGTGCGCTCCCTCGCCGTCCGCCGCGACCGCGTGCAGGCGCTGACCCATGTGGACCTGACCGTTTCCGCCGGGGAGACGATCGCGCTCATGGGCCGCAACGGCGCGGGCAAGTCGACGCTGCTCGGCGCGCTGGTCGGGCTGATCGCCCCGTCCTCCGGGTCGGTCCGCACCGGCGGCGCGGTCCCGCACCGCACCCGCCCGCGCGACCTGGTCCGCAAGGTCGGCCTGGTCCCGCAGGAACCCCGGGACCTGCTGTACGCGGACACGGTCGCGGCGGAGTGCGCGGCCGCCGACCGGGACGCGGACGCGGAGCCCGGCACCTGCCGCGCGCTGCTCACCGAGCTGCTGCCGTCGGTGGCCGACGACAGCCACCCCCGGGACCTGTCCGAGGGGCAGCGGCTCACCCTGGCCCTCGCGGTGGTCCTGACCGCACGGCCGCCCCTGCTGCTGCTCGACGAGCCGACCCGCGGCCTGGACTATGCGGCGAAGGCCCGGCTGACGGCGATCCTGCGCGGGCTGGCCGCCGAGGGCCACGCGATCGTGATGGCGACGCACGACGTGGAGCTGGCGGCGGAGCTGGCGCACCGGGTGGTGCTGCTCGCCGAGGGTGAGGTCATCGCGGACGGCCCGTCGGCGGAGGTGGTCGTGGCGTCCCCGGCGTTCGCCCCGCAGGTGGCGAAGATCCTGGCGCCGCAGCCCTGGCTCACGGTCCCGCAGGTCAAGGGGGCGCTGGAGCGATGAGCGGACCGATCCCCGCAAGGCCCGCGGACCGTCAGGCCCGCGCCCTGCGCCTGGGCGCCCGCTCCTGGCTGGCGCTGGCCCTGGTGAGCGCGGTGGGCGTGGCCGGGTTCGGCTGGCCGTTCCTCGCCCCGCCCGAGTCGGCGGTGAACGCGCACGCCGCGGACGCGCCGTGGCTCTTCGCGGGTCTGCTCGTCCTCCTGGTCGCCGTGGTGGCGGCGGCCCTGTCGGAGTCGGACCTGGGCGCGAAGGCGGTGGCCATGCTCGGCGTCCTCGCGGCGGCGGGCGCGGCCCTGCGCCCCATCGGTGCGGGCACGGCCGGACTGGAGCCCATGTTCTTCCTGATGGTGCTCAGCGGCCGGGTCCTCGGGCCGGGCTTCGGCTTCGCCCTGGGCTCGGTCACGATGTTCGCGTCGTCGCTGCTCACCGGCGGTGTGGGCCCCTGGATGCCGTTCCAGATGCTGGCGATGGGCTGGTTCACCATGGGCGCGGGCTTCCTGCCCGGCCCCGACCGGCTGCGGGGACGCCTGGAGGTCTGGATGCTCGCCGTCTACGGCTTCCTGGCCGCCTTCGCCTACGGCACGGTGATGAACCTGGCGGGCTGGCCCTTCATGAGCTCACTGGCCTCGAACATCGCCTTCCACGGTGACGACCCGACGGCCACCAACCTGGCCCGCTTCGTCGCGTACTGCCTGGCCACCTCCCTGGGCTGGGACCTGGGACGGGCCGTGATCACGGTGGTGCTCACCCTCACCGTCGGCGCGACCGTACTGCGGGCGCTGCGCCGCGCCACGAGAAGGGCCGCTTTCGAGGCGCCCGTCACATTCGGCGACGCCCCTCGGTAGGCGTTCGGACGCACCCCGGTAGGCGAGTTGGTGAAGCACCCCACATGGCCGGCGTCACATACGAAGGGGCACCGTAGACCGGTCGGCGGCCCTCTTCGGGCCATCCCACCGCAAACCGGATGTTGCGGACGCAAGGACACGGCCCCCTCCGACCACTGGTAGTAAAAGGGACCTTTGCGGGCAATCACGGGATTTGTTTCTGTGGAGCAGTCGCCAGGCGCCGACGTCCCCCACGGGTCGCGGCGCCGACGTTGTGCCCGGCCTCACGGCAGGGCGCGCGACTCCCCTGCTTCCGACCGAAAGGCCGCCTGTGTCCGCCGCTTCCTTCCTCCGCTCCGTCGCCACCCCGAAGAAGGCCATCGCCGGCGCCGCCCTCACGGCCGCCACCTGCGGCACGCTGATCGCCGCCGCGCCCGCGCATGCCGCGCCCACGGCGGCCCCCACCGCCGCCTCGGCCCAGGCGACCGCGAAGAAGATGATCGGCAACTCGGCCGAGTTCCAGTGCTTCTCGAAGATCGTCTCGCACGAGAGCGGCTGGAACCCGCAGGCCACCAACGCCTCCAGCGGCGCCTACGGCCTGGTCCAGGCGCTCCCGGCCTCGAAGATGTCCTCGGCCGGCTCCGACTGGAAGACCAACCCGGCCACCCAGATCAAGTGGGGCCTGGACTACATGAAGGACCGTTACGGCAGCGCCTGTGACGCCTGGTCCTTCTGGCAGGCCAACAACTGGTACTGACGCGCGTCACCCTGATACCGAAGGCGGCGGCCCCCCGATCCCCGGGGCCGCCGCCTTCGCCTGTGTTCAGCCCAGAATCAGCGGAAGCCGCTCGCCGAGGCCGCCCAGCGCGGCGGTCTCGTCGGCGGTGGGCGTACGCCTGCCCGTCCCGATGAGCAGGGCGTCCGTGTCGGACAGTTCGCCCGGGAACCGGGCCCCCGCGATCCGCTCCAGCGCCGTACGGGCCGCCGCGAGGCTCTCGGCCGGGGGCCTCGGCGCCGACGGCAGGCGGGCGATCAGGTCGAGGTGGTGCAGGGTCCATTCGAGGACGTACGCCGCGAGGTAGTCGCCTGCGGTCAGCACCTTGCCCTTGGTGCTCACCCGGGCGGCGGGATCGGCCAGTTCGGCGGCCCGCCCGGCCGCGGCCCCCACGTCGTCCAGGTGGAACTTCAGCAGCGCGGGGTCGCCGTACGCGGCGGCCAGGCGCGGGATCAGCGCGTCCAGCGGGTCGTCGCCGGTCGGCGGTCCGACGAGGTCCCAGTACGTCGTCGCGTCCGCGGTGGGTGCGGTGTCGGCGGGGGTGACGAGCGTGATGAGGACGTCCTGCGCGTCGATGACGAGATGACAGACGAGGTCCCGCACCAGCCAGCCGCGACAGCCCGAGGGCTGGTCGAAGTCCTCGTCCGGGACGTCGGAAACGACGCGGAGCAGTGCGCTCCAGGAGCGGGAGAACTCCGTCACCGGGGTGACTGTGCGGTCGTGGTCCAGGACAGGAAGGCCGCGAAGGCACCGGGCCGGAGGGTGAGCATCGGCCCTTGCGGGTTCTTCGAGTCCCGTACGGCGACGGTCGTGCTGTGGATCGCGGCGACCTCGACGCAGTTCCCGCCCTGGTCACCGCTGTAGCTGGACTTACGCCAGTTGATCTCCATAGCGTTCCTCCATCACTCGCCGGATCAGCTCCGCCGAATCCTTGAGAGGAAGTGCGGCAGCCTGGAGATGATCGTAACGGAGCGAGCAGTCCTTGACGGTGTCCAAGTGGGCGCTGGGATGCCCACTGCCGTACCCCTCCGTGTAGACGATGGCCGGGTCGCTCGCGAAGCGGTAGATGTCGAACGAGCCTTGCAGCCCGGCGTGCTCCCCGGCCGAGAACGGCAGCACCTGGATGTTGACGCAAGGGTCGCTCTCCAAGGACAACAGGTGCGCCAGTTGACCCCGCATGGTCCCAGGCCCGCCCGTCTCCTGGAGCAGGACCGCTTCGCTGAGAACCGCCCAGAAGACGGGTGGCTCCGCCCTCGTGAAGATGCCCTGGCGGGCGAGTCGCACGGCGGTGCGATCCTCAAGGTTCTGCCGGTCCAGCACTCCCAGCACGGCCCGCGCGTACGCCTCGGTCTGCAGAAGTCCGGGCACGAGACCCATCTCGAAGCAGTAGATGGTGGAGGCCCGCGCCTGCAACTCCGCGACCTGTTGGAACCACCCCGGCAGCTGACTCCGCATGACCAGCGCGACCAGGCGGGACAACAAGCCGCCCGTGCCCAGCGCCGCGTCCACCCGCTCGCTGAACTCCTGCGTCGGCAGCTTCCTGGCCGTCTCGATCTGGCCGACCAGTGACCCCGTGTAGTTGACGATGTCGCCGAGCTGCCGCTGGGTCAGCCCCGCCGCCTCGCGGTGACGGCGGAGTTCGAAGCCGTAGTAGTCCAGCGGGGACGCGCCCGGGTCCAGGACGTTGATGTGGCTCACGCACAGCCCCTCTCGCACAACTCGGCCCACTATGGGACCGGTTGTATCCGTACCGTTGCCGAGCGTAGTCGGGCGAGGTCAGCCTGGTGGTGTGAACGAACACATTGCCCTCACCGTCCTCACCCCGCGCTGCGACCGTTACGCGATGCGACTCACCGTGGGTGAGCACTCGGCGCGGCATGTCCGCCGCATCGTGCGGTCGTTGCTGCGCGAGTGGGAGACGGAGGAGGTGTCCGACGCCGTGGAACTCGGCGTGACCGAACTGCTCGCCAACGTCGTCCGCCATGTCCCGGGCCGCCGTTGCGCCCTGCTGGTGCTGCGCCGGCCGCTGGGGGTCCGCGTGGAGGTGGCGGACGGTAGCGATCAAGTGCCGTGCGTACCGGACGACTTGGCGCCCGACGCGGAACACGGCCGCGGACTCGTGCTGCTGGCCGCGGTGAGCGACGCGTGGGGTGTGGAGCCCGGGGAGCGGGGCGGGAAGACCGTGTGGTTCGAGTGCGCCCGGGAGCCGCACACCTGACCCGCTTGTCGGATGAACGTCACGATGGCGTATGACGTCTCCATGATCGTGGCCTCTGCCGACCTCACCCTGATCCAGCGCCCGCACACGGTCCTGGAGCGGAGGCACCCCTTCCGCTCCTTCTGCCGGCGTCACCGTCTGCCGCTCCTGGCGACGTTGCCCGTGCTGCCGCTGTACGCCCTGTGGTGGGCACTGCTGGCCACCGGCGGCGGTGACCTCGCCGCTCAGGACGCGTGGGCCGGTTTCGCCGAACGGCACGGCTCGTCGGCGTACAACCTCTTCTGGTACGGCGGCATGCACACCGCCAACTACAGCCTGATATCGCCGTACCTGATGGCGGCCCTCGGGGTGCGGGCGCTCACCGTGGTGTCGGGCGTGGCCGCCACCTGGATCGCGGCGGTGCTGATCGGGCGCGTGCGGCCACGCAAGCCGCTCGCGCCCGCGCTGCTCGCCGCGCTGGGCCTGTGGTGCAACGTGGCCTCCGGGCGCACGACGTTCGCCCTCGGCGTCGCCTTCGGACTGGCCGCGTGTCTGTACCTCACCGAGCAGAAACGTCTCGTCCTGGCCGGTTGTTACGCCGCCCTGGCCACCATGGCGTCCCCGGTCGCCGGGCTGTTCCTCGCCGTCGTCGGGGCGGGCCACCTGCTGGTGCGGCGTCCCGGACCCGCCGTCGCCCTGCTGCTGCCGCCCGCCGTGGTGGTCGGGGCGACCAGTCTGTTCTTCCCCTTCCACGGGGAGCAGCTGATGCCGGCGGGCCGCATAGGGATACCCGCGGCCCTCGGCATCGCCGTCGCGGTGCTGTCCCCGGCCTCCTGGCGGGTGGTGCGGTGGAGCGGCGCCGTCTACGCGGCCGGGACCGTGCTGGTGTATCTGATCCCCTCCCCCATCGGCACCAACGTCGAGCGGTTCGCGGAGTACGCGGCCCCGATCGCCTTTCTGCTCGCGCTGCTCGCACGGCCGCGCATGGCCGCCGCGCGGCGCGGTCTGCTGGTGGTGGCGCTGGTGTTCTCCGTGGGGTGGACCGGCAAGAAGACCGTCGACGACCTGAAGGTGTCCACGACCGTCCCGGCCTGGGCGGCGCAGACGGACGGGGTCGTCCGGGCCCTGGAGTCGCTCGGCGCGGACCGCACCCGGGTCGAGGTGGTGCCCGCGCGCAACCACCGGGAGGCGGTGGCACTGGCGCCGCACGTGCACCTCGCCCGGGGCTGGAACCGGCAGCTCGACATGGAGCGGGCGCGGCTGTTCTACGACGGCTCGTTCTCCGAGGCGGCCTACCGGGCGTGGCTGGACCGGTGGGCGGTCGGGTTCGTGGTCCTGCACGACGGCAAGCCCGACGGGTTCGCCGAGCAGGAGGCGCGGCTGGTCCGGGCGCAGCGGCCCGACTGGCTGCTGCCGGTCTGGCAGGACGCCCACTGGCGGATATACCGGGTCCGGGACGCCGTGCCGCTGGTCTCCGCGCCGGGGGCCGTGGTGCGGACCTCCGGCGCGGAGCTGGTGCTGCGGGTGGCGCGGCCCGGGACGGTGACCGTGCGGATCGCGCACTCCCCGTGGCTGCGGGTGGACGGCGGCGGGTGCCTGAGCCGGGCGGGCGAGTTCACCCGGCTCACCGTGGCGGCGCCCGGCGAGTACCGGATCAGCTCGGAGTACGGTCCTTCACCGGAACCGGAGGCTCGCTGCTGACCTGCTTCTCGTCCTCCTTCTCCGCGGCCGCCGTGACCGTACGGGCGCGCGGGCCCTGGAACAGGTAGGTCAGGCCGAAGCCCGCGCCGACGACGACCGCGCCGCCGGCCGCGTCCAGGATCCAGTGGTTGCCGGTGGCGACGATCGCGGAGACCGTGAACAGCGGGTGCAGCAGGCCGAGGGCCTTCATCCACGCCTTGGGCGCGATGATCGCGATCACCAGGCCGCACCACAGCGACCAGCCGAAGTGCAGCGACGGCATCGCCGCGTACTGGTTGGTGAGCGCGGTGAGCGTGCCGTAGTCGGGCTGGGAGAAGTCCTGGACGCCGTGGACCGTGTCGATGATCCCCAGGTCCGGCATCAGGCGAGGCGGGGCGAGCGGGTAGAGCCAGAAGCCCACCAGGGCGAGCAGCGTGGCGAAGCCCAGGGCGGAGCGCGCCCAGCGGTAGTGGACGGGGCGGCGCCAGTAGAGCAGGCCGAGGACGGTCAGCGGCACCACGAAGTGGAACGACGTGTAGTAGAAGTCGAAGAACTCCCGCAGCCAGCCGACCTTCACCACGGCGTGGTTGACCGCGTGCTCGATGTCCAGGTGCAGGACGCGTTCGAAGTCGAGGATCTGCCGGCCGTGCTCCTCGGCGCGGGCCCGGCCCGCCGAGTTGCTGCCGCCCGTCGCGGCGAGGCGCACCTTGGCGTAGCCGGCGTAGGTGACGCGGATGAGCAGCAGTTCCAGCAGCAGGTTGGGGCGGATCAGCACCCGGCGCAGGAACGGCAGCAGCGGCACGAACGCGAACCGGGCCGGCACGGGCGGGGCGTACGGCGTCGGCTCGGGGTCGCGGAAGTACGGCGAGGTGCGGGCGAGGAACGGCACGGCGGTGGCGGCGGCCAGTGCGGCGAGCAGCACCACGTTGTCGCGCAACGGGTACAGGAACGCCATGTTCGGCAGCATCATCTTGGCCGGCAGCGTCATCACCAGGACGACGGCGACGGGCCACACCAGCCGGTCGCGGGCCCGCTTGCCGACCCGGCCGACGACCGTGAGCAGCACCCAGAGCAGCTGGTGCTGCCAGGCGGTCGGGGACACCGCTATGGCGGCGCACCCGGTGATGCCGACGGCGAGGAGCAGCTGGCCGTCGCGGGCGTAGCGGACGGCGCGCCGCATGCCGAGGGCCACCACGGCGGCGCCCAGCAGCAGGAACACGGCGATCTCCAGCGGGCCTTCGAGACCGAGGCGGAGCAGGGCGCCGTGCAGGGACTGGTTGGCGAGGGCGTCGGCGGGGCCGCCGAGACCGACGCCCGCCAGGTGGTGCACCCAGTAGGTGGTGGAGTCCTGGGGCATGGCGGCCCAGGCGAGCGCGGTGGCCGACGCGAAGGTGACGGCCGTCGTGGTGGCGGCCTGCCGACGGCCGGTGAACCACAGCAGCGGCGCGAAGAGCAGCAGGGTCGGCTGGAGGGCCGCCGCGACGCCGACGAGGACACCGCCGGCCCGCCGGCCGCGCGCGACGAAGCAGCCGAGCAGGACGAGCAGCACCGGGATGATGCTGGTCTGGCCGAGCCAGAGGGTGTTGCGCACCGGCAGGGACAGCATGAGCAGGCTGACCGCGACGGGCGCGGCGAGCAGGGCGGTGCGCCGGCCGACCGGCTGGGGCAGCGCGCGGGCGGCGATCAGCGCCAGGGCCACCACCAGCAGCAGGGTGCCGAAGGTCCAGCCCCAGCCGAGTGTCTCCTCGGCCGATCTGGTGAGCGGTTTGAGGACCAGCCCGCCGAAGGGCGTGCCGGTGAACTCGGTGGAGTCGTAGAGGGACCCGCTGACGTGCAGGACGCCCGCGGGGCCGACCCAGGTCTCCAGGTCGGTCAGCCGTTCGCCGCTGGGGGTGGTGAGGACGAGGGCGACCTGGCGTGCCGCGAGGACGGCGGCGATCAGCCACAGTCCGAGGCGTGCCGCCCGCATCCGCGCCCGGGTGCCGCCCACGGCCGTCGCCCCGAAGGGCTCGGCCGGTCTCCCACCGTGTTCCGCATTCGCCACGCCTCGTCGGCCTCCCGCCCCGATTTCTCCCCACGCGTCCGGTGCGGGGGGATTCGTCGTGCGCAGCCTATGAGGCGCGCACCCCTCGACAAGGACGCGGGACACCGCCGCTTCACCTGACGGCCGGCTCTCTTTTGTCCGGATGACGATAGTCCGCACGGGATCACGTTGCCTCGGGGTGACGCGAGAAGGATCACAACCGGCCATGGCGGAGAGCCGTCCGGGGCGCCGCTGCGTGCCTGGACAAGCGGCATTTCCGTGCAGTATGCAGCTAATTACGTACCGCCCGTAAGGGGGAAACGGCGCCTATCGTCGCTTGCTTCGGCCCGCCCGACAGTGCCGCCGCGCGGAGCCCGTCCCTGATCCCGACGAAAGGCAGGCGAGCGACGTCTTGTCGACTGTCCCGGTCGCCCCTCACCCCGTCGTCCCCGGTCCCGGCTCTCCCGCGTCCGGGAAGGCCGGTCCCGCACAGGCACCCGACCCCGCCGTCGGCCCCCCGACCCTCACCGACCCCGCGCTCGTCCGGCGCGCCGTCAAGGCGGCCGCGCTCGGCAACGCGATGGAGTGGTTCGACTTCGGTGTCTACAGCTACATCGCCGTCACCCTGGGCAAGGTCTTCTTCCCTTCGGGGAACCCCACCGCCCAGCTGCTGTCCACGTTCGGCGCCTTCGCCGCGGCCTTCCTGGTCCGCCCGCTCGGCGGCATGGTCTTCGGCCCGCTCGGCGACCGCGTGGGCCGGCAGAAGGTCCTCGCCCTCACGATGATCATGATGGCGGCGGGCACCTTCGCCATCGGTCTGATCCCCTCCTACGCCGCGATCGGCGTGGGCGCCCCGATCCTGCTGCTCGCGGCCCGTCTGGTGCAGGGCTTCTCCACCGGCGGCGAGTACGCCGGGGCCTCCACCTTCATCGCCGAGTACGCCCCCGACAAACGGCGCGGCTTCCTCGGCAGCTGGCTGGAGTTCGGCACGCTCGCCGGATACATCGGCGGTGCGGGCCTGGTCACCCTGATGACGGCACTGCTGTCCACGGACGACCTGCTCTCCTGGGGCTGGCGCATCCCGTTCCTGATCGCCGGTCCGATGGGCATCATCGGCCTGTACCTGCGCATGCGCCTCGAGGAGACGCCCGCGTTCGCGGCCGAGGTCGCCAAGGCCGGGACCGGGCGCCCGAAGGTGCCGCTGCGCGAGATGGTCACCGGCCAGTGGCGCGCGCTGCTGCTGTGCGTGGGCCTGGTGCTGGTCTTCAACGTCACCGACTACATGCTGCTGTCGTACATGCCGAGCTACCTCACCAGCGAGCTGGGCTACGACGCGACGCACGGCCTGGTCGTCGTGCTCGGCGTGATGGTCCTGATGATGATCGTCCAGCCGTTCGCCGGCGCGCTGACCGACCGGGTCGGCCGCCGTCCGGTGATCGCGGCCGGCTGCGCCGGGTTCCTGGCGCTGTCCGTTCCGGCGCTGCTGCTGATCCGCGACGGCTCGCTGCTCGCGGTCGCCGTCGGCATGGGCGCGCTCGGCATGCTGCTGGTCTGCTTCACCGCCGCGATGCCGTCCGCGCTGCCCGCGCTGTTCCCCACCCGGGTCCGCTACGGCTCGCTGTCGATCGGCTTCAACGTCTCGGTGTCCCTGTTCGGCGGCACGACCCCGCTGGTGGTCACGGCCCTGATCGGCGTCACCGGCGACGTGATGATGCCCGCCTACTACATGATGGCGGCCGCCGTGGTCGGCGGCTTCGCGGTGTGGCGCATGGCCGAGTCGGCGGGCCGTCCGCTGCCCGGCTCGGCGCCCTCGCTGGAGCCCGGGACACAGGCGGAACGGGTCTGACACACGGCGGCCGTGCCCCGTATCTTCGACAGCCGACCCGGCCGGGCGGACCGGCCGGCCGACGGAAGGTACGACTGCATGAGCGAGGCACGGCTCTGGCACGCGGTGGACGAGTACTTCACCGGCCGGCTCCTGGGCGACGACCCCGACGAGGCCCTGGCGGCGGCGCTGCGCGACAGCGACGCCGCCGGTCTCCCGGCCATCGCCGTCTCACCGCTCCAGGGCAAGCTCCTCCAGCTCCTCGCCCAGCTCCAGGGCGCCCGGACGATCCTGGAGATCGGCACCCTCGGCGGCTACAGCACCATCTGGCTGGGCCGCGCCCTGCCCGCCGACGGGCGGCTGGTGTCCCTGGAGTACGACCCCCGGCACGCCGAGGTGGCGGTCCGCAACCTCGCCCGCGCCGGTCTCGGCGAGCGAACCGAGGTGCGGGTGGGCCCGGCGCTGGAGTCGCTGCCGAAGCTCGCGGACGAGCAGCCGCCGCCGTTCGACCTGGTGTTCATCGACGCCGACAAGGTGAACAACCCGCACTACGTCGAGTGGGCGCTGCGGCTGACGGCCGCGGGCAGCCTGATCGTCCTCGACAACGTCGTGCGGGGCGGGCGGGTGGCCGACCCCGCGAACGACGATCCGGACGTGGTGGGCACCCGCGCCGCCCTGGAGCTGTTCGGAACGCATCCGCGGCTGAGCGCCACGGCGCTGCAGACGGTCGGCGACAAGGACTACGACGGTTTCGCGCTGGCGCGCGTGGTGGCGTGAGCGGACCCGGGCGGGCGGCTCACGCCTCGCGGTTCACACCTCGTGGTAGAAGCCGACGTTGACGCTGCGCGGGGCGGTGCGGTCCTGGATCACGACCTCGCCGCTGCCGCCCCGGGGCAGCGCCACGCTGCCGCCGTAGGCGACCGGATGGGCGAACTCCCCGACGGTCAGCCGCACCTCGGACGACGGCTCGGGCAGCGAGCCGCGCAGCCAGGTCAGGTGCCAGGTGCCGTCCTGGCCGCACTGGAACTCCAGGTGCACGCGGGAGACGAACAGCCAGTCGTCCGGCGTCGACAGCCGGCACAGGGACGTGTCCCGGCCCACCCGCAGCACCGCGCCCGGCTCGCTGGGCGCGTCGGCCATGAGCATCCCGGCCGTGGCGCCCGCTTCCGCCGCGGACACCGCGGCCATGGTGAGTTCGAGCACGTGCGCTCCTCCTGGGAGGTCCTGGGGGCCGGGGCGGGCCCGGCGCCGGCCGGGGCGGCCGGATCGGCTCCCCGCCGCCGCATGATAAAACGCCCGGCCGTACGGCGTCCGGCACAATGGGCTCATGACCGAGCGGAAGCCACCCGGCGTCGACTTCGAGAGCTGGGTCGACAAGCAGATCCGTGACGCCGACGCGCGCGGGGAGTTCCAGCATCTGGAGGGCGTGGGCAAGCCCCTGCCGCGCGAGGTCGAGAGCACCTACGACGAACTGTGGTGGGTGAAGCGGAAGATGGCCCGCGAGGGCTTCTCGGTCCTGCCGCCGACACTGGCGCTGCGCAAGGAGGCCGAGGACGCGCTGGAGGCCGCTCTCGCGGCCCCCTCGGAGCGGATCGTGCGGAAGATCCTCGCGGAGATCAACGCGAAGATCAGCGACATGATGTTCAAGCCGCCGCCCGGCCCCCCGCTGGGCAAGAAGCCGTACGACGTCGAGGACGTCGTAAGCCGGTGGCGGGAGCGCCGGGCGGCGTCGGACGGACGGGAGGCCCAGGACCGAGGGGACGGTCAGGACCGAGGGAACGGTCAGGACCGAGGGAACGGGCGAGGACCGACGTGACGGGCGGGACGGCTCAGACGCCCATCAGGCGCTCCGCCAGCTCGCGGTAGTCCCGCAGCGCGAGGCGCAGTTGCTCGGTGTCGGCGGCCGGTGCGGCCCCGTCCTTCGGTGCGCCCTGGGCGGGCGTCCTCCAGTTCTTCGCGAGGGTGCGGCGGCGCTCGGTGAGCGCGTCGGTCAGCCGCTCGGTCAGCTCCTGCAGGACGAGGTCGGCCTCCTCGACGGCGTCCCGCGGCCGGTCCACGAAACCGGCCACGGCCTGCCGCAACTGCTCGGAGAACCGGTCACAGGTGTCGGTCGGCAGCAGCCGCCCGTCGGTACCGGTGTGCGGGGAGGACCCGTGGGGGGCGCCGTCCTTGAGCGGACCGGTGGTGCGGGCGCCGGTGTTCTCGCGGCTCGAGGTGGTGGCGTGGACGCCGGTCCCGTCGCGGCCGGGGGTCGTGACGTGCGCGCCGGTGGTGTGGGCGCCGGTGCCGTCGGGGCCGGGCACCGAGGTGCGGTCCGCCGAGCCGGGCGCCGAGGTCCGGGCGGACGTGGCCGACGACGCGGTGGTGTCGGTGCCGTGCGTGCCGGTGCCGCCCTGCGGGTGCGCCGCGACCAGCGGGCTGTCGGTCCCGCCGCCGGAACCGGCCGTACCGGTCTCCGTGCCACCGGCACGGTGCGCGGTGTCCGCCCCACGGGCGGCACCTGCGGCGTCGGTCTTGCCGTGGAGCGTGGTCGCCTCGTACCCGGGGTCCGCGGCGGCGGAGCCGGAGCGCGGGGCGTCCGGGTGCGGGGTGGACCCCGGGGTGCCGGGGAGCCAGGTGTCCTGGGTGTGACGGGGTGTGTCGGGCATGACGATCAGCTCTCCTTCGCCTGGCGGCGGTGCAGCATCGACGGGGTGCGGTGGCCGGCGCGCCGGGTGGCCGGGGCCGTGCGGTCACCGGCGGCGGCACGGCGTCCGCCCTCGTGCCGCGACGGGCGCACCAGTTCCTCGAACAGCGCCCGCGCCTCGACCATCGCCTCGCGCATCTCCTCCGTGCCGGTGTTCACGTCGTGCGTGCCGTCCGGACGGGTCCGCGCGACGCGGTGCACGCGCCGGTAGCCCTCGACGTGGTGGGCGTGGTGCACGGACAGCGCGGCGAGCTGCTCCTCGTAGTGGCCGTCGGCGGGGAAGCCCCGCGAGCCGGCGAGTTCGGCGATCAGGCGGTCCGCCTCGACGACCGCCTCCCGCGGCGCGTCGACGAACCGTTCCTGGGCGGCCGTCCAGCGCGCCTCGTACATCTCACGCTGGGCCGGCTCCAACGGCCGTACCTCCAGGGAGCCGTGGCGCTCCACGCGCTCGGCCAGCTCCCGCTCCGCGGCCTTGGTGTCCCCGTCGTGCCGGGCGACGGCACGCTCGTACTCGGGGCCGAAGCGGCGCTTCAGGTTCGCGCCGTGGCGCGGGCCGCGTGCGCGCAGGGTCAGGACGGCCGCGATGGCGACAACGACCGCGACAATCACGATCAACGCAATGATCAGGCCAGTGGACATGAATGCCTTCCGGGGGTTTCGTCCCAACCGGCACTCCTCGCGAGCCGGTTCGCGCATCGGGTTGCCCGAAGCGCCGCGCACAAACTGCGCGGCGCAGACGCCCGGCCCGCCGGCCATCCCCCATTCGCTTGCGCGGGCGCCCCTCCGGGCCCCGACAATGCGGGCATGACCTGGACCGTCGTACCGGAACAGCCCGGCTCGCCCGTCGCCTCGGCGCTCTGGCGGGCGTACTACACGGAGGTCAGCGACCGCTGGTACCTGCTGCACGAGGGCCGCCGTACCGACCCGGAGGAGCTGGAGCGGGAGGTCGCCGCCGAGTCGGGCGCCGATCTCGCCCCGCCCCGGGGCCGGCTGCTGGTCGCCCGGTACGCGGGCGAGCCGGCCGGCTGCGCGGGCGTACGGCTGCCGCCCGGCGGGCCCGCCGAGCTGACCCGGGTGTTCGTGCACGAGCGGATGCGCGGCCGGGGCGGCGCGGCCCTGCTGGTGCGGGCGGCCGAGGACGTGGCCCGCGCCGCCGGCGCCCGTGCCATCGTGCTCGACACGCGGGGCGACCTGGTCGAGGCGCGGGCGCTGTACTCCCGCCTCGGCTACCGCGAGACCGCGCCCCACAACACGGCCCCCTACGCCGAGCACTGGTTCGCCAAGCGGCTCGGCTGAGGGAGCCCGTAGGGCCTGTCCGACAGGCCCTACGGGCCGCCGGGTCAGCCGGTGGGAGCTCCCGCGCTCCTGCTCTGGGGGCGTTCGCCCCGGGAGCCGCACAGCTCGTCGTTGAGTTCGTGCACGAGCTGCACCAGGTCGGTCGGGCGGTCCGGCCCCCACCAGTCGCCGAGCAGCTCGGCCAGGGACTCCTCGCGCGCCCGGGCCAGCCGCTCGGTCACCTCGCGGCCCTCGTCGGTGAGCACCATGTCCACGCCCCGGCGCACGGCGAGATGCCGGCTCTCGACCTGGCGGGTGGCCTCCAGGACGACGTCCAGCGGGACGGGGTTGCGCTCGGCGAGCCGGGCCGGTTCCACAGAGCCGTGCCGGCGGATCCGCAGCAGCAGCCAGCTCGACGCCGGGAGCAGGTCGTAGCCCGCGCGGTCGGTGATCTTGCGGTAGATCTCCCGGCGCCCCTCCCGGGTGCCGAGCACCGACAGCGAGCGGCACACCTCGTCGTGCGAGGAGCGCTCCACCGGGTTCGGGGCCAGCGTCTCGGACGCGTCGGGCGCGGTGACCGAGGCGCGCAGCGGGTCCTCCTTGAGGAACCACGCCAGCACGAAGCCCAGCAGCGCCACCGGCACGGCGTACAGGAAGACGTCCGTGATGGCGGTGGAGTAGGCGTCGAGCGCGGCGGGGCGCAGGGCGGGCGGCAGGGCGCCGATGCCGCGCGGGTCGGCCTCCAGCGTGTCGGCCGAGACGCCTGGCGGGAGGTCCGCGCCGCGGAAGGCGGCCGAGAGCTGGTCGCCGAGCCGGCCCGCGAAGATCGCGCCGAACACGGCGACACCGAAGGAGGCGCCGATGGACCGGAAGAAGGTCGCGCCGGAGGTGGCGACGCCGAGGTCCTCGTAGGGGACGGCGTTCTGCACGATCAGGATGAGGACCTGCATCACCAGGCCGAGGCCGAGTCCGAAGACGAAGAAGTACGCGCTCATCAGCGCGGTGGAGCTCTGCGTGTCGAGCTGGTGGAGCAGCAGCAGTCCGACGGCGGTGACGGCGGTGCCGGCGACCGGGAACACCTTCCAGCGGCCGGTGCGGCTGACGATCTGTCCGGAGCCGGTGGAGGACAGCAGCATGCCGGCCACCATCGGCAGCATGTGCACCCCGGACAGGGTCGGGCTGATCCCGTGCACCACCTGGAGGAAGGTCGGCAGATAGGTCAGCGCGCCGAACATGGCGAAGCCGACGATGAAGCTGATCACGGCGGAGAGGCTGAAGGTCCGCACCCGGAACAGCTTCAGCGGCAGCACCGGTTCGGCGGCCCGGCGCTCCACCGCCACGAACGCGACGATCAGTACGGCGCCCAGCACCGCGAGCCCGATGATCTGCGGTGAGGCCCAGGGCCAGGTGGTGCCGCCGAGGGACGCGACCAGCACCAGGCTGGTGGCGACGGAGGCGATGAGCAGCGTGCCGAGGTAGTCGATCACGTGCTTGGTCGACCGGCGCGGGATGTGCAGCACGGTGGCGATGACGGCGAGCGCGACGACGCCGACGGGCAGGTTGACGTAGAAGACCCAGCGCCAGCTCAGGTGCTGGGTGAACAGGCCGCCGAGCAGCGGTCCGAGCACACTCGTCGCGCCGAACACGGCCCCGAACAGGCCCTGGTAGCGGCCACGTTCGCGGGGCGGCACCAGGTCGCCGACGATCGCCATCGACAGCACGATCAGGCCGCCGCCGCCCAGGCCCTGGAGCGCGCGGAAGCCGATCAGCTGGGGCATGTCCTGCGCGGCCCCGCACAGCGCCGAGCCCACCAGGAAGATGACGATGGCGGTCTGGAACAGGCGCTTGCGGCCGTACTGGTCACCGAGTTTGCCCCACAGCGGGGTGGCGGCGGTGGACGCCAGCAGATAGGCGGTGACCACCCAGGACAGGTGCTTCAGGCCGCCGAGGTCGCTGACGATGGTGGGCAGGGCGGTGGAGACGATGGTCTGGTCGAGGGCGGCCAGCAGCAGGCCGAGCAACAGCGCGCCGATCGACAGCGCCACGCTGCCGGACACCTGTTCCTTGCTGTGGGCGGTGCCCGGCGCGTCCCCGGCCATGCGGACCTCCAGAGGTTCGTTTCACCATCCATCGTGATCGGAGTGACCGCATATGGCCTGTTGAGTCCCTCCGGAAGTCCGCATTCCGGGGGCGCGCGGACAGGAGTGTGAAGAAGATCTGCATAATCTCTGGAGTTCGCGAGGGGAGGGACGACACGTGGAACAGCCGAACGGACACCCGTGCCCGGAATGCGGTGCGCCCAGGAACAGGGACAACACCCCGGCGTGCGGCTGCACCCGGCGTGCGTCCGAGGCCCTGCGCGACGCCCGCACCGCGGAGGCGGCAGCGGCGGAGGACTTCGACCCCCTGCGCATACGGCCGTACGTAGAACTGGACGACCACCCCGCCCCCACTACGCCGGACGGGTCCCCGGGGTCCCCCCACACGCCTCCGGCACCGGCCGAAAGCCGGCACACGCCCCCGCCCCCGGACGCCGCACCGCCCACTCCGGCACCCGGGGCCTCCTCCTCGCCCGCCGACCCGACGGCGCACGGCCGGCCGCAGTCGCCGGAACCCGGGGAGCCGCCGGCGCCCGACGCCACGATGACCCTGAAGGCCGTCCGCCCCGACACGGCCCCACCTGGTACGGCGCCGTCCGGGACGACGCCAGGCACCGGGGCGTCCGGCCCGGGCGCGCGCGACGCGGGAGCCCCCGGCACGAGGGCGGCCGGCACGGATGCGTCCGTCGCCGACGCGCGCGGCACGGGCACGCCCGGCACCGGAGCCCTCGTGGGCGCGCGCGGCACGAGGGCGGCCGGCGCGGATGCGTCCGTCGCCGGCGCGCACGGCACGGGCGTGCACGGCACCGGAGCCCCCGGCGCGGGCGCATCCCACGCCGGCGCGGAAGCGCACGACACCGGCGCGCACGGCGCGGAAGCGCACGACACCGGCGCGCGCGGCGCGGAAGGGAACGCCGCCGGCGGGGTGCAGGCACCGGTGCCGGCCGAGGGCGCGGTCGACGCCACCATGACGCTGCGGGCCGTCCAGCCCGGCGCGGCGGCGGGAGCCGCAGGGACCGGCGCCGCCACAGCGGCCGTGTCCGGGTTGCCCACCCCCCTCGCGCCGGGGACGGCACGGCCCAACGCGGACGACCTCGGCCTCTTCGACGACGCCACGCGCCCCCTGCGCCACGTGCCCGCAGGGGCGGCGGCAGCGGCCTCGCGGCAGACAGACGGCGAACCCCCGCGGCGGAGCCGCCTGAGGCGCGGTGCGCTGATCGCGGCGTCCGGTGCGGTCGTGGTCGTGCTGGGCGCGGCGGGATGGGCGAGCGGGCTGTTCTCCTACGACTCACCGTCCCGGGACGACGCGGCACCGGACGACATCAGGGCGAGCGTGCCGGACCAGCCGTCCGGGTCGCCGTCGGCGGAGCCGTCCCCCGGCGCTTCGTCCGCGTCGCCGCCCGCGTCCCCCTCGGCCTCGGACTCCCCGTCCGCCGGCGCGAGCGCGTCCGCCTCCCCGTCGCCCTCGGCGTCCAGTTCCGCGCCGAGCGCCTCCGCACCGGCCGAGCCGTCGGCGACCGCGTCGACCGGTGCCGCGTCGTCCGCGCCCGCCGTGGCCCCGGAGCCGTCGGACCCGGGCGGCACCGCGCCGGTGCTGCGGCGCGGGGACCGGGGCCCGGAGGTCACCGAACTCCAGCAGCGTCTGCGCCAGGTGTGGCTGTACCACGGCGACATCCACGGGCAGTACACCCCGCGCGTGGAAGAAGCGGTCCGGGCCTACCAGTGGTCGCGCGGTATCGCGGAGGAGATGGGCGTCTACGGCCCCCAGACCCGCGCCCGCCTGGAGGCGGAAACCCAGGGCTGACCCCGGCCCGTCCGGGGCTCGAGGACGAGGCCCGGACGGGCCGGAGGGGGGTCCGGGGCGCAGCCCCGGAAACGGGCCCCGCCTACGCGGCGATGTGCAGCCGGATCATCCCCGAGGGCATCCGCTCCACCCGCACCTGTGTCAGATCACGGACGACCACGTCCGGCCCGTGGAAGCCGGCCCGCGGCCCGATCCCCACCACCCGCATGCCCGCGGCGCGCCCCGCCGCGATCCCCGCACCGGAGTCCTCGAAGACGACGCAGTCGGCCGGGGTGACACCCAGCTCCGCCGCGCCCTTCAGGAAGCCCTCCGGATCCGGCTTGCTCGCGCCGACCGACTCCGCCGTGACGCGGACCGCGGGCTGCTCCAGCCCGGCGGCGGCCATCCGTGCCGTGGACAGGGCGACGTCCGCGGACGTCACGAGCGCGTGCGGCAGCCCGGCGAGGGACGCGAGGAACTCACGGGCGCCTGGAATCGGGACGACACCCTCGGTGTCCGCGGTCTCCTCCGCGAGCATCCGGGCGTTCTCGGCGTAGTTCTGCTCCATGGGCCGGTCGGGCAGCAGCATGGCCATCGAGGCGAAACCCTGGCGTCCGTGCACCACCTTCATGACCTCGTCGCCGTCGAGTCCGTGGCGGTCGGCCCAGCGCCGCCAGACGCGCTCGACGGAGGCGTCGGAGTTGACGAGGGTGCCGTCCATGTCCAGCAGAAGGGCACGGGCGGTGAGTACGGAGGGGGTGGCCGTCATCGGCTGCTCCAAGCGGAAGCGGGGGCGGGACCGTGGGGCGGGGTCGGTCGGGACAGAGCGGCCCCGCCCGCCGGTCAGGGGAAACGGGCGGGAGCCACTTTGTTCATCCACGGTACAAAACTACCCCGCCCTCCCGCCAGCGGATGCACCGGGTGTTCGCCGGCCGGCCGTCCGGGCGTCACCCGGCGACCGCCTCCCACAGGCTCCACACACCGAGGCCCAGCATGAGCAGCGCGGCTATCCGCGTGATGAGCTTCAGCGGCACCCGCTTCATCAGCGCCTTGCCGCCGACGATGCCGAGACCGGCCACCGCCCACAGCGCGAGCACGGCACCCAGACCCACGGACAGCGGGTCGTCGTACCGGGCGGCGAGGTTCGCCGTCATGATCTGTGTGAGGTCGCCGAACTCGGCGACGAGGATCAGCATGAACCCGGCCCCGGCGACCTTCCAGAAGGACTGGTCCTCGGGCTTGCGGACCTCCTCCTCGTCGTCGTCCTTCCTGAACAGCAGCACCGCCGCGCCGCCGAGGAAGAGCAAGCCCGTGAGCGCGTGCACGAGCTGCTGCGGCAGCAGGGTCAGCACACTTCCCGCCGCCACCGCCAGGGCGACGTGCACCGCGAAGGCGGCGGCGACACCGGCGAAGACGTACGAGGCGCGGTAGCGGGTGCCGAGGACGAGCCCGGCGAGCGCGGTCTTGTCGGGCAGTTCGGCCAGGAAGACGACGCCGAAGACGACGGCCGTCACGGTCAGGCTGATCAAGGTTCCTCAATCGGTCGGGGGCTGCCCCGCCGAGAGTGACGAACTTGCGCGCAAGACACCTCGGCACGGCAGCACACGCGGTACCCGTGCCGTGCGGCACAGGCGTGCACTGCTTGCCGAAGGTCTCGCCGGCCGACCCTCGCGGGCCTGCCTCCGGGCGCCGGCTCAGGCTTGCTGAGCAGTATGTCGACGGTCCGGCATAGGGCTACTCCCCTTCTGCGCCGTCCATGGTACGTGACGTCCGCGCGGACCCCGAAGCCCGTCCCGCACGGCGGACCGCGCACCCCTTGCGCGGAAACTTCACGCCTGAACCATAGACGTGTCATGAGCACGTCATTAACTTCTTACCGGGCCCACGCCTCCCGGCAACACGGCACCGCGAGCATTCCCCTGCCCGCATTCCCCTGCCCGCACGCCAACGCCCGCACCCCACAAGGGAGTTCACATGACGAAGTTCTACGCGCGTCGACGGCTCAGCATAGCCGCCGCGCTCACCGGACTCATAGCCTCCGCGGGGCTGTTCAACGCCCCGGCCGCCTCCGCCGCCCTCCCCACCCCGGTGAGCGCCGCCACCGCCCGCAGCTACCTCGCCACCCTCCCCGTGCGCACCGAGAGCCGCACCGGCTACAACCGCGACCTGTTCCCGCACTGGATCACCGTCAGCGGCAGCTGCAACACCCGCGAGACGATCCTCAAGCGCGACGGTACGAACGTCGTCACGGACTCCGCCTGCGCCGCCACCAGCGGCAGCTGGTACTCCCCGTACGACGGTGCCACCTGGTCCGCCGCGTCCGACGTCGACATCGACCACATGGTGCCGCTGGCCGAGGCCTGGGACTCCGGCGCGAGCTCCTGGACCACCGCCCAGCGCCAGTCCTTCGCCAACGACCTCACCCGCCCGCAGCTCATCGCCGTCACGGACAACGTCAACCAGTCCAAGGGCGACCAGGACCCGGCCACCTGGATGCCGTCCCGCACGGCCTACCGCTGCACGTACGTCCGGGCCTGGGTCCAGGTGAAGTACCACTACGGCCTGGCCGTCGACTCGGCCGAGAAGTCCGCGCTTCAGGGGTACCTGAACAACTGCTGAGGCAGCACGGCCCGAACTGCCGGGTGCGCCGATCTCCCCGGTGGCCTCCGTCGCTGCGTACCGTACGGGGCGACGGAGGAAGGGGTCACCATGGCCGGACTGCGACTCGGACCACTGCTGAGGTACGTCGACGGCTCGTCCGCGACGGTCTGGGCCGAGACGGACGGCCCGGGCACCGTGGAGGTGCGCTGTCCGGACGGTTCCGGCGGAACGTCCGGCACCTTTCAGGTGGCCGGTCATCACTACGCGCTGGTGCGCGTCACCGGCCTCGCACCGGGGACGGCCACCCCGTACGAGGTGTTCGTGGACGGCACCCGGGTGTGGCCGCTCGACCGGGAGCCCTTCCCCTCGTTCCCGCCGTCGGTGATCCGCACCCCGGCCGGCGACGACCGGGCGCGCATCTCCTTCGGCTCCTGCCGCTGGGCCTCCCCGCCCACCGGGGAGCCCGACCCCGTGGGGCCCGACGCCCTGGACGCGCTGGCGAAGCGCATCGCCGCCGACCCGGAGGGCGAACGGCCCGACGTGCTGCTGCTCCTGGGCGACCAGGTGTACGCCGACGAGACGTCCGAGGCCACGAAGGAGTGGCTGGCCGGGCGCCGCGACCTGAGCCGGCCGCCGGGCAGCCAGGTGGCCGACTACGAGGAGTACACCCACCTATACTACGAGTCCTGGCTCGACCCGCAGGTGCGCTGGCTGCTGTCCACCGTGCCCACCTGCATGATCTTCGACGACCACGACGTGATCGACGACTGGAACACCTCCGCCTCCTGGGTCGAGGACATGCGCGCCACCTCCTGGTGGCGGGAGCGGGTGCTGAGCGGGCTGATGTCGTACTGGGTGTACCAGCACCTGGGCAACCTCTCCCCCGCCGACGTCGACGCCGATCCGCTGTACGCGGCCGTACGGAAGGCCCCGGACGGCACCGACGCGCTGCGCGCCTTCGCCGCCGAGGCGGAGGCCGACGCGACGGCCGTGCGCTGGAGCTACCGGCGCGACTTCGGCCGGGTGCGGCTGGTCATGGTGGACAGCCGTGCCGCCCGGGTGCTGGAGGAGGGGCGGCGCTCGATGCTCGACCGGGACGAGGCCGACTGGCTGCGCGCCCAGGTGTTCGACGACCGGGGCTCGTACGACCACCTGCTCATCGGCACGTCGCTGCCCTGGCTGCTCCCCCACCTGGTGCACGATGTCGAGGCGTGGAGCTCCGTGCTGTGCCGGGGCGACAAGGGGCCGCGCTGGGCCCGGCTCGGGGAGAAGCTGCGGCGGGCGGCGGACCTGGAGCACTGGTCGGCGTTCCCGGACTCGTTCGCCGAGCTGGCGGAGCTGGTCGCGGACGCGGGCAGCGGTCCGGACGCGCCCGCCACGGTGTGCGTGCTGTCCGGGGACGTCCATCACGCCTATGTCGCCGAGCCGAGCTGGCCGGGGCGTCCGAGGCCGGACGCGCGCGTGCTGCAGCTGACCTGCTCGCCGGTCCACAACTCCATCCCCGCCTCGATGCGGGCCGGCTTCCGCTTCGGGTGGAGCAGCGCCGCCCGGGGGCTGGGCCGGGTGTTCGTGCGGCACGGCGGGCTCGGGCGGCCGCCGGTCGGCTGGCGCCGGACGGGCGGGCCCTGGTTCGGCAACCAGCTCATGACGCTGGCCACGCGGGGGCGTTCGGCGGTGCTGCGGCTGGAGCACGCCCAGCAGGACGGGTCCGGGGTGCGGCTGCGGCGTGTGACGGAGCGGCAGTTGAGCCGCTGAGACCGGCGGGCACCTGTGCGTCCGCTGTGCAACGGGGGGCGGATCCGGTCACCCCTGCGGCCGGACGGGCGGGCCGGTGTGCGCGGTGACATGCGCGGAGGGGCCTCGGGGGCGGCCGAAGAGAACTGAACCCATGGCCAAATGTTGAACTTGCAAGCATCTTTTAGGCACACCTAACGTGGGATCACGACTCGGTTCCGCCCCCAGGACCGGCCTCTTCCGGGGGCCGGTTCGTGACCGAAGGAGATCCCCCGCATGAACGGACGCCTCACCAGCGCCCAGCCCTACGCCCTGGGCCTGTTCCGCATGGTCGTCGGACTGCTCTTCGCCTGCCACGGCGCCGTGTCCCTGCTCGGCCTGCTCGGCGGCACGGACGGCAACGGCGGCACCGTCGGGACCGGCACCTGGCCGGGCTGGTACGCCGCCCTGATCGAACTCGTCGGCGGCGGGCTCGTCCTGCTCGGCCTCGGCACCCGCGCCGCCGCGTTCATATCGTCCGGCGCGATGGCGTACGCGTACTTCAAGGTGCACCAGCCGGAGGCCCTCTGGCCGATCCAGAACCGTGGCGAGGGCGCGGCCATGTACTGCTGGGCCATGTTCCTGCTCGTCTTCACCGGCTCCGGGGCCTTCGGCCTCGACCGCCTGCTCGCCAAGCGCTCCACGGCACGGGAGGGACAGCCGGCGGAGCAGACCCCGGTGACCGCGTGACCGCCTGACGGCGTGACCGTCCTGACCGCCTGACCGCCTGACCGCACGACCACTTCACCGCAACGACCGACCGCACGACCGCTTCACCGCAACGACCGACCGCACGACCGCCGGAGCCTCCCCACGGCACCCGCACCGAGTCGCACGCGACGCCCCCTTGCCGCACACCGCGCGGGGGGCGTCCCCGTGTCCGGGGCGGAAACCGGCGGCGGCGGGCGTACCAACCCCCCGTGACCTTTCTGTCACGTACCGGGCGTACGCTGTATGGCTGTCATCGGCTTCTCCTGCCACTCCTGCCGCTTCCACCGCGACAGCGCGGCGGGGCACGGGCCCACGGGGGCGTACGGGGAGTGCGAGTGGAGAGTGTCGGGTCGCTGGTCGGCAGCCCGTGGATCTACGCGGTGGTGGCCCTGTCGGTCCTGCTCGACGTGTTCCTCCCGGTGCTGCCCAGCGGGGTGCTGGTGATCACCGCGGCCACGGCGGCGGCCGCGAGCACCGCGGCCTACGTACCCGACATGCTGATCCTGACGTTGTGCGCCGCCACCGCCTCCGTCCTCGGCGACCTGGTCGCCTACCGCCTCGCCTGGCGCGGCGGCCCCCGCCTGGACCGGGCCATCGCCCGCTCCCGCCGGCTGCGCAGCGCGCAGGAACGTCTCGGCGCCGCGCTCGCCCGGGGCGGCGGCGGCCTCGTGGTCCTCGCGCGGTTCGCGCCGGCGGGCCGCTCGGTGGTCTCCCTCGGCGCCGGCGCCGCCCGCCACCGCGCCCGCGACTTCCTCCCCTGGTCGGCCCTGGCGGGTCTGTCCTGGGCGGGTTACAGCGTCGCCCTCGGCTACTTCGGCGGCCAGTGGCTCGGCGCCACGTGGCTGGCCACGGCGGTCTCCGTCGGCGCGCTCTTCGCCGCGGGCGCCGGCGCCGCCTACCTGATGCGCCGCCCCCGCCCCTCCCAGGCCCAGGCCCGGTAATCCGGCTTCGCAGCCGTCGCAGGGACCCTCGCGGCCACCGCTTGTGCCACGGGCCGGCGGGGTGCCGCCGGCCCGTGGCATGGGCTCAGCCCGCCACCTGGCGGGCCGGGGTGCCGCGGACTTCCAAATTCTCCAGGAGGTCGGCCGTGGCCTCGGCGATCGCCTCGACCGCACGGTCGAACACCTCGCGGTTGTGGGCGGCCGGCGCCCGGAAGCCGGACACCTTCCTGACGTACTGCAGGGCGGCGGCCCGGATCTCCTCCTCCGTGGCCTCCTCGGGCAGCGCGGGCGGACGCAGGGTCTTGATACTCCGGCACATGCCCCCAGTCTTGCGCCTCGGTCCGCCCGGGGCCACGAAGGAGTGAATCCCGCCCCAGGACACCTGAGTAACTCGCCACCTAAATTCGAACAGGCGTATCATTGTCCTGTGGCTGCGACCTATGACTTTCCGAGTGACCTCCGTGCCGGTCAGGAGGAACTGCATCAGGTCCGGGCCGAGCTGTCGGCCCTGCTGAAGCGGCTCCCCTGGTCGGTCGAACCCCTCGACGGGTTCAGTGACGACAACGGCTGGCGCAAGGTCGAGCGCCCCGCCTCCCCCGGCTGGACCGAGGACGAGCAGGCCGAGGTCGAGAAGCTGCGGCGCCGCGAGCACGAACTCGCGGTGTTCGTCAGCACCCACCGCTACTGGACCGAACTCACCGGCACCGACCGCGTGCACGCCCGCTCCGCGCTGAAGCACGCCCGTGAAGCCGCGGAGGAGTCGCCGTAGTTCCCGCGCACGGCCAGTGGATTGCACGTGTCGCGTCCCGGCAGCAGCATGGAAGTGGACCATCGGGCCGGCGGCCGTGCGTACACGAGGAGACCACGAGGGGCAGAGGTGAGCAGCCGAAACGTCCTGCGCAGGGGATTCGCACTCGTGGCCGGGGTCGCGCTGCTGCTCGTCGGCGTCGCGCTGCTGGTCCTGCCCGGCCCCGGACTGCTGCTCATCCTCGCCGGGCTGCTGGTCCTCGCCGAACAGTTCCCCACCGTGGCCCGCTTCGTCGACCCCGTGCGCCGGCGCGCCATGAGCGCGGCCAGGGAGAGCGTCTCCTCCCCCGCCCGG
Source organism: Streptomyces tendae (assembly GCF_008632955.1). Classification (NCBI taxonomy): domain Bacteria; kingdom Bacillati; phylum Actinomycetota; class Actinomycetes; order Kitasatosporales; family Streptomycetaceae; genus Streptomyces; species Streptomyces tendae. Next base: position 5,491,473 of record NZ_CP043959.1, read on the forward strand.
ATCGCCGGTTCCTGCCTCGTGGCAGCGGCCTTGCTCGCGGCGGGTCTGTTCTGGGGCGTCATGCCCGAACTCCCCTTCGGCGGCTGGCCGACAGGCGCGGGGCTCATCCTGTCGAGTCTCATCCTCATCGCCCTGCTGGTGTACAGCTACCGCACGACGCGCACCGACGTCCGCGGGACCGGCTGACAGGATCACCGGCATGGGGTGTCCGCGCGGTCTCCCACGAACCTCCCGAACGACCGGGAAGAGGCCCCTCACCGGGTGGGTGAGGGGCCTCTGACTGCTGTGGGCGCGGACGGTTTCGAACCGCCGACATCCTGCTTGTAAGGCAGGCGCTCTACCCCTGAGCTACGCACCCCCGACCCGGGCGGCACCGCCCAGGTCGAGTGGACAGCCTACATGGCCCGGGTCACGGTCCCGCAAACCCCGTCGGACCCCCGGTCCTGGGGTTATCCCCACCCCGGATCCGCCGGTCGGCCGGATCCCCGTACGCCCCCCGGCTCCGTACGGTCGAAGACATCCGCACACCGCCGCAGGGCGCAGCCGTCCGTTCCAGGGGGAGACCGTCATGACCGCCACCACCCGCGCCGCCCGCACCACCCGTATGTCCGGCACCCGGCGGACGCGGGCCCTCGCGCTCGCCGGTGCCGTCGTGGTGCTGGGCGCGGCGCTGACCGCCTGCGCCTCGGCCGACGACGACACCGAGCCGGACCACCGCACCTTCGGCCTGCCCGGCACCACCCTCACCATCGACTCCGACGACTCCGCGCTGGAGATCGTCGCCTCGGACACGCAGCCGGCGGGCGAGATCGCGGTCACCCGCTGGTTCCAGGGCAGCGTCGCCCTCGGCTCGGACCCGAAGGTCACCTGGTCCATGGAGGGCGACCGGCTGGTGCTGCGCGAGAAGTGTTCGGGCTTCGTCGCCGACTGCGCCGCCAAGCACCGCATCGAGGTGCCGCGCGGGGTCGCGGTCACCGTCGAGGACAAGGACGGCAGCGTCCGCGCCGAGGGCTTCCGGGACGCGCTGACGATCCGCACCACGGACGGCTCCGTCCGGGTCACGGACACCAGTGGCCCCCTGGAGCTGCACACCGGCGACGGATCGGTGCGCGCGGAGGTCTCCTCGCGCAGCGTGCGCACGCGGAGCGGGGACGGATCGGTGCACCTCACCCTCGGCGCCGTACCGGACCGGGTGGAGTCCCGCAGCGGCGACGGTTCGCTGACCATCGAGCTGCCCCGCGGCGCGTACCGGGTGGACACCTCCACCGGGGACGGCGCCGAGGACGTGTCCGTGCCGCGCGACGACTCCAGCGCCCACGAGGTGACCGCCCGCACCGGAGACGGCAAACTCACCGTGCGCACGGCGAACTGACGGGCCCGTGTGTTCGTCCTGTACCGGTGGGAGAATGACATCGGGCCGGGCGAACGACAGTACGGGAGAGGGATGTGACGGCGACACCAGCGCAGCCGTACTCGCCGTCGGAGCCGCGCGTGCCTCGCGCGCGCCGGACCGTCTCCCCCCTGCCGCGGGGGCGGCGCCGTCGCCGGGCCCCGGGGCCGCTGCGCGACACGTTCGCCCTCATGGCGCTGCCGCTGGTCGCTGCGCTGGCGCTGCCCGCCGCGTTCGCCGGCGGCGGCACCCGCCGCTGGTTCGGCGGACGCGCGGAGAACCAGCGTGCCGAGGCGCAGGCCGCCAAGGACGCGGCGGCCGCGGCCTTCTACGAACTCGACACCGCCCAGCGTGATCTGCGGATCTCCGTCGAGACGATCACCGCCGTCGACGACTCCCCCGCCGCCCGCCGGGTCGTCGACGACTTCGCGGCGCTCGGCCGGCGCATCGACGAGGCCAGCCACCGCTACATCACCGCCGTCGACGCCCACGACCTTGACCGGGACGACCTGGACGCCGCCACGGCCTCCCGGGCCCGCACCGAGCTGACCGCCGCCAAGGAGGAGCTGGGCCGGGTCAAGCAGGACCTGGACCGGTTCGCGGACGGGCTCGGCCCGCTGCTCGGCAAGGCCGAGACCCAGCTGGCCCGGCTGGCGCCCGCCGTGGAACGCGCCCGGCAGGCGCTGCTCGCCGCCTCCCAGGCCCTCGACACCGCCCGCGGCTCCGGGCTCGAGGCCGACGACCTCGCGGCCCGGCTCGCCGCGCTCTCCCCGGAGCTGACCAAGCTGAACCAGGGCGCCGGACAGCACGGCGTGCCCGGCACCCTGGACCGGGCGGCCCGCGTCACCCGCGAGGCCGAGGCGGTCCGTGTGGAGGCGGAGCGGCTGCCGGAGCGGGCCGCCGAGATCGACCACCGGCTGGTGTCCCTGCGCACCCGCGCCGAGGCGCTCACCACCCGTTCCGGGCAGGTCGAGCCGGTGCTGAGCGAGCTGCGCCGGCGCTTCACCGCCGCCTGCTGGCAGGACCTCCAGGGCGTGCCCGAGATGGCCGGGCGCAACGTCCGGCAGGCGGAGGAACGGCTCGCCGAGGCCCGCGCGGCCCGTGACGAACAGCGCTGGGCGGACGCCACCGCGCTGCTGTCCACCGCGCGGGCGCTGCTGAACACCACCGACGAGGCCGTGTCGGCCGCCGGCGACCGGCTGCGGCGGCTGAACGCCGTGCAGAAGAACCCGGAGCAGGAGATCGAGCGCACCCGGTTCGCCATCCGGGACGCCCAGCGGCTGGCCATGGCCGGCCGCAACACCCCCGACCCGCGCCACGCCCGTCCGCTGGACGACGCCGTGGCCCGGCTGGACCGGGCCGTCGCCGGGCTGGAGGGCCGCCACCCCGACTACTGGCACTTCCTCACCGAGACGGAGGAGGTACGGGAGACCGTGGGCCGCGTGGTCGCCCGGATCCGGGAGGAGCGCGGGGCGGGCGCCAACTGACCGGTCCGCCCCCGCCGGTCCGGTTAACCTGTGCCCATGCCTCGCTACGAGTACCGCTGCCGCACCTGCGGCGACACGTTCGAACTGAGCCGTCCGATGGCGGAGTCCTCGGCCCCCGCGGCCTGCCCGGCGGGCCACGACGACACGGTGAAGCTGCTGTCCACGGTGGCCGTGGGCGGCACCGCCTCCGCGTCCGCGGCGGCCCCGGCGCCCGGCGCGGGCGGGGGTGGCGGCGGCTGCTGCGGCGGGGGATGCTGCGGCTGACCTCCGTCCTCAGGTCCCCTTCAGCTTGGCCTTCCTAGCGTGGGGGCATGACAGCCGGCGCAGCACACGGGATCACATCCGCCGCGGAGACGGGCGGCGGACCGCAGTGGGTCAACAGCCTCATGGACGCCCTCGGCGCCCCCGGGGCCGGACTCGCCATCGCGCTGGAGAACCTCTTCCCGCCCATCCCCAGCGAGGTGATCCTGCCGCTCGCGGGGTTCGCCGCGAGCAGCGGGCGGATGAGCCTCGTCGCCGTGCTGCTGTGGACCACCGCCGGCTCGGTGGTCGGCGCGCTCGCGCTGTACGGGGTGGGCGCACTGCTCGGCCGGGAGCGGACGCTGGCGCTCGCGGGGCGGCTGCCGCTGGTGAAGGTCGGGGACGTCGAGAAGACGGAGGCGTGGTTCCTGCGGCACGGGTCGAAGGCGGTGTTCTTCGGCCGGATGATCCCGGTCTTCCGCAGTCTCGTCTCGGTGCCCGCCGGGGTGGAGCGGATGCCGCTGCCGTTGTTCCTGGGCCTGACCACGCTGGGCAGCGCGATCTGGAACACGGCGTTCGTGCTGGCGGGCTGGGCGCTCGGCGACAACTGGACCGAGGTCGCGTCCGTCGTCTCGGCCTACTCCAAGGTGGTGCTGGCGGCTGCCGCCCTGGCCCTCGTGACCTTCGTGATCCTGCGCCTGCGCCGCGCCCGCACCGCCAAGGACGACGCGCCCGCCGGGCCGGACGACACCCGGCCGACCCCCTCCTCGGCGGACACCCTCACCCTGCGCCGCCCCGACTGACGGCACCGGCCTCGTAGGACGCCTGCCCCACCCCGGCGCCGTCCCCACGCACCGCGGGCGTCGCCCTAAGGTGTCCGCGCCGCCGCACGGCGGGGCGGGGTCAGCGCGAGCGGATGGTGCGCAGGAGTTCGCGGAGGATGCGTTCGCCCGCCGCGACGCCCCGCTCGGGCAGGGAGCGGATGCCGGGGGCCGTCCAGGACGCCTCGGCGAGTTCGCCGTGGCCGGGGCGCCAGCCCAGGTCGGCGGCGAGCAGCAGGTCCGCGTCGAGGAGGGAGTCACCCGCGGCGAGGGTGAGGTCCGCGCCGGTGCGCCGGGCGACCTCCCGCATGGCCGCGCTCTTGGTGAGCGGCTTGGGCACGGCGTAGATCTTGCGGCCCTGGAGGGACACCGTCCAGCCGCGGTTCTCCGCCCACTCGCCGAGTTCCTTCACCCACTCCTCGCGCAGCAGCTCGCGCTCGACGACGAGGTAGGCGAAGAGGTCCTCGGCGGTCCGGTGCTTGCGCACCCACACGGGGTCGGCGGTGCGCAGCAGGTGCTCCTGCACCTCGGCCAGCGGCGCGCACTCGTCGGCCAGCCGGGCCTGGACGCTCGCGTGCCAGTCGGGGTCGGAGACACCGTCGACGAGCAGGTGCCCGCCGTTGGCGCAGATCGCGTACGTCGGGGCGGGGCCGGGCAGGTTGATGCGCTGGTACTGCTTGCGGGTGCGGGTCGTGGTGGGGACGAACAGGGCCTCGTCACCCAGCTCGGTGAGGAGCTGGGCGGCGGTCTCCGTCAGGTAGGACAGGGGCCGGCTCTCGTGGACCTCCACGCACAGCAGCCTGGGCGCCCGCGCGTCGGGCATGGTCAGGGCGAGGGCGGCGGCGGAGTAGATGAGGGTGCGGTCGAGGTCGCTGGCGACGATGACGGGCATCAGCGGCTCACCGCCGTGCCGTCGGCGCCGGTCGCGCCCCGGGTGAAGCGCGGGTGGATCAGGCCGACACAGGTGTACGGCAGGTCGGCGACCTCCTCCACGGGGACGCCCCGCTGCTCGGCTAGCAGGCGGACGTGGTCCAGGTCGCTGCCGGCCCCGGCGCGGGCCAGCACCTTCCACGGCACCCGGCGCAGCAGCACCCGGGTGGTCTCGCCGACGCCGGGCTTGACGAGGTTCACGTCGTGGATGCCGTACTCCTCGCTGATGCGTTCCACCGCCGCCCAGCCCTCCCAGGTGGGCGTGCGGTCCGCGGCGAGCAGCTCCTTGGCCTCGGCGCGGGCTGCCTCGGTGACCTCCTCGAAGCGGGCCGTGACGGCGTCCAGGAAGGCCACCGACAAGTCGGCGCCGGCGAGTTCGCGGTAGTACTTGGCGCCGTGGTAGTCGTCGGGGCCGACCAGGTCGGCGCGCAGCACGGTGCGTGAGATCAGGCCGGACACCGTGGAGTTGAGGCACGCGGACGGGATCAGGTAGTCCTCGCGGGTGCCGTACGTACGGACGCAGGATCCGGGGTCGGCGAGGACCGCGATCTCCGGGTCGAAGCCGGTGACGCCCTCGGCCTTCTCGAACTCTTCGACGGCCTGGGCGAGTTCACGGGTGATGGCGCCCTTGCCGGTCCAGCCGTCGACGAACACCACGTCGCGCGGGTCGTGGTGGGCGGCCAGCCAGCGCAGGGCGTTGGCGTCGATGCCGCGGCCACGCACGATGGACACGGCGTAGTGCGGCAGGTCGAGGCCGTGACGGTGCAGCGCCCAGCGGCGCATCAGGATGCCGACCGGCGTGCCGGCGCGGGCCAGGGACACCAGCACCGGGCGGGGTGGCCGCTCGGCGAGGACGGTCTCGGTGACGACGCCGACGGCGTGCGCCAGCCGGGCCGCCGACGCCTCCAGGGCGTCGTGGAAGAGCTGCTGGTACCGCTCGCTCGGCTGGTACTCCACCGGCAGCGACTCGGCGTAGTGGGCGCCGCCGCTCTGGATGGCCTCCTCGCGCTCCTCGGTCGGCGCCTCCAGCGTCACGTCCGAGAGGTCCTGGAGCAGCCAGCCGACCTCCTCGGGCGCGTACGAGGAGAAGGCGGGACCTCGGAGGGGCTCGGGCAGCATGGTGGCGGGCCTTTCGGGGGCGTCCTGGACGGCGGCGGGCGCGGCGGGCACGTACGACGGTACGACCGCGAGAAGGACCCGCGGGGTGTGTTCGGCGAGCCGGGCGAGCAGGCCGTCGGGCGCGTGCAGCGCGGGGGTGTCGGCGGCCGAGTCGACGACGGCGACGACGGCGTCGAAGCCGGCGCCCGCGACGTTGTAGGCGTAGCGCTCGCCGGGGCCGTCGGCGGGGTCGTCGTGGGCGGGGAAGACCAGGCGGGTGCGGATGGCGTAGCCGGGGTCGTCGACCGCGAGGACGGGCGAGCGGGTGGTGGTGGAGTAGCGCACCTCGGCGCCGGTGGTGCGCTCCAGCTCGGTGGCGAGGCGCAGGGGGGCGTACATCAGTTCCTCGAAGCCGAGGACGAGCACGCGGTGCGCCTGTTCGGGGAGGGCGGCGGATATTCGGGCCGCCATGGCGGGGAGGGCGTTCTCGAGTGCGGTGCGGTGGGCGGGGGTGAACCCGTGACGGCCTCCGTCGGGGAGGCCGGCCGGCCAGCGCAGGTCCACTCGGGTGAGATCCCCGGCCGACTGCGGCCCGGTGGGGGCTTGTGCGCCGTCACCGGCGCCCCGAAGGGGCGCGGGGAACCGCGCGCTCGGCCCCGACGGCGCCGCGGCCGCCCGACCACCCTCCGCGGCAGCCTCGTGCCGCGCCACCAGCGCCTGCCCCTTCTCCAGGACGCCCTCAGGCAACCGCACCGTTCCCGACGCGACCGTCACCAGATCGATCCGCGCCCCGATCTCCCGGCCGAACTCCTCCAGCCGCCCGGCGTCCGCCGCCGACCGCATGTCGACCAGCGCGACGACGACGTACCGTCCCCGCGGATACCGCGCGTGAAGAGCGCGGACGGTGTTCAGCACCGTGTTCCCCGTCGAGAACTCGTCGTCCACCAGCACCAGCGGCCCGTCCCCCGCCAGCAGCGCGGGATCCTCCGGCAGCAGCAGGTGGGAGGTGGCGTGCGAGTGGGACTCCTCGAAACCGCCGGCGGTGGCGACCCCGGCGACCGGCCGGCGCGTGGAGTGCAGGTAGGGCGCGGTGCCCAGGCCGTCGGCGACGGAGTGGCCGAGACCGGTCGCGGTCTCGGCGTACCCGAGCACGACGGCCCGCCCGGCCGCGTCCTCGCCCAGCAGCCTCCGCACCCGGCGGCCGAGCTCGACGCCGTGCCCGTGGACCACGGACGGAGCCTGGGGGACGTGCTTGCCGAGGACGTTCGACACCAGCAGGTGGGCCCGCTTGGGGTTGCGGCGCAGGGCCAGCCCCAGCAGCCCGGGCAGCCGCTCGTCGCCGGTCAGCTCGACGCCGAGCCGCTCGGCGACCCAGGTGCCGGACCAGGTGTCCGCGCCGGCCGGGGTGTTGTGACGCGCCGGCCGGCGCATCCCCTCGTTCACAGCCTTGTTCTCCCTCTCGGTCACTCCGCCAGGCCCGCCGCGAGCAGTTCCACGAAGCCGATGTCCTCGTTGGCGACGCCGAACACCTCGGCGCGCAGCAGGGTCCGCTCCGCCCAGGCGCGGTGCGGCTTCACCTCGTTCATCTTGTTGGTGTACGCGGACCTGAGTACACCCCCGCCGCCGCGATCCGGCCGCAGGATGTCCTGGGCGTCGCTGTACTCCTCGTGACTGACGACGGACAGCGCGTGCACGGGCAGGACGTGGGACGGGTGGATGCAGGTCTTGCCGAGCAGGCCGTTGGCCCGGTCGAGGGCGATCTCGCGCAGCAGGCCGTCCATGGCGTGTTCGATCAGCGTCTCGCGCAGCGCCGTGGCCTGCACCTCCAGGAAGGGGCTCTGCCGCAGCTGGGGCTTGAACATGCGCTCCTGGACCCGGAAGTACTCCCAGACGGGTCCGGTCACGGTGAACCCGGTGCCGTCGGCCCGGGCCAGCATGTTCACCACGTCGGAGATCACCGAGGCGACGACCTGGATGTCGTACGCCGTCATGTCGGGGCCCCGGCGCAGCCCGTAGGAGGAGCAGAAGTCGGTGACGCCGAGGCGCAGGGCGAGCACGCGGTCGCGGTACTTGTCGACGGCGCCGAAGATGCCCTCCAGCGTCTCCACGCGGCTCTCGCGGTAGAGCAGCTCGGGCGACTCCAGCACCGGCATGGCGAACAGCCGGTGGCCGCTCGCGGACTCGGCGGCGGTGAGCGCCTCGAGGAACGGCAGTCCGCGCTCGGCGGTGAACTTCGGCAGCACGAATCCGGACAGCAGCGGGACCGCGGGGCCGAGGCGGCGGACCAGGTCGGGGATCTGCTCGGGGACCCGGACCCGGACGAACAGCAGCGGCGGGTCGGCCCCGGGCCGTCCGGCGAGGCCGGTGAGCTGGCGGACCAGGTTCTCCTCGCCGGCGACGACGTCGGCGTCGCTGATGGAGTCCTCCAGGCAGAGCACCATGGAGACCACGCCGCGGGCGCCCTGCTTGACGATGTCGTCGGCGAGCCGGGGCCGGGTGGCGGGGCTGTAGAGGGTGGCGCCGAGCGCGGCGGACAGCACCCGCGCCGGTGAGTCGGCGGTGAAGGAGCAGGGCTCCCGGTAGAAGAGACGTTTCCTTACCGCAGGGGCGATGTGCCCGAAATGACGCATTGAACTCCCCCGTGGCTCTGGTGGGCTCTGTGATGTGCCGGAAGGTGGCCGGTTGTGCCGGAAGGTGGCCGGTAATAGTACGTAGGGGCCCGTGTCGGCGGTTCCCGCCGGGCATGAACTTCAGGTAACCCCGTGATGTCGGAGCCAACCCCCCGCATTGTCGTGACCAGGACGGAGAAGGCAGGATGACCGCATGACGCACGCGATGCTGAAGGGGTCGAACGTTCCTCTCGAGGCCACCACGGTACGCGCCGTGCTGCGCTGGTCGCCCGGGCAGGGGGTGCCGGACGTGGACGCCTCCGCGCTGCTCCTCGGTCTCGACGGCCGTGTGCGCTCCGACGAGGACTTCGTCTTCTACAACCAGCCCCGGCACCCGTCCGGGAAGGTGTGGCGGCTCGGCAAGAAGCGGGTCGCCGAGGGTCTGACCGACACGATCCAGACAGACCTGGCCGGTGTCGAGTCGGGTGTCGGCCGGATTCTCCTCGTCGCGTCGGCGGACGGGGTCACCTTCGACCGCGTACAGGCCCTGCGCATCCTGCTGTACGACGCGCGGACGTCCGACGGCGAGGCGCTGGCGTACTTCGACGTCAAGCCGGAGACGGGCCGGGAGACCGCGCTCATCTGCGGTGAGCTGTACCGGCGCGGGGAGGGGTGGAAGTTCCGGGCGCTCGGCGAGGGCTACTCCAACGGGCTGAAGGGCCTGGCGACCGACTTCGGCATCTCGGTGGACGAGTCGGAGGCCGCCGAGGGGCCCGACGCGGACCGCCCGGCCACGCCGGAGCCGCCCGCGCAGGCCCCCGAGGGCGTCTCGCCCGACGCGCTGACCCAGCCGCAGGCCCCGGTGGCGGCGGCACCGGAGGTGTCCCGCCCGCTGCCGCCCGAGCAGCCGCCCGTGGGCGTGCCCGCGCAGCCCGCGTACGGCTATCCCCCGCAGCAGCCCCCGGCCACGCAGCCCGCCTACGGCTACCCGCACCCGGCGGGCCGCCCCGCCTACGGCTATCCGGAGCCCGCCACGGCCGCCGCCCCGGCCGCGCCCACCGGCTACGGCTTCCCGCCGCCGGCCTCCGGCGCCCCCGACCCGGACTTCCGGCTCCCGCCGCAGGGTCCGCAGTTCCTCGGACGCTAGGGCCTGTCCGACAGGCCCTGGGCACGGCCGGAAGGCCGACCGGTGGGCCGGCCGCGGCTCACCGGTCGGCCTTCGTCTTGAAGCCCCTGCCCCACTGAAGGCCCCAGCCGTAGAGCCGGTCCAGCTCCGCCTGGAAGCCGTAGACGAACCGCACCTCGCGGTGCACGAGGATCTCGTTCTTGACGTTTTCGATCATCACCACCGCGCAGGAGCGGGCCTGCGGATGGCGTTCGTCGAGGGAGATCTCGATCCGCGGGCCGTTGCTCGGGTAGAGCGTGACCACGGCATGGGTGCGGTCGAAGGCCGGCGTCTGGTCGTAGATGTAGGCGAAGACCAGCAGGCGCTTGATGTTCTCCCGCTGGTCCAGGTTGACGTAGATCGTCTCGCCCGAGGCGGAGCCGAACCGGTCGTCACCGCTCAGCTTCACGTACGGCGGGTCGTTGACGTCGCCGAGGAATCCGCCGAGGGGCTGCACCACGCCCTTGGTGCCGTCCTGGAGTTCGTACAGGCAGCCGAGGTCGAGGTCCACGTTGACCATGGACTGGCTGTGCCCGACGACCTCCGGCGGCTTGAGCGCCTTGAACGGGTGGCGCAGCAGGCTCTCGCGCTGCGGGCCGCCGAAGTCGGAGGTGCGCATCCGCCAGCTGAGGTTGATCCGCAGATGGCCGTTGGCCGCGCCCTGCTTGGTCAAGGACACATGGCCGTGCCGTTTGGTCAGCTCGATGGCGTTGGTGGCCGCGTTGCCGGAGTCGAAGGCGTTCCCGCGTCCGCGCCACAGTCCGTCCAGGAAACTCATTCCCGCCCCAAGTCCACTTGTCGAACCCCCGCCGGTGGCCGCGGGGCGCCGGGGCGCCGCACGGCCGACGGGGCGGCCACCGAGGACTGGTCCTCGGTGGCCGCCCCGTCGAGAGCGTTCCTCACCCGGAGGGCTGTCACACCCCGGACGCGACCTCTGTCTTGTCGTCCGCCCGTGCCTCCGCCTCCGCGATGCGCTTGTTGCGGCGCACGGAGGACCAGAAGGAGGCGCCGATCAGGACGACGCCGACGAGACCGGTGATGATCTCGTTGATCTGGTACTGGATGGTGACGAGCAGGATCATCGCCAGGGCGCCGATCGCGTAGTGCGCGCCGTGCTCCAGGTACACATAGTCGTCCAGGGTGCCCTGGCGGACCAGGTAGACCGTGAGCGACCGGACGTACATGGCGCCGATGCCGAGGCCGAGCGCCATCAGCACGATGTCGTTGGTGATGGCGAAGGCGCCGATCACGCCGTCGAAGGAGAAGGACGCGTCCAGCACCTCGAGGTAGAGGAACATGAAGAACGCGGCCTTGCCGGCCAGGGCGATCGCCGACTTGGGCTTGCCCTCGCGTGCGGCCTTCTCCTCCTCCTCGTGTTCCTGCTCCTCCTCCTCTTCGAGTTTGTCCTCGAAGTAGCCGGAGAGCCCGCCCACGATCATGTAGGTGATCAGACCGGCGATGCCGGCCAGCAGGACCGTCTCCGCCTTGTCCACGTGCGTGCCGCCGTGCTGGTGGGCGTTGGCGGCGAAGGTCATGGCGGAGATCAGCAGGACGATCAGCGCGATGCAGACCGACAGCATGTCGACCTTGCCGAGCTTGGCCAGCGGCCGCTCCAGCCAGGCCAGCCACTTGATGTCGCGGTCCTCGAAGATGAAGTCGAGGAAGATCATCAGGAGGAACATGCCACCGAAGGCGGCGATCGACGGGTGGGCGTCGGTGACGAGCTCCTGGTATCGGTCCTTGTCGCTGAGCGCGAGGTCGACCGCCTCGATCGGACCGAGCTGTGCGCTGACCGCGACGATGACGACGGGGAAGACCAGTCGCATACCGAAGACGGCGATCAGGATGCCGATGGTGAGGAAGATCTTCTGCCAGAAGGCATTCATCTTCTTCAGGATTCCGGCGTTGACCACCGCGTTGTCGAAGGACAGCGAAATCTCGAGGATCGAGAGGATCGCCACGATGCCGAAGGCGGTCCACCCCCCGAAGAGGACCGCTGCGACCAGGCCGAGCGCGGTGACCGCGAACGACCAGCCGAAGGTTTTCAGAACCACTGGCTACCCCAGGTGTGTGTACGGGTCTCCCCCGCCGCCGTGGCGGCTTTACGAAACGTTGACCCCGAAGTCTAGAGCGATGCCGCGCAGGCCTGACGCGTACCCCTGCCCTACTGCACGGAACTTCCACTCGCCCTGGTAGCGGTAGAGCTCACCGAAGATCATCGCTGTCTCGGTGGAGGCGTCCTCGCTCAGGTCGTACCGGGCGAGCTCCTGGCCGTCCGCCTGGTTCACCACGCGGATGAACGCGTTGCTGACCTGGCCGAACGTCTGGCCACGCTCGTCGGCCATGTGGATGGAGACCGGGAAGACGATCTTGTCGCACTGCGCCGGCACCTTGGACAGGTCGATCAGCAGGGACTCGTCGTCGCCGTCACCCTCACCGGTGAGGTTGTCGCCGGTGTGCTCCACCGAGCCGTCCGGGCTCGTGAGCTGGTTGTAGAAGATGAACCACTCGTCCCCCATGACCCGGCCGCCGCTGCACATCAGCGCGCTGGCGTCGAGGTCGAAGTCGGCTCCCGTGGTGGAGCGCGCGTCCCAGCCGAGCCCGACCATCACCTGCGTGAGGTCGGGTGCGGCCTTGGACAAGGAGACGTTGCCCCCTTTGGCAAGCGTGACGCCCATGATGCTGGTCCCCCTCCGGGTGGTGTTTCTCAGGTGGTCCTGCACGTCCGGCGCCGCACGTAAACCGTGCGGCGCCGGACGATGTGGCCGTGCGGGACGGCCGCTCGGGCGCAGCCGCCCGGGAGGTGTGCGTCTCAGACGTTCACACCGAAGTCCTGCGCGATGCCGCGCAGGCCGGAGGCGTACCCCTGGCCGATGGCGCGGAACTTCCACTCCGCGCCGTGCCGGTACAGTTCGCCGAAGACCATGGCGGTCTCGGTCGAGGCGTCCTCCGACAGGTCGTAACGGGCGATCTCGGCGCCGCCGGCCTGGTTGACGACGCGGATGAACGCGTTGCGCACCTGGCCGAAGGACTGCTGGCGGTTCTCGGCGTCGTAGATGGAGACCGGGAAGACGATCTTCTCGATGTCCGCCGGGACACCGGCCAGGTTGACCTTGATCTGCTCGTCGTCGCCCTCGCCCTCACCGGTGAGGTTGTCACCGGTGTGCTCGACGGATCCGTCGGGGCTCTTGAGGTTGTTGAAGAAGACGAAGTTGGCGTCGTTGCCGACCTTGCCCGAGTTGTTCAGCAGCAGGGCACTGGCGTCGAGGTCGAAGTCGGTGCCGGTCGTGGTGCGGACGTCCCACCCCAGTCCGACGATGACCGCGGTCAGGCCCGGCGCCTCCTTGCTCAGCGATACGTTGCCGCCCTTGCTGAGGCTGACTCCCACGAGTCCTCCCTTGGTGTCCAGGGGCGGGATGCCCCGTTGTGCTTGGATGTCGGATCAACGAGTCGATCCTAGTGACGGGTTCCCCGGGGCCGCAGTCCCTGGCGGCGAACGGTCACAGCGCGTCGAGCGCCGCGAGGTACTCGTCCGGGTCACGGGCGTCCGCCATGCCGCTGCTCACGGTCCGGCGTACGACACCCTCCTTGTCGATCACGAAGGTCTTCCGTACCGCGCATCCCTTGTCCTCGTCGAGGACGCCGTAGGCGCGGGAGACGTTGCCGTGCGGCCAGAAGTCGCTGAGCAGCGGGAAGGGAAGATCCTCCTGCTCACCGAAGACCCGGAGGGTGTGGATGGAGTCGTTGGAGACGGCGAGCACCTCGGCGTCGCGCTCGGCGAACTCCTTCAGCCGGTCGCGGATCTCGCCCAGCTCGCCGGTGCACACACCGGTGAACGCGAACGGGTAGAAGAGCAGCACCACGTGCTTCTGCCCACGGAAGTCGGACAGACGCACCGGGGCGCCGTGGTTGTCCTTGAGTTCGAAGTCGGGAGCCTGCTCGCCGACCGGGATCGTCATCGTCGTCCTCGTCCCTCCGCGGTGGTGCGCTGCGACCACCCTACGCAGGGGAGACGACGGTCCCGCGAACGGGCCGACGCGTGCCACGCACGCCGCCGCCGGCCCGTCCGGGGATGGTTCACCGCTTCGACTTGGCCGCCTTCGGGGTCGCCAGCCGGCTGCCGCTCCAGTCCTTGCCGACGCTGACGCTCTTGGACGCCGTCAGGCCGGCCGTGGTAGCCGCCTCCGAGATGTCGCTCGGCTCGACGTAGCCGTCCCGGCCGGTCTTCGGCGTGAGCAGCAGGATCGCGCCGCCCTCTTCGATGTACGTGGTGGCATCCACCAGCGCATCCGTCAGGTCGCCGTCGTCGTCGCGGAACCACAGCACAACGGCGTCAGCCACGTCGTCGTAGTCCTCGTCGACAAGGTCGCTCTCGATGACGCCCTCGATGGCCTCGCGGAGCTCCTGGTCGACGTCGTCGTCGTAGCCGATTTCCTGGACCACCTGCCCGGGCTGGAACCCCAGCCTGCCGGCAGGGTTCGTCCGCTCCTCCGCGTGGTCCGCGGTCGCGCTCACGGGTTGCCTCCTGATCATGTCTTGGGAATGTCTCAGCCACGCGCGTGCGCGAAGCATTGGCCGTAGTCCACACGGGCGGGACGGATCGCGCAAGTACCCGGCCGTGCGCACCGCCGAAACGGTGACGATCCTGGCCGGGTCACCGCAACTTCAGGCACACCATCATCGCCCGCAGTGATGGACACCACACCTTTGTGCCCCGTTTGGGCGTTTGGGAACCGTCTGTGGGTACGAGACTCGAATGTACTCGCCCCTTGCCTCACCGTACCGGCCGGACCTTCGGATTACCTCTCGGTAGAGATGACGTCCGAGGCCCGGGGGTGGAGCATGGGACCGGCGCAATCCGGGCCGTGGCGAGCGAGACGACGGCCCTTTCACGGCCCTCCGACAGGTAAGGAACAGCGTGGCTTCCGCATCCGATCGCAACCCGATCATCATTGGCGGCCTCCCGAGTCAGGTTCCTGACTTCGATCCCGAGGAAACCCAGGAGTGGCTCGACTCCCTCGACGCCGCGGTCGACGAGCGCGGCCGGGAGCGGGCCCGTTATCTGATGCTGCGGCTGATCGAGCGGGCCCGCGCCAAGCGCGTCGCCGTGCCCGAGATGCGCAGCACGGACTACGTGAACACGATCCCCACCCGGGCCGAGCCGTTCTTCCCGGGCAACGAGGAGATCGAACGCAAGATCCTCAACGCGACCCGCTGGAACGCGGCCGTGATGGTCTCGCGCGCCCAGCGCCCGGGCATCGGGGTGGGCGGCCACATCGCCACGTTCGCGTCCTCCGCCTCGCTGTACGACGTGGGCTTCAACCACTTCTTCCGCGGCAAGGACGAGGGCGACGGCGGCGACCAGGTCTTCTTCCAGGGGCACGCCTCGCCGGGCATCTACGCCCGCGCGTACCTGCTGGACCGGCTGAGCGAGCAGCACCTCGACGGGTTCCGCCAGGAGAAGTCGAAGGCGCCGTACGCGCTGTCGTCGTACCCGCACCCGCGGTCGATGCCGGACTTCTGGGAGTTCCCGACGGTGTCGATGGGCCTCGGCCCGATCGGTGCCATCTACCAGGCCCGGATGAACCGCTACATGCACGCCCGCGACATCGCGGACACCTCGAAGTCGCACGTGTGGGCGTTCCTCGGCGACGGCGAGATGGACGAGCCGGAGTCGCTGGGCCAGCTGACCATCGCCGCGCGCGAGGGCCTGGACAACCTGACCTTCGTCGTCAACTGCAACCTCCAGCGGCTCGACGGCCCGGTGCGCGGTAACGGCAAGATCATCCAGGAGCTGGAGTCGGTCTTCCGGGGCGCCGGCTGGAACGTGATCAAGCTGGTCTGGGACCGCACCTGGGACCCGCTGCTGGCCCAGGACCGCGACGGCGTGCTGGTCAACAAGATGAACACCACGCCCGACGGCCAGTTCCAGACCTACGCCACCGAGTCCGGCGCGTACATCCGCGACCACTTCTTCGGTGACGACCACCGGCTGCGCGCCATGGTCGAGGGCATGACCGACGACCAGATCCTGCACCTGGGGCGCGGCGGCCACGACCACCGCAAGATCTACGCGGCCTACAAGGCGGCCCTGGAGCACAAGGGCCAGCCGACGGTGATCCTGGCGAAGACGATCAAGGGCTGGACGCTGGGCCCGAACTTCGAGGGCCGCAACGCCACGCACCAGATGAAGAAGCTGACGGTCGAGGACCTGAAGCACTTCCGGGACCGGCTGCACCTGCCGATCTCCGACAAGGACCTGGAGTCCGGTCCGCCGCCCTACTACCACCCGGGGCCGGACACCGAGGAGATGCAGTACATGCACGACCGCCGCCGGACCCTCGGCGGGTACGTGCCGACGCGGGTGGTGCGGTCCAGGCCGCTCGCCCTGCCGGACGACAAGACGTACGCGACCGTGAAGAAGGGCTCCGGCCAGCAGTCCATCGCGACGACCATGGCCTTCGTCCGGCTCCTCAAGGACCTCATGCGGGACAAGGAGATCGGCCGGCGGTTCGTGCTGATCGCGCCGGACGAATACCGCACGTTCGGCATGGACTCGTTCTTCCCGAGCGCGAAGATCTACAACCCGCTCGGCCAGCAGTACGAGTCCGTGGACCGGGAGCTGCTGCTCGCGTACAAGGAGGCACCCAACGGGCAGATGCTGCACGACGGCATCTCCGAGGCCGGCTGCACCGCCTCGCTGATCGCGGCCGGCTCGGCCTACGCCACGCACGGCGAGCCGCTCATCCCGGTGTACGTCTTCTACTCGATGTTCGGATTCCAGCGCACCGGCGACCAGTTCTGGCAGATGGCCGACCAGCTGTCCCGGGGCTTCGTCCTCGGCGCCACCGCGGGGCGGACCACACTGACCGGTGAGGGGCTGCAGCACGCCGACGGTCATTCGCAGCTGCTCGCCTCGACCAACCCGGCGTGCGTCGCCTACGACCCGGCGTTCGGCTACGAGATCGCGCACATCGTGCAGGACGGGCTGCGCCGGATGTACGGCTCCTCCGGCGAACACCCGCACGGCGAGGACGTCTTCTACTACCTCACCGTGTACAACGAGCCGATCCAGCACCCGGCGGAGCCGGAGAACGTGGACGCCGAGGGCATCGTCAAGGGGCTGTACCGCTTCAGCGAGGGCCCGGCGGGCTCGCTCCCGGCGCAGATCCTGGCCTCCGGCGTCGCGATGCCGTGGGCGGTCGAGGCGCAGAAGATCCTCGCCGAGGAGTGGAACGTCAAGGCGGACGTCTGGTCGGCGACCTCCTGGAACGAGCTGCGGCGCGAGGCCGTGGACTGCGAGCGGCACAACCTGCTGCACCCGGAGGAGGAGCAGCGCACCCCGTACGTGACGCGCAAGCTGGCCTCGGCGCGGGGGCCGGTGGTGGCGGTGTCCGACTGGATGCGGTCGGTGCCGGACCAGATCGCGCGCTGGGTGCCGGGGACGTACCAGTCGCTGGGCGCGGACGGCTTCGGCTTCGCGGACACCCGCGGGGCGGCCCGGCGGTTCTTCCACATCGACGCGCAGTCGATCGTGCTGGCGGTGCTGACCGAGCTGGCCCGCGAGGGGCACCTCGACCGCTCGGTGCTGAAGCAGGCGATCGACCGGTACCAGCTGCTGGACGTGTCGGCCGCGGACCCGGGCGCGGCGGGCGGCGACGCGTAGCACGGGAAACGGCTGAGCCCCCGGCGCGTCGCCGGGGGCTCAGCCGTGTGGTGCCCGGGTGTCAGAACATGCCGTTGCCCATGGCGCCCGCCCCGGCCAGCCAGATGAGGGCCAGGAGCGTGTCGATGGCACCGAGGACCAGGGCGATCAGTGCCGGCACCGAGCGGGAGCCCGCCCAGCTGCGGCCCATCGCGAGCCAGCCGCACACCATCGCCACCGGGCCGAGGACGATGCCCAGTACGAAGAAACCGGCGACGGCGCAGATGGCTCCGATGATCCCGAGCGTCGCGCGATCCGGCCCGGACCGTGACCACGTCCGGCCACTGGTGCGGGGGTGCCTGCGCGTACCTTGTCCGAAGCTCGCCATCATCAACTCCCTGATGGGTTGGTTGACATGACGGGTACCCCGCTTCCGCCCCGAATTCCCCCGCATGCCGGGGGATGACCGCCGCCCGCGCGCCGCCCCCCCTCCGGCAGCGCGCGTGCGATGGTCCTCACGGACCGTCAGATGTGGACGGGCCGTCAGATGTGGCCGACGCCCGCGCCCGCCTCCGCGTTCTCACCGCGCTTGGTGAACAGCGCCACCCCGACGGCGACCGCGGCGACCCCGGCGGCCACCAGGGACGCCAGGCTCATGCCGGAGATGAAGGTGTCGTGGGCGACGTCGGTGATCTTCACGGCGATCGCCTCGGGGGTGCCCTTGGCCACCGGCGGCACACCGACCTGCACCGCCTGGGAGGCCGCAGCGGCCTGCTCCGGGTTCAGCGGCGGGAGCCCGGCCTTGTCCCAGTTGCCCGGCAGGTCGCCGTCCACCTTGGAGGCCATCACGGCACCCAGCACGGCCGTGCCGAGGCTGCCGCCCACCTGCATCGCGGACTGCTGCAGACCGCCGGCGACCCCGGAGAGCTCCAGCGGCGCGTTGCCCACGATGACCTCGGTGGCGCCGACCATGACGGGGGCGAGGCCGAGGCCGAGCAGGGCGAACCAGACGGACATGGCGAGGCTGCCGGTGCTCTTCTCCAGCGTGGAGATGCCGTACATGGCGAGCGCGGTGCAGGCCATACCGCCGGCCAGCGGGATCCGCGGACCGACCTTGGTGATCATCACGCCCGCGAGCGGGGAGCCGACGATCATCATGCCGGTGAGCGGAAGCAGGTGCAGACCGGCGTCGACCGGGCTCAGCCCGTGCACGTTCTGCAGGTAGAAGGTGACGAAGAACAGGCCGCCCATGAAGGCGATGGCCATGAGCACCATCAGCACGACGCCCGCGGACAGCGGGACCGAGCGGAAGAGGGCCAGCGGGATCAGCGGCTCCTTCACCCTGGTCTCCCAGACGGCGAAGGCGACGAAGCCGATCACCGAGGCGGCGATGAATCCCCAGGTCCTGCCGTCGCCCCAGCCCCACTCGGGCGCCTTGATCAGGGCCCACACGAGGCAGAACATCGCACCGGACAGCAGGGCGATGCCCGGCACGTCGAAGGAGCGCGGCGCGTTCTCCGCGCGGTGGTCGAGCAGGATCCACACGCCGAGCGCGACGGCGAGGACACCGACCGGCACGTTGATGAAGAACACCGACTGCCAGTTGACGTGCTCGACGAGGACACCGCCGAGGATCGGCCCGCCGGCGGTCGAGGCGCCGATGACCATGCCCCAGATGCCGATGGCCATGTTGAGCTTCTCGGCCGGGAACGTGGCCCGCAGCAGGCCGAGCGCGGCCGGCATCAGCAGCGCGCCGAACAGGCCCTGGAGCACGCGGAAGACGATGACCAGGGTGATGCTGTCGGACAGGCCGATGGCGCCGGAGGCGGCGGCGAAGCCGACGACACCGATGAGGAACGTCTGCCGGTGCCCGAAGCGGTCACCGAGCTTGCCCGCGGTGATCAGGGACACCGCGAGGGCGAGGAAGTACGCGTTGGTGATCCACTGGACGTCGGCGAGGGTGGCGCCGAGGTCACTGGCGATGGCGGGATTGGCGATGGCCACGATGGTGCCGTCCAGGGCCACCATCATGACCCCCACGGCAACGGTGAACAGCGTGAACCAGGGGTGCCCGCGCAGCCCCTTGCCCGGCGTCGCCTCCGACGGGGCGCCCGAGGGTCCGTCCCCCTGCCCCGCCTTGTCGATGGTGGTCTGACTAGTCATACGTTCGAGGCTAGTGACAGCCACTGACACTTGACAAACCAATTCACCAGTCAGTAACTGACAGGACATGCGCCTATAGCCTGAACCGGAAGAGCGGTTCAAGGAGGAGCCATGGAATCGGCCGGGACCGTCGCGGGCACGCTGCCGCGACCGGGTCTGCGTGAGCGCAAGAAGCAGCGCACCCGGGACGCCCTGGTCCGGGCCGCCCTGGAGCTGATCGCCACCCGCGGCTACGACGGGACGACCGTCGACGACATCGCCGCGGCCGTCGACGTCTCGCAGCGCACCTTCTTCCGCTACTTCGCCAGCAAGGAGGAGGTCGCGCTGTTCGTCCCGCGCCTCGCGGAGTCGCAGATCACCGACGCCGTCCGGGCGCGCCCGCGGGACGAGGCGCCGCTGGAGGTGCTGCGCCGGGCCGTGCTGGACAGCTGGGACGCGATCAACGAGGCCGTCGGACGGCTGGTGCCCCTGGAACTGCACATGCGGGTCTACCGGGTCATCGAGTCCACGCCCGCACTGCTCGCCGCGCATCTGCGGCGGGCGGCGGAGCTGGAGGAGGAGCTGGCGGGCATCATCGCCGAGCGCGAGGGCCTGGACGTCGACGCCGACCCCCGGCCGCGGATCCTGGTGGCCGCGTTCGGCGGGGTGATCCGGGTGGCGGAGCGGCGCTGGTCCGCCGGGAACGACCTCAGCACCGAGGCACTGAGGGACCTGATGCGGATCTGCCTGGACCACGTCGGACCGGCCCTCGCCACGAACTGGCGTACGGAAGCATCCCTGAATCGGCACAACGAAACGTGATCCCAGTCACTAGATTCACGCGAGACACTCTCGTTCTCCTAGTGTGTCCTCCCAGTGACTTCCTTCGACACCTCCCCTCAGCTGAACCTGTGGCGGGCGCTCCTGGCGCTCGCCGTGGTCTTCGTGATGCTGGCGACCACCGGCTGGACGGCACTGCGCCACCAGCGCCACCCCGCTCCCCTCCAGGCGTCGATCGCCGCGTGGGAGGACGGCCGGGTGGCCGGGAAGCGGCTGCCCGACCCCGAGTCGGCGCCCCTGCGGCTGGCCCGGTTCTTCGCCTCGCTCACCGAGGGACAGCGGGTGCGGCTCGCCCACCGCTACCCCCTCGCGGTCGGCAACATGAACGGCGCGCCGGTCGAACTGCGCTACCGCGCCAACCGGATCGCGCTGGCCGAGGCCCGCGAGGTGGAGCTGCGGCGTCTGCACGACAGCCGTCTCACCTCCTCGGGCCAGCAGCAGGCGGCCCGCAGGATGGACCGCATGGAGGCGCTGATGCGGCCGGGACGGCACATCCTCGCCTTCGACCCGGCGGGCTCCGGCCGGGTCGCGGAGGTCTTCGGTGACCTGCGGCGCGCCGAGCGGGTGTCCGTGGTCGTTCCGGGTGTCGACACCGACCTGCTCACCTTCCAGCGCTCCCGGCGCGCGCACTCCGCCCCCGTCGGCATGGCCACGTCGCTGTACGCGGCCCAGCGCGCCGCCGACCCGGCGGCCCGTACGGCCGTGATCGCCTGGGCCGACTACACCGCGCCCAGCGGTCTCGGCATGGACGCGGCCACGGCGATGCGCGCGGAGGACGGCGCGGCCCGGCTGGACGCGATGGTGCGGGGACTGCCGGGCGTGGCCCCGGTCTCGCTGTTCTGCCACAGCTACGGCTCGGTGGTGTGCGGACTGGCCGCGCACCGCGTGCCGGAGCGGGTGAGCGACATCGCGGTGGCCGGCAGCCCGGGCATGCGGGTGGAGAACGCCGCGCAGCTGCACACCACCGCGCGGGTGTGGGCGATGCGGGACGCCGACGACTGGATCCAGGACGTGCCGTACCTGGAGCTCGGCGGGCTGGGCCACGGGGCCGACCCGGTGGCCGACGGGTTCGGCGCGCGGGTCCTGTCGGCCCGTGAGGCCAAGGGGCACGCCGGGTACTTCGTGCCCGGGACGGACAGTCTGCGGAACTTCGCCGAGATCGGGGTTGGCGCATACCGGGCGGTTTCCTGTGCGCACCAGGACGACGTCTGCCGGGCGGGTTTGTCCGGTACGACCCCTACCGGACGCGCGTAGAAGCGGAGATACTGCGGTATGCGTGGGGAGGGGACGGAGAAGCTCGTGCCGCATACGATGAGCCGCATGGGTGACGTACTGGCCGGAATTCATGCCGCCTGGGAGTTCGAATCCGACTCCGTGCTCATCCGTTACGAACGCGGGATTCGAACACCCAAGCTGTTCCAGGCGCTCGGTGAGCGGCGCGTGCCGCTGGAGGCGATCGAGGGCGTGACCCTCACGCCCGGCAAGCGCGGGTCCGTGGTGCTGCGTCTGGAGCCCCGGCCGGGAGCCGATCCGCTGATGGAGGCGGCCGCCGGGCAGTTGAAGGAGAGCAGCGACCCCTACCGGCTGGTGCTGCACGCCGAGCGGGAGACCCTCGCCGAGTACTACGCCGACGAACTGCGCGACCGGCTCACCGAGTCGGGCCCCGCCGAACGCCACCTGGTGGCGGCGCCCGAGGCGCCGCTGCAGTTCAAGGCGTACGACGGCAAGGCGACGTTCGACGGCACGGCGGTGGCGTTCCGCTGGTTCTGGACCGGGGCCTCGTCGGCGAAGTGGAAAGCCGGCGACCAGCGGTTCCCGATAGCCGAGCTCGGCGGGGTGGAGTGGCGGTCGCCCGAGGTGTTCGAGGGTCATCTGCGGCTGCTGCGCCGGGACACGGCGGTGCCGGCACCGGCGCAGGCCGACCAGGACCCCGCCGCGGTGGT
Source organism: Streptomyces tendae (assembly GCF_008632955.1). NCBI lineage: Bacteria > Bacillati > Actinomycetota > Actinomycetes > Kitasatosporales > Streptomycetaceae > Streptomyces > Streptomyces tendae. Next base: position 5,513,783 of record NZ_CP043959.1, read on the forward strand.
GTTCGGGCTGGGGTACGGACCCGTGCACGAGTCGCTGCCGTTCGCGGCGGCCGTGCTGGCCGCTGTGCGGGACTGTGCGGCGGTGCCGGTGATGTCGTCGCCGGCGATGGCGTCGCCGGGGGCCGCCGCTCGGCGGGATCCGGCGGACATCGCCGAGCGGATCCGGCATCTCGGGGAGTTGCATCAGGCGGGGCTGGTGACGGACGAGGAGTTCTCCGCGAAGAAGGCGGAGTTGCTTGCCGAGCTTTAGCCCTGCCGGGGGTGGGGTGGGTGTCGGGTGCGGGTGCGTGGGGGCTTGTCGCGCAGTTCCCCGCGCCCCTGACCTGAAGGGGCGCTTCCTCAGGGGGTGGTGTGCTTCTTACTCTCTGCCTGCTGAGGTGAAGGTCATGTCCGCGTAGCGGGGGCCCGCCACCTTGTCGGCGATGGGGTCGAGGGAGGCCAGCTCGGACTCGGTGAGGGTGATGCGGGTGGCCGCCGTGTTCTCCTCCACGCGGGACGGGCGGCGGGTGCCGGGGATCGGGACGACCGGGAGGCCGTGCACCCGCGCCTGCTGGTGGACCCAGGCCAGGGCGATCTGGGCCGGGGTCACGCCGTGTGCCTCGGCGGCCTCGCGGACCGGTGCGAGCAGGGCGGCGTTGGCGGCCGCGTTGTCCCCGGTGAACCGGGGCATCGTGCGGCGGATGTCGTCCTCGCCGAGGTCCTGGGAGGCGTCCGCGAAGGAACCGGTGAGGAAGCCCCGGCCGAGCGGCGAGTACGGGACCAGGGTCACGCCCAGCTCACGCGCCGCCGGCACCACCGCGGCCTCGATGTCCCGGCTGAACAGCGACCACTCCGACTGCACAACCGCGATCGGGTGCACGGCGTGGGCGGCGCGCAGTTCACCGGCCGTCACCTCGCTCAGCCCCAGCTGCTTCACCTTGCCCTCGCGGACCAGCTCGGCCATGACACCGACGGTCTCCTCGATCGGGATGTTCACGTCGCGCCGGTGCATGTAGTACAGATCGATGACGTCGACCTCCAGGCGCCGCAGGCTCCCCTCGACGGCCTGCCGGATGTACGGCGGGTCGTTGCGGACGATGCGCCGGGTGGGCTCGTCCGGCGGGATCGACAGGGCGAACTTGGTGGCGAGGACCACCTCGTCGCGGTGCGCCGCGAGGAACGGGGCGAGGAAACGCTCGTTGTCGCCCGCGCCGTACGCGTCCGCCGTGTCGTAGAGGGTGACGCCCAGGTCCAGGGCGCGCTCCAGGGTCGCCCGGGAGGCGTCCGCGTCGGCGGGACCGTAGGCGAAGCTCATGCCCATGCAGCCGAGGCCCTGCACGCCCACCTCGGGGCCGTCCGCGCCCAGCGTGGTCGTGGGGATCGTGTGCTCGCTCATCATGCCCTTTCCGAAGCCAGGGCCCGCCCGGCGTCCGCGTAGAAGCTGATCTTGCGGTCCAGGACGGCGAGCGTGCCCTGGAGTTCGGCGATGCGGGCCAGCACGTCCTCGCGGGTCGCCTTGAGCAGCTCGAAGCGCTCGGTGTACGTGTGGTCGCCGGCCCGGACCAGTTCGGCGTAGCGCACCATGTCGGCGACCGGCATGCCGGTCAGCCGGAGCTTGCCGACCAGGGCGAGCCAGTCCAGGTCGCGGTTGGTGTAGCGCCGCTGCCCGGTGTGGGAGCGGTCGATGTGCGGCATCAGTCCGATGCGCTCGTACCAGCGCAGGGTGTGTGCCGTCAGCCCGGTGAGGGCGGCCACCTCGCTGATCGTGTACTTGTCCTCGCCGTCCGGCCGCCGGTCGCCCTGCGGGGGTCCGGCGCAGGTGTCGGTCCTGGTACCCGTGGTCTCCGTCACCGTCATGGCTTCCACGCTAGATCCTTGGAGTGCGCTCCAGGCAAGCGACGCCGGTGAGAAATGGGCGGCACGGGTCAACGGCGTCCGATTACCGTGCCGCCATGACTCCTGTACGCCGTGCGACACCCGACGACGCCGAGGAAGTGCTGCGGCTGCGTCAGGTGATGATCGACTCGCTGGCCCGGTCCGACCCGTCCACCGCGTGGCACGCCGAGTCGCTGCCCGTGCTGCGCGCCAGACTGGCGGCGCCGGACGGCGGGTTCGCCGCGTTCGTCGTGGACCACCCCCGGCGGTCGGGCGCCCTCGCGGCGCTGGTGGCCGGCACGATCGAGTACCGCATCGGCGGCGCGCACAACCCGCGCGGCACCGACGGCTACGTCTTCAGCGTCGCCACCGACCCGGACGCCCGCCGCCGGGGCTACGCGCGGGCGTGCATGGACGCGCTGCTGGAGTGGTTCCGGGAGCGGGGCGCCGTGCGGGTGCGGCTGACCGCGAGCCCGGAGGCCGAGCCGATGTACCGCTCCCTGGGCTTCGTCCCCAAGCCGGACCCTTTGCTGGAGCTCAGGCTGTGAGCGCTTAGGCTCGACGGCATGTCGCTGAAGAGCCTCGCGTCGATCGAGAACTGGCCGGTTCCCACCGCTGCGGCGGGGGTGGTACGGGCGGACGGCACCGTCCTGGGCACGCACGGACCGGCCGGGCACCGCTTCCCGCTGGCCTCGGTCACCAAGCCGCTGGCCGCGTACGCGGTGCTCGTCGCGTACGAGGAGGGGGCGGTCGAGCTGGACGAGCCGGCGGGCCCGGACGGCTCGACGGTCCGCCACCTGCTCGCGCACACCTCGGGCCTCGCCTTCGACGAGCACCGAGTGACCTCCGCGCCGGGCGAGCGGCGGCTGTACTCCAACGCCGGGTTCGAGCAGCTGGGCGACCACGTGGAGAAGGCGACGGAGATCCCGTTCGGCGAGTATCTGCGGCAGGCGGTGCTGGAGCCGCTGGGGATGACGGCGACCTCGCTGGAGGGCTCCCCCGCGAAGGACGGCGTGTCCACGGTCGACGACCTGCTGCTGTTCGCCGCGGAGGTGCAGGCGCCGCGCCTGCTGGACCCGCGGACGGTGGCCGCGGCGATGACCGTGCAGTACCCGGGCACCAAGGGCGTGCTGCCGGGTTACGGGCACCAGAACCCCAACGACTGGGGACTGGGCTTCGAGATCCGGGACGGCAAGGCGCCGCACTGGACCGGCGGGTCGTCCTCGCCGCGCACCTTCGGGCACTTCGGCCAGTCGGGCACGTTCCTGTGGATCGACCCGGACGCGGGCGCGGCGTGCGTGGCGCTCGCCGACCACGCGTTCGGCCCCTGGGCGGTCGAGGCGTGGCCGCCGTTCACGGACGCGGTGCTGGCGGAACTGCGCGGCTGATCCCGCGCCTCGCGGCCGGACGTACCGGAACACCCCGTACGACCTGGGGCGTTCGCGTGGGCCCGAGGTGAAAACCCTGTGGAAGCGGTGTCGGTGGGGCGCCCTATGATGCGCCGGACGATCACGCGGACCAGGGGAGGGCGCGACATGTTCGGCAAATTGTTCGGCAGGGGCGGGGACGGGCCGGGGGCGGATCCGTACGCCCTTCCGGCGCCGCGCAGGAAGAACGGGACGTACGCCCTGCGCGCCCTCGGGGACACGCGGGTGCTGGCGGTCGTGGAGGCCGCCGACGCGGGTGACTGGGAGGCGGTCAAGGCCGCCCTGGCCCCCTTCGACCTGGGCCGCGACCATCAGGTCCTCGGCCAGCTGGCCGTCCTGGACGGGGTGCAGGACTGGATCGGCCGCGCCGTCGAGGAGGACAAGGAGCACCGGGTCCCGGCCCTGCTGATATCCGGGGCGCGGCACGTCAACTGGGGCTGGGAGGCACGGACCAGCGCGCGTGCCGTGGACGTCACACGGGAGCAGTGGCAGGTCTTCCGCGAGCGGCTCCAGCTCGCCGAGCGGCAGTTGTTCGAGGCGGCCGAGCTGCGTCCCGACTGGATCACGCCGTGGCGCCACCTGCTCACCTCCGCGCGCGGCATGTCGCTCGGCTCCACGGTCGCGGAAACCCGGCGCGACGCCGCCCTGCGCCGTGACCCGCTCGACCTGGAGATCCACCTCGAATGGCTGTCCCAGCTCCAGCCCCGCTGGGGCGGTGAGCCCGGCGAGGCCCTGGAGTTCGCCCGCGCGGCGTTCGCCAAGGCGCCCGAGGGCCACCGGCTCGGCTGCGTGGTCGCCATGGCGTACATCGAGGAGTGGGTGGAGGCCGACGACGGCGCCTGCCTGCAGCAGCCCAGGATCCGCAGCGAGCTGCGGGAGGCGGCGGAGCGCAGCGTCCTGCACCACGCCTACGAGCGCCGCCTGGGCTGGCAAGGCGACTACAACATCTTCGCCATGGCCCTGTCCCTGGCCGGAAGCAGCACCGCCTCCAACGTCTTCCGCGAACTGGAGGGCGCGTACACCGAGTGGCCGTGGACGTACATGTCCGAACCGCAGAAGACGTACGCGCGCTTCCGCAAAGCCTTCTGAGCCCCGGCTCGCCCTCTTCCGCCGCCCGTCGCACGCCTTCACACCCCGGACCGCCGATGACCCTGCCCGAGAACACCGCCGACCGCACCTTCCAGGTCGACCTGCGCGGCCTCGTCGACCTGCTCTCCCACCACCTCTACTCCAGCCCCCGCGTCTATCTGCGCGAACTGATGCAGAACGCGGTGGACGCGCTCACCGCCCGGCACGCCCTCGAACCGGCCGCCCCCGCCGGCACCTTCGGCATCCGGCTGTACGCCGACGCCGCCGTGGTGCGCGTCGAGGACGACGGCGTCGGCCTCACCGAGGCCGACGTGCACACCTTCCTGGCCACGATCGGCCGCAGCAGCAAGCGCGCCGACGGGATCGCCGAGCAACGCGGCGACTTCATCGGGCAGTTCGGCATCGGCCTGCTGTCCTGTTTCCTCGTCGCGGACGAGATCCACGTGGTCAGCCGGTCCGCCCGTACGCCCGACGCGCCCGCCGTGGAGTGGCGGGGACGCGGCGACGGCAGCTACACCGTGCGCACCCTGCCCGCCTCCGCCCGGCCCCGGCCCGGCACCACGGTCACGCTGACCCCGCGCGCCGACGCCGGCGAGTGGACCCGGCCCGCGCGGGTGCGGTCCCTGGCCGGGCACTTCGGCTCGCTGCTGCGCCACCCGGTGACCTTCGACGACGGCACCGGCCCCGCCGTCCCGGTCAACCCCGAGGCGGCGCCCTGGGCGCGGACGTACCCGACGCCGGGTGCCCGCTCCCGCGCACTGGCCACGTACGGCGAGGAGGTGTTCGGCTTCGCCCCGCTGGACACCATCGAGCTGGACCTGCCGGCGGTGGGTCTCAAGGGCATCGCGTGCGTGCTGCCGGAGGCGGTGCCCGCCGGGCGCCGTCACGGCCACCGGGTGCACGTCAAGGGCATGCTGCTGTCGGAGCAGGCGGAGGAGATCCTGCCCGACTGGGCGTTCTTCGTCCGCTGCGTCGTCGACGCGGAGAGCCTGCGCCCGACGGCGTCCCGCGAGTCCCTGTACGAGGACGACACCCTCGCCGCCGTCCGTGACGCGCTCGCCGAGAAGCTGCGCGCGTGGATCGCCCGCGTCGCCGCCAGCGACCCGGACCTGCTGCACCGCTTCCTCCAGGCGCACCATCTGTCGGTGAAGTCGCTCGCCGTGCACGACGACGAGATCCTGCGGATGCTGCTGCCGTGGCTGCCGTTCGAGACGACCGACGGCCACTGCACCCTGGACGAGTTCTCCCGCACCCACCGCACCGTGCTGGTGACGTCCAGCGTGGAGGAGTTCCGGCAGGTCGCGGCCATCGCGTCGGCCGCCGGGCTCGGCGTGGTCAACGGCGGCTACACCTACGACCGCGAACTGGCGCACCGGCTGCCGGAGATCAGGCCCGAGGTGAGCGTCGCCGACCTCGACCCGGCGACCCTGACCGCGCACCTCGACCCGGTCGACCGGGAGACGGAACTGGCCGCCGCGGCCTACCTGGCGCTCGCCCGGGACGCCCTCGCGGTGTTCGACTGCGACGTGGCGCTGCGCGCCTTCCAGCCGGCGTCCGCGCCCGCCCTGCTCGTCGACAGCCGCGAGGCCCGGCACGAGCGCACCCGCTCCCGGCTCGCCCGTGAGCAGGAGGGCGGCCTGTGGGGCGACATCCTCGGCGCCCTGCAGCAGGAGGCCCCTCGCGCGCAGCTGATCCTCAACCAGCTGAACCCGCTGGTGCGCACCGCCGTCGCGATCGACGAGCCCGAACTGGCCCGCACCAGCGCGGAAGCCCTGTACGGGCAGGCCGCGCTGCTGTCCCGGCGCCCGCTCCGGCCCGCCGAGTCCAGCCTCATCAACCGCTCCTTCCTCGACCTTCTCGCCCACGCCCTGCGCAAGGACAGCTGACGATGCAGACCGCACCCCAGACCACCGACGAGCTGTACGAGGCGCTGCGGGAGAACGACCGGCGCCCCTACGGCCGCACCCGTACCGTCACCGCCGAGGAACTCGCCGAGGCGGCCGAACTGTTCGGCGAGCCGGTGCCGCTGATCCACGCCCTGCTGGAGCTCCAGGAGGCGTACACGTACGGCTCCGAGCCGCGGAAGTCGCCGGTCGTCTTCGCCCGGCTGCTGAACCTCTTCGACGAGCAGCCCGAGGTGTTCGACGACCGGCTGCGCCACCAGCTCTTCTGGCGGTTCAAGTGGGTGGCCAACGCCCTGCGCTGCCTGCCCGAGGTGCCGCTGGCCAGTCTGCGCCAGTGGCAGACGGAGATGCGCGACCGCTACGAGAAGGCCGGGCTCGACCTCCAGCCGTACTACGGGCAGGCCTACCAGCTCGCCGCCCACGTCGGTGAGGACACCGCCCTCGCCTACGAGCTGTGGGCGGGCCGGACCCGCGGCATGCTCAGCGACTGCGAGGCGTGCGAGACCTGCGAGCGCGCCCTGTACCACCTGGCGGCGGGCGACGACGAGCGGGCGCTGCGCGCCTGGGAGCCGGTGCTCGGCGGCGAGGAGTCCTGCCAGGAGGAGCCGGCCCGCTCCGTGTCGTACGCGCTGCTGCCGCTGCTGCGCGCCGGCCGCACCGACGAGGCGCGCCGGCTGCACCTGGCGGGGTACCGGGGCTGCCGCCGCAACCCCTCGACGGCCGGGGAGGTCGGCCGCCACCTGGAGTTCTGCGCGCTGACCGGCAACGAGGCGCGCGGCCTGGAACTGCTGGCGGAGAACCGCACCCTGTTCGAGGAGGTGGACTCGCCGCTGGCCCAGCTCGACCTGCTCACCGGCGTGGAGGTGCTCCTCGCCCGGGTCGGGGCGCTGGGCCACGGGGAGCTGCCCGCCGCCGGGTTCCCCGGCCGGAGCTGGACGGTGGCGTCGCTGCGTGCCGAGGTGCGTCGGCGCGCCGACGACCTCGCCGCCCGCTTCGACGCCCGCAACGGCACGACGGCCCACACCGACCGCCGCGCGGCCCGTCTCGGCCGGGCGCCGCTGCTGGAGTCGCTGGAGCTGACCCTGCGGCCGCGCACCCTGGAGGACGTGGTCCCGGCGACCGCCCCGGCCGCGCCGGAGCCCGCCGAGGCGCTTCCCGAGGCGCCGGCCGAGCTGATCGGACGGGCGAGGGAGCTGGACGAGCAGGGTCATCCGGACGCGCACGCCTGCTGGGCCCGCCTGCGCGCCCTCACCACCGCCCCGGACTACGTCCACCCGGACGACCCCGAGGTGGGCCCGCTGGTGCGGCTGCGGGCGGACCTGCTGGAGGAGGAGGCCACGCTGGCGGACCGCAAGGACGCGCACGCCGACGCGGCGGCGCTGTACGAGGAGGCCGCGGGTCTGTACGAGGACGCGGGGCTCCCGGGCCACGCGGTGTTCGCCCGCGCGAGCGCGGTGCTGGCGGGGGCGCAGGTGGTTCCGCCGGGGGCGGCCGAGGAGGACGCCGATCCTGAGGCGCGGGCCGCCGCCCAGGTCGCGGTGTTCGCGCAGGCGCACGCGGAGCTGGTGCGGCTGCACGAGCAGGCGCCCGGGATCGCCCCGTACCTGGAGGCGCGGCTGCTGCGCCTGCGGGTGAGCGCCCGCGGCCTGCGGCTCCAGGCGTCCGGGGACAGGGAGCACGTGGCCCCGATCCTCGCCGAGGCGGAGCTGCTGTACGACTTCGCCACGCGGCACGGCCTCACCGGGCAGATCGCCGCCGCCCGGCTGCTGCGGGCCACCACCCACGCCATGGCCGGCGACCTGCCGACCGCGCTCGCGGAGGCGGACGGCCTGGTCGAGCTGCTGCGGACGGACGGTCCCGCCTGGCACCTGCCCCGCGCGCTGTCCCTGCGCGGCAAGATCCAGTTCGGCCTGGGGGACGCGGAGGCCGCCCACGCGAGCCTCAGCGAGGGGATACGGCTGGCCGCCGAGTGGCCCGCCGAGGCGGTCGACGTCCCGACCCTGCACGGCGAACTGGCGCAGGCCTGCATGGGCCTGGGCCGCCACGACGAGGCGTTGCGCCATCTGACGCGGTCGGCGGAGCTGGAACTGCGGGCGGGCGCCCGGTTCGACGCGTTCTGCACCTACAGCAACGCCGCCCAGCTCAGCCTAGACCTGGGCCGGATCGAGGACTGCGTCGCGCTGCTCGACTCCCTGCTAGTGGAGCCGGACGTCGTCGACGGCGAGCTGGACGACCGGCTCGTCGCCCAGCTGCGGCTGACCCGCGCCCGCGCGCTGCGCGCCGGCGACGACCTCAAGGCCGCCACGGCGGAGTTCGTCGCCCTCGCGGCGGAGTCGGCGGGCTGGGACGACGACCCGGGGAGCCACGCCATGATCGCGGCGGAGACGGCCGTCCTGCTCGGTGAGGCGGGTGAGTTCGCCAAGGCGCGGGAGGCCGTGGACCAGGCGCTCGCGGCCCACGCCCGCGACCCGCGGTACGAGCTGGTCAGCAACGCCCTGCGGGAGCTGGCCCGGCTCCAGGCCCAGCAGCAGGGCCCCGAGGGCCTGACCGGCGCCCGCGTCTTCCTCGACGACGCCGGCCGGGTCGCCGACGCGGCCCGCGCCGTCGGCTTCGAGGCGCACGGCCGCTCCCTGGACACGGCCCTGGCCTACGAGCACGGGCGGATCAACGCGTACGCCGGTGCGTACGACGAGGCGCTGGCCGCGCTGGAGAAGGCCCTCGGGCTGCTCGGGGAGCCGGGTGCGGACGCCGACGTGGCCGGTGAGTGGGCGGAGTGCGTCCGCCTGGCCGGTGTCGTGGAGGGCGTCTACCTGGAGCGCGCCGCCCCGGCCCTCGCCCGGGTCGAGGCGGCGGCGGACCGCCTGACGGGCCTCGGCCACACCGAGGCGGCGGAGTCCCTGACGGGGCTGGCGGAACGGCTGCGCGACGGGGAGTGAGCGGTGCAGGTGCCGGGGTGGGGTCGTCTGTCCCTCCCCGGCACCCGAAGGGAGCCGGGCGCCGTCCCGTCTCGCGATGCGGGACGAGCGGCCGCCCCGGCCCCGCGCGGTGACTGTGACGGTGATCTCGTTTACGGAGCGTATCTGCGCCTTTGATGACCTTGTGTCACTCCCGCTTTGTGGCACGGACGTTAACGCCCACCTGAACCCCTTGTGCAATCCGCGTAGACAGATCAATCTTTCGCCTGGCGGCAGGACATGCGGAGCGCGGCCACAGCGCCCATGTTTGGCATGTCCCTGACAGACGCACGTTCCGGTGACCCGGTGCGGACGTCCGCCGTGCGGCGCCTCATCCCCAGAGGCGCGACCCCCACACTCCCCACCTGTCGAGGAGAAACCTCAGATGGCAGTGAAGCGAAACACCAGGCGCAAATCGATCGTCGGCGTCGGCGCGGTCGCCGCGGCGGCCCTGACGGGCGGTCTGTTCACCGCTCCCGCCGCGCACTCCGCCGAGTCCCCCAAGGGGACGATCGCCTACGCGGACGCGCCGAACGCGGTCGAGGGCAGCTACATCGTCACCCTGAAGTCGGGCACCAAGGCCACGTCCGCCCAGGGCAAGGGCCTGGCCAAGAAGTACGGTGCCGACGTCGAGCACACCTTCCGCGAGGCCGTCAACGGCTACACCGTCGAGGCCACCGAGGCCGAGGCCGCCGAGCTGGCCGCCGACCCGTCGGTCGCGCTGGTCGAGCAGAACCGCGCCTTCACCATCCAGGCGACGCAGACCAACCCGCCGTCCTGGGGCCTGGACCGCATCGACCAGACCGCGCTGCCGCTCAGCGGGTCGTACACGTACGACGACACCGCCGGCCAGGGCGTCACCGCGTACATCATCGACACCGGTGTGCGCGTCTCCCACAGTGACTTCGGCGGCCGGGCCCGCAACGGCTACGACGCCGTGGACGGCGACAACGTCGCCCAGGACGGCAACGGCCACGGCACCCACGTCGCCGGCACCGTCGCGGGCAGCGCCTACGGTGTCGCGAAGAAGGCCGGCATCGTCGGCGTGCGCGTCCTCGACAACAACGGCTCCGGCACCACCGCCGGCGTGATCGCGGGCGTCGACTGGGTCGCCGCCAACGCGGTGCTCCCGGCGGTCGCCAACATGTCGCTCGGCGGCGGCGCGAGCACCACGCTCGACAACGCGGTCCGCAACGCCATCGCGGCCGGCGTCACCTTCGCCGTGGCCGCGGGCAACGAGTCGACCACGGCGACCGGCTCCCCGGCCCGGGTGGCCGAGGCGATCACCGTCGGCGCGACCACCAGCACGGACGCCCGCGCCAGCTACTCCAACTACGGCTCGAACCTGGACATCTTCGCGCCGGGCTCGTCCATCACGTCGACCTGGAACACCAGCGACAGCGCCACCAACACCATCTCCGGCACGTCCATGGCCACCCCGCACGTGGCGGGCGCCGCGGCGCTGTACCTCGCGGACAACCCGTCGGCCACCCCGGCGCAGGTCTCCTCCGCGCTGGTCGCGAACTCGGTCTCCGGCGCGGTCACCAGCCCCGGCACGGGCTCTCCGAACCGTCTGCTGTACGTCGGCGGCAACGGTGGCACGACCCCGCCCACCGGCAAGACGTTCACCAGCTCGACGCGGTACACGATCAGCGACCGGACGACGGTCGAGTCCCCCATCACCGTCACCGGTGTCTCGGGCAACGCCCCGTCGGCCCTCCAGGTCCCGGTGAACATCGTCCACACCTACATAGGTGACCTGACGGTCTCCCTGGTGGCCCCCGACGGGTCGGTCTACACCCTCAAGTCCTCCGGCACCGGCGGCTCCACGGACAACATCAACACCACGTACACCGTGAACGCCTCCTCGGAGACGGCCAACGGCACGTGGAAGCTGCGGGTCACCGACGGCTACGCCGGCGACACGGGCTACATCAGCAGCTGGGGCCTGACCTTCTGATCCCCGCCTCAAGCACTCCGCTCCGCCCCGGCACGGGTTCACCGCGCCGGGGCGGTTCGCCCACCGCAGACCCGTTGCCCGATTCACCTCACCACGTGACCACGCTGCGCATACGATCCGCCACAGAACGGAACGAACGCCGCCGGGCGTTGAAGTGAGGTGCAGCCGTGGTCCATGTCCAGTCGCTCGACCCCACCGCGTCCCCGCTGGACTACTACGGCTGGGAACTGCGCCGCCAGCGCGAGGCGCACGGGCTGAAGCAGAGCCAGCTCGGGGAGATCATCTTCTGCACCGGGTCGCTGGTCGGCCAGATCGAGACCACGAAGAAGGTCCCCACCCGTGACTTCTCCGAACGCGTGGACGCGGCCCTCGGCACGGACGGCCTGTTCTCCCGCCTGATCGGCCTGGTCCTCCGCAGCCAACTCCCCACGTGGTTCCAGCCGTACGCCGAGATGGAGGCGAAGGCGGCATACATCTCCACGTACCAGGCGCAGCTGGTGTACGGCTTGCTGCAGACGGAGGAGTACGCGCGTGCCGTCCTCGCCACCGGGACATCGGACGACCTGGAGGGCCTGGTCGGGGCACGGATGGAACGCCAGCGCGTTCTGGAACGGGAGCAGCCACCGCTGACGTGCGTGGTACTGGACGAAGCGGTGCTGCTTCGACCGGTCGGCGGTCGCAAGGTCATGCGGCGGCAACTGGCGCACCTGTTGGAGGTCTCCGGACACCGGTGGACGCAGGTGCAGGTACTGCCGAACGAGGTCGGCGAACACGTCGGCCTGGCGGGTTCGTTCAACCTCCTTCGCTTCGACGACCACCCGGACGTGATCTACACGGAAGACGTCATCTCCGGTCATATGACAGCCAATCCGGAGACCATCAGGGAGGCCGCCCTCCGTTACGCTCGCTTGCAGGCTGCCGCACTCTCTGTGGAGGATTCGGCGGGACTGATCAGCCGCCTGATGGAGGAACGCTATGGACACCGCTCCCAGCCCGAGGAACAGCCAGTGGCGTAAGTCCAGCTACAGCGGAAACACCGGCGGCGACTGCGTCGAGGTCGACCTGACGGATGCCGCCGTGATCCCCGTGCGGGACAGCAAGAACCCCGCCGGTCCGGTCGTGACCGTTGGAGTCCCCGCCTGGCAGGCGTTCCTCGGCAGCCTGCGCCGGCACTGACGCGGATCTCCACGGCAGACTGTGCCGCATGGAGTTGATCGCGACGGGCCGGGACCTCCGCCTCGAGTAAGCAGCCTGGCTCCGCCGACTCACGGACGGCGAAGGTCAGCTCCGCCTGGGGCCGAGGTGGCGGCGGAAGAAGCGGAGTGTGCTGTCCAGTTCGGTGGGCGGGATTTCGCCGTGTCGGCCGGGGTTGACGTGCAGCGACTTCTCCGGGGAGGCCAAGGCATCGAACAGGGCCAGGCTCTGGTCCCTCGGGACGCGTTCGTCGTCCCACTGCACCAGGAACTCCACCGGGACCGTGATCCGCGCTGCCGCCTCGGCCGACGCCGACGCCCCGCCCAGACCCAGGACCGCCGCGCGGACCCGCGGCTCCGCCGCGACGAACGGGACGCCGAGTCCGCAGCCCAGCGAGACGCCCCAGTAGCCCACCGGGCCGGTACCCACGTGGTGGAGCCGCCGCACCGCGTCCAGGACCGCCCGCCATTCCGGCACGGTCCGCCGGGCCACGAGGGCCTGGAAGCCGGCGATCAGCGGCGCCAGTTCCTCGCCGGCCTCCACGCGGGCCTGGTTCTCGGTCGCGATCCGGTCGTACTCCTCGACCTTCGGCCGGTCGCCGTGGGCGGGCACGTCGACGGACACGGCGGCGAAACCGCACTCGGTCACCAAGCGGCGGGCAAGGGTGAGGATCTCGGGGGCCTTCTTGTGCCGGCCGCCCCCGTGTCCCAGGAGGACGAGCGGCAGCGGGGCGGTGGTGTCGCCTTCCGGCGTCCACAGAACGCCGGGAATGTCACCGAGTGCGAAGAGCTGTTCGCGGACGCCGCCGGACGACGCGTCGGAGAGGAAGCGCATGACGATGCGTGCCTTTCGGGAGACCTCTGCGGGCGCCCCCTAGGCCATGCGAGGGAGGGAGGCCCGACCTGTCGAAGCGTTGATCGGTCTCACCTCCTCGAGTCGCAGCCGTGCACGGCGGCAGGAACGTACCACGGTGGTGCGCCGGAACGCCCCAGCCCTCCATGGGAGTAGTGCCGGCACCGGCGGGGCCCCGTCGGGGGCGGCCGCCCGGATGCCGTCGACCGGCCCCCGCCTGAGGCTGGAGGCGTGGAGGCATGAAGACGAGCAATAGATTAGAGTTAGCATCTAAACGTGAGTCGATCCGCATCGGCACGCGGCGACCCGCGCACACGCGCACACGCGCACCGGAACGGAACGGAAAAGAGACCGACATGAGCACCTACCTGATCAACCACCTGCGGATCCCCGGTGACGTCCCCAACGAGGAAGGGCTGTCCTACCTGGAGCAGGTCGAGGCGACCGTCGCGCCGTTCGGGGGGAAGTGGCTCGCGCAGGGAGAGGTGGACGTGGTCGAAGGAGCGTGGCCGGGGACGGTCGTGCTGATGGAGTTCCCCGACCGCGCCGCAGCGGAGGCCTGGTACAACTCCCCCGAGTACCGGGACATCCGTCCCCTGCGGGTCAACAACGCCATCTCGGACCTGGTCCTGGTCGACAGCCTTCCCGACGGTTTCACCGTGCGCGGCTTCGCACAGCAGGTCCGCGCCATGGTGGCGCAGGCTTCCGACAGCTGACCTCCCCGGAGCCGGTGGTCAGAACGCCGACATCTCCCACAGCAGCAGCTCCGTCTCCGTGACCGCCACCGCCTCGACGTTCTTCTCGTCCGTGAGGCGGGCCGCGTCGCCCGGTTCCAGCAGCTCACCGTCCAGGCGGACCGTGCCGCGGACCACGTGGGCGTAGAGGTACGGCGCGTCCGGGACCGCCGTCCGCTCCCCCACGGCCAGGCGGCGGACGTGCAGCATCGCCCCCGCCTCCGGGAGGGCGTACGGCGTGGAGTCCGCTATGCCGCGGACGACCTCGTACCGCGGTTCGCCGCCCGGCTTCAGCGGGGCCAGCCACATCTGGAGGAAGGTCAGCGAGGACCGGCCCGCGTTCCGCTCCACGTGCCGCACCCCCGACGCCGCGCTGAGGCGCTGCACGTCGCCGGGGCGGATCACCGTCTCGTGGCCCGTGGAGTCACGGTGGGTCAGCTCGCCCGCGACCACCCACGTCACGATCTCGGTGTGGCTGTGCGGGTGCTCGTCGAAGCCCGCGCCCGGACCCAGGTGCTCCTCGTTGCAGGCGATCACCGCGCCGAAGCGGAGGTTGTCCGGGTCGTAGTGCGGGCCGAAGGACAGGGCGTGCCACGACTCGATCCCGGCCGCCGGATCGCCGCCCCGAAAGCGCTCGCTCGCCCGCCTCACGTCCATCACGGCATCCACCGTAGGCCCTGTCCGGCGGGGCCGGGACGGCGCACGGCCGGGGCACCGGAGCCCGGACGCGGGGCACGGACCGGCGGCCGGGGCGCGACCCGGGGCACGCTCGGCCGTCCGGATGAGGCAGTCTTGTCCCCGTGCCCGAACCCGAAACCAGTACCCCCGAACCCGACGCACGCCCCGCCCATCCGCACACCGCGACCCTCAAGCGGCTGGAGCAGTCGTCCGGCAGTCTCGCCGCCCAGGCCATCGCGCGGATGGACGAGACGCTGCCCTGGTACCGGGCCATGCCCCCGGAGAACCGTTCCTGGATCGGTCTGGTCGCCCAGGCGGGCATCGCCGCCTTCACCGAGTGGTTCCGGCACCCCGACGCCCCGCAGGCCATCTCCACCGACGTCTTCGGCACCGCGCCGCGCGAGCTGACCCGGGCCATCACGCTGCGCCAGACCGTGGAGATGGTGCGGACCACGATCGAGGTGATGGAGACCGCCATCGACGAGGTGGCGGCGCCGGGCGACGAGAGCGTGCTGCGCGAGGCGCTCCTCGTGTACGCCCGCGAGATCGCCTTCGCCACCGCCCAGGTGTACGCCCAGGCCGCCGAGGCACGCGGTGCCTGGGACGCGCGCCTGGAGTCGCTGGTGGTGAACGCCGTGCTCAGCGGGGAGGCCGACGAGGGCGCCGTCTCGCGGGCCGCCGCCCTCGGCTGGAACTCGCCGGAGCACGTGTGCGTGGTGCTGGGCACCGCCCCCGACGGGGACTCCGAGCTGACCGTGGAGGCGATCCGGCGGGCCGCCCGGCACGCCAAACTGCAGGTGCTCACCGGGGTGCTCGGCGACCGGCTCGTCGTCATCGCCGGCGGCAGCGACAACCCGCTCGCCGTCGCGAAGTCGCTGATCGGGCCGTACGCGGCCGGGCCCGTCGTCGCCGGCCCCGTGGTGCCGGACCTGCTGGCCGCGACCCGGTCCGCGCAGGCCGCCGCCGCCGGACTCAAGGCGTGTTCCGCCTGGCAGGACGCCCCGCGCCCGGTGCTGGCGGACGATCTGCTGCCGGAGCGCGCGATGGCCGGGGACCCCTCGGCGCGCGAGCAGTTGGTGGAGGAGATCTACAGACCGCTCGAGGAGGCCGGCGCCGCGCTGCTGGAGACACTCAGCGTGTATCTGGAGCAGGCGAGCAGCCTCGAAGGCGCGGCACGCATGCTGTTCGTGCATCCCAACACCGTGCGTTACCGGCTTCGACGTGTGACAGACGTCACCGGTTGGTCACCCTCCGATGTACGCTCTGCGTTCACCCTGCGGATCGCGCTGATCCTGGGGCGTCTGGTCGATGGCGATCCTCAGTCCTAGTCTTTTGTCGGGGGTCGACAAAACCCCCCTCGGTTCTTCGTCCTTGTCCCCACGGGCGGCCGTGCCCGTCCCCAAGAGAGAGTGTGAGAGTGCTCGTACTCGTCGCTCCCGGCCAGGGCTCCCAGACGCCCGGCTTCCTGACCGAATGGCTCGAACTCCCCGGTGCCACCGACCGTGTCGCCGCATGGTCCGACGCCATCGGACTCGACCTCGCCCACTACGGCACGAAGGCCGACGCGGACGCGATCCGCGACACGGCGGTCGCGCAGCCGCTGCTGGTCGCGGCCGGGCTGCTGTCCGCCTCGGCACTGGGTGACATCGCTCCCGGCGCGGTCGCGGGTCACAGCGTCGGTGAGATCACCGCCGCCGCCCTCGCCGGCGTCCTCGACGACACCGCCGCCCTCTCCCTGGTCCGCAAGCGGGGTCTGGCCATGGCCGACGCCGCCGCGATCACCGGGACCGGCATGGCGGCGCTGCTCGGCGGCGACCCCGAGGTGACGGTGAAGCACCTGGAGAAGCTGGGTCTGACCCCGGCGAACATCAACGGCGCCGGCCAGATCGTCGCCGCCGGCACCAAGGAGCAGATCGCCGCGCTGGAGGCGGACAAGCCCGAGGGTGTGCGCCGGGTGGTCGCGCTCCAGGTCGCCGGCGCCTTCCACACCCACCACATGGCCCCCGCGGTCGACGCGCTGGCGCAGGCCGCGAAGGCCCTCACGCCCGCCGACCCGACCGTCGCCTACGTGTCCAACAAGGACGGCAAGGCGGTCGCGACCGGCACCGAGGTGCTGGAGCGCCTGGTCGGCCAGGTCGCCAACCCGGTCCGCTGGGACCTGTGCATGGAGACCTTCAAGGAACTCGGCGTCACGGCCCTCCTGGAGCTCTGCCCCGGCGGGACCCTCACCGGCCTGGCCAAGCGTGCCCTCCCCGGCGTCAAGACGCTGGCCCTGAAGACCCCCGCCGACCTCGAAGCGGCCCGCGAGCTCGTCGCCGAGCACGCCGCCTGACGCCCCTAAGGAGCCGACCCGCATGGCGAAGATCAAGCCCAGCAAGGGCGCCCCGTACGCGCGCATCCTCGGCGTGGGCGGCTACCGCCCCACCCGGGTCGTGCCGAACGAGGTGATCCTCGAGACGATCGACTCGTCCGACGAGTGGATCCGCTCGCGCTCCGGGATCGAGACCAGGCACTGGGCCGGGCCCGAGGAGACCGTCGCCGCGATGTCGATCGAGGCGTCCGGCAAGGCGATCGCGGACGCCGGGATCGACGCCTCGCAGATCGGCGCCGTCGTCGTGTCGACCGTGTCGCACTTCGCCCAGACCCCGGCCGTCGCCACCGAGATCGCCGACAAGCTCGGCACGGACAAGGCGGCCGCCTTCGACATCTCCGCCGGCTGCGCGGGCTTCGGCTACGGCCTGACCCTCGCCAAGGGCATGGTCGTCGAGGGGTCCGCCGAGTACGTCCTGGTCATCGGCGTGGAGCGGCTGAGCGACCTGACCGACCTGGAGGACCGCGCCACGGCCTTCCTGTTCGGCGACGGCGCGGGCGCCGTGGTCGTCGGCCCCTCGCAGGAGCCGGCCATCGGCCCGACCGTGTGGGGCTCCGAGGGCGACAAGTCCGAAACGATCAAGCAGACCGTCACCTGGGACCGCTTCCACATCGGGGACGTCACCGAGCTGCCCCTGGACAGCAAGGGCAACATCAAGTTCCCCGCGATCACCCAGGAAGGCCAGGCGGTGTTCCGCTGGGCCGTGTTCGAGATGGCGAAGGTCGCCCAGCAGGCGCTGGACGCGGCCGGCATCACCCCGGACGAACTGGACGTCTTCATCCCGCACCAGGCCAACGTGCGGATCATCGACTCGATGGTGAAGACCCTCAAGCTGCCGGAGCACGTCACGGTCGCGCGTGACATCCGCACCACCGGCAACACCTCGGCCGCCTCGATCCCGCTCGCGATGGAGCGGCTCCTGGCGACCGGCGAGGCGAAGAGCGGCGACACCGCGCTCGTCATCGGCTTCGGGGCGGGTCTCGTGTTCGCCGCGACTGTCGTTACCCTCCCCTAGGCACTCCGTGCCGGATCATGCGTCCGGTACGCGAGGAAACACCGCCACACCCTCTGGAATCACAACGAAGGAGCGCCACCATGGCCGCCACTCAGGAAGAGATCGTCGCCGGTCTCGCGGAGATCGTGAACGAGATCGCCGGCATCCCGGTTGAGGACGTCCAGCTGGACAAGTCCTTCACCGACGACCTGGACGTCGACTCGCTGTCCATGGTCGAGGTCGTCGTCGCCGCCGAAGAGCGCTTCGACGTCAAGATCCCGGACGACGACGTCAAGAACCTCAAGACCGTCGGCGACGCGACCGAGTACATCCTCAAGCACCAGGCCTGAGCCCGCGCGGGGCGTGAGCCCCGTCAGGGCCGGGACACCCCGGCCCCGCCACCCGGCGGTGGCGCCGTACGCATCCTCGTCAATCGTTGGAGAAAGAATTCCGATGAGCTCGACCAATCGCACCGTGGTCGTCACCGGTATCGGCGCAACCACACCGCTGGGTGGCGACGCGGCCTCTACCTGGGAGGGCCTCGTCGCCGGTCGCTCCGGCGTGAAGCCCCTGGAGCAGGAGTGGGCCGCCGAGCAGGCGGTCCGCATCGCGGCCCCCGTGGCCGTGGAACCCACCGAGGTCATTCCCCGGCCGCAGGCCCGCCGCCTGGACCGCTCGGCGCAGTTCGCGCTCGTCGCGGCCAAGGAGGCCTGGGCGGACGCCGGGTTCGAGGCCAAGGCCGGCGAGGACCCGAACGTCGACCCCGACCGGCTGGGCGCGGTGATCGCCTCCGGCATCGGCGGCGTGACGACCCTGCTGGACCAGTACGACGTGCTGAAGGAGAAGGGCGTACGCCGCGTCTCCCCGCACACCGTCCCCATGCTGATGCCGAACGGCCCGTCCGCGAACGTGGGTCTCGCGGTCGGCGCCCGCGCGGGCGTGCACACCCCGGTGTCCGCGTGCGCCTCGGGCGCGGAGGCCATCGGCTACGCCATCGAGATGATCCGCACCGGGCGCGCCGACGTGGTCGTCGCGGGCGGTACGGAGGCGGCGATCCACCCGCTGCCGATCGCCGCGTTCGGCAACATGATGGCGATGTCCAAGAACAACGACGACCCGCAGGGCGCCTCGCGCCCCTACGACGTCGCCCGGGACGGCTTCGTCCTCGGCGAGGGCGCGGGTGTGGTCGTCCTGGAGTCCGCCGAGCACGCCGCCGCGCGCGGCGCCCGCGTCTACGCGGAGGCGGTCGGCCAGGGCATCTCGGCCGACGCGCACGACATCGTGCAGCCGGAGCCGGAGGGGCGGGGCATCTCGCACGCCCTGCAGAACCTGATGGACCGCACCGACCTGGACCCGGCGGAGATCGTGCACGTGAACGCGCACGCGACGTCGACGCCGGCGGGTGACATCGCCGAGCTGAAGGCGCTGCGGAAGGTCTTCGGGGACGACACGGACCACATGGCGGTCTCCGCGACGAAGTCGATGACCGGGCATCTGCTCGGTGGCGCCGGTGGCGTGGAGTCCGTGGCCACCGTGCTGGCGCTGTACCACCGGGTGGCGCCGCCGACGATCAACGTGGAGAACCTGGATCCCGAGGCCGAGGCGGCTGCGGACGTGGTGCGCGGTGAGGCGCGGAAGCTGCCCGTGGACGGGCGGATCGCCGCGTTGAACGACTCGTTCGGGTTCGGTGGGCACAACGTGGTGCTGGCGTTCCGGACGGTTTGATCGCCCCCGGGGCGATTTCAGGAAGGGGCTCACCTCTGGGAGGTGGGCCCCTTCTGTTGTTGGCCGTTCGCGCAGTTCCCCGTGCCCCTTCGGGGGCGCGTATCTGGCTGCCGGTTCGTGGGGGTTGAGCGCGCAGTTCCCCGCGCCCATTTGGGGCGCTACACGACCTGGTGGAGCCAGCGGACCGGGGCGCCTTCGCCCGCGTAGCGGAAGGGTTCGAGTTCGTCGTCCCAGGGCTTGCCGAGGAGCCTGGCGATCTCCGACTCCAGGTCGGTCTCCTCCGCGCGGGAGCGGACCAGGGCGGCGCGCAGGCGGTCCTCCGGGATGAGGATGTCGCCGTGGATGCCGGTGACGGCGTGGAAGATGCCGAGGTCGGGGGTGCAGCTGTAGCGCTCGCCCTCCGCGCCGGCGCACGGCTCGGAGGTGACCTCGAAGCGCAGCATCTGCCAGCCGCGCAGCGCGGAGGCGAGCTTGGAGGCGGTGCCGGCCTGACCCTGCCAGGAGAACTCCGAGCGCCAGGTGCCGGGGGCGGCCGGCTGGCGGATCCAGTCCAGGCTGACGCGCGTGCCGAGCACCCCGGCGACGGCCCACTCGACGTGCGGGCACAACGCGCGCGGCGCGGAGTGCACGTACAGAACTCCACGAGTCGTCACCGGAACCTCCGGGCTGAGCGGGTCGTCTTCGATCGGGCGGAACAGGCGCGGCCCGCCGGGCCGCGCTGATGGCGAGGCTACCGTGCGACGGCGCGAGGAGTGTGACGTACCGTCCGTCCCGGCGGGGGAAAGTCGCACCGTTCACCCGGCAGGACGCCGGTGCGGGTGACGTGGGTTGCTTCCGGACGGGCCCCCGGACGGGCGGGAACTCCCGTGCGTTGTTATGGGTTGGGGACGGACGGATGTCACGGGACGCGCGGGAGGCGACGGATGGAGCAGGCGACGCGGAGACGGGGCAGGGCCGTGCTCGCCGTGGCGGCGGCCGTCGCGTTCGGCGTGGCGGGCTGCGACGCCGTCGGCGGGGACGCTCCCGGCGCGGCGGGGACGAAGGCTCCGTCCCCCCGCCCCACGCCGCTGTGGGACACCCGTCCGGACTCGGTGGCCGCCGTCGGCGACTCGATCACCCGGGGGTTCGACGCGTGCGCGGTGCTGACGGACTGTCCGGAGGTGTCGTGGGCGACCGGCGGCAGCGAGGAGGTCGACAGTCTCGCCGTACGGCTGCTGGGGCGGGCCGGCGCGGCCGGGCGGAGCTGGAACTACGCGGCGACCGGCGCCCGGATGGAGGACCTGCCCGCGCAGATGGAGCGGGCGGTGCGGCGCGGTCCGGAACTGGTGGCGGTGATGGCGGGGGCGAACGACGCCTGCCGGGAGAGCGTGTCGGCGATGACGCCGGTGGCGGATTTCCGCGCCGACTTCGAGGCGGCGATGCGTACGCTGCGCCGGTCGCTGCCGAAGACGCAGGTGTACGTGGCGAGCGTGCCCGACCTGAAGCGGCTGTGGTCGCAGGGACGGACCAGCGCGCTGGGCAAGCAGGTGTGGAAGCTGGGCATCTGCCCGTCGATGCTGGGCGACGCGGACGCGCTGGACGCGGCGGCGACCGAGCGGCGGGCGACGGTGCAGAAGCGCGTGGAGGACTACAACGAGGTGCTGCGCGAGGTCTGCGCGAAGGACAGCCGCTGCCGTTCCGACGAGGGCGAGGTGTACGCGTACCGGTTCGGCACCGCGCAACTGAGCCGCTGGGACTGGTTCCACCCCAGTGTCGACGGACAGGCCAAGCTGGCAGAGATCGCCTACCGGACGGTCACGGCGCCGGGGCCGTGACCTATTGTTTCGCACATGAACGAACTCTTCGGCACACTTTCCGACGGCACGCCGGTGCACCGTTGGACCCTGGAGCGGGCGGGCGTACGGGTACGGATCCTGTCGTACGGCGGGATCGTGCAGGACGTCGAGGTGCCGGACCGGGACGGGCGGACCGGGAACGTGGTGCTGGGGTTCACCGGTCTGGACGGCTACGTCGCGCATCCGGAGCCCTTCCTGGGCGCCCTCATCGGCCGGTACGCCAACCGGATCGCGGGCGCGCGCTTCACCCTGGACGGCGTCGAGCGCACCCTCACGCCGAACGACGGGCCGAACTCGCTGCACGGCGGTGAGCGGGGCTTCGACAAGCGCGTCTGGGACGTCACCGGGGTGGAGCACGGTCTGCGTCTGTCGCTGGTCTCCGAGGACGGCGAGGAGGGCTTCCCGGGCCGCCTGGAGGTCACGGTGACGTACACGCTGGACGAGCGGGGCGCGCTGCACATCGCATACGAGGCGGTGACGGACGCCCCGACGCACGTGAACCTGACGAACCACACGTACTGGAACCTGGCCGGTTCCGGCTCCGCGGCCGGGCACGAGCTGCGGCTGGCCGCCTCCCGCTGGACGCCGTCCGGCCCGGATCTGATCCCGGCCGGTGACCTGGCGGACGTCTCCGGCACCCGCTACGACTTCCGCGAGGCGCGCAAGACCGGCAGCGGCTACGACGACAACTTCGTGCTGGACAAGGGGGTGACGCAGGCGGCCGAGGAGGTGGCCGAGCTGTACGACCCCGCGTCGGGCCGGGTGCTGACCCTGGCGACCACCGAGCCGGGCATCCAGGTGTACACGGCGGACCACATCGGGGAGCCGTTCGAGCCGGGTGCGGGCATCGCGCTGGAGACGCAGCACTTCCCGGACTCGCCGAACCGTCCGGAGTTCCCGGGCACGGTGCTGAGGCCGGGCGAGGTGTTCCGCTCCGAGACGGTGTACGGCTTCTCCACGCGGTAGCGGGCGCGCCCTCCTCGTGGGGCCGTCACGCGCGGGCCCCCGGACACACATGAGCCCCGGTCCGGGGTCAGGGTCCCGGGCCGGGGCTGTTCATGGGGTACCCCGCCGGGACCCGACGTTAACCGCTGAGCCGCTTCCGGTCGCTGCCGATCCCGCTCCCGCGGCGAATCCCGTACGAACCCTTCACATTCGGCCAGTGGTGTTCCCCGCCGCTCACGTACGCGCCGGGCGGTGTCCGTCGCACCGTGGTGTGATCCACCCCGGTCACGCGATACTGCGGGCCTCCGGCATCCACCCGTACCCCACGACGACGGAAGGCCCCCATCCCGTGATCTCTCCCCGTGTGCGCATCGGTGTGCTCGGTCTGGCCCTGCTGACCGCCCTGTCCACCCCCACGACCGCGACCGCCGCCGGACCGGCGGCCCCGACCGCCGGCACCGCCGCACCGCCGACCGTCGAGGAGCTGCGTCTCGACAAGGCCGCGCCCCAGGAGATACTCCGCCGCTCCGGCTTCGACACCGTCACGCCCGCCTTCGCCCGCGCCCTGGACCGGGCCCGCTCCTACGCCGAGGCCCGGCGCGTCGTGGAGCGGGAGGGCCGCGCCCTGTGGCGCAGGGCGGTGGACCGGGCGCAGGGGCGGGGCCCCGCGGGCGGCGACCTGAGCCGGGACGACGACCGCCCGCTGTACTGGGCGCGGCTCGGCATGACCCGGGAACTGCGCGGCTGGGAGCCGCGGTTCGGGCTGGACGAGGCGCGGCGGGCGAAGCTGCTCGACACGCTTGAGCAGACCTCGCGCGGGCAGACCGCCGTCCGGTATCCGCACCGCAAGGGCCTGAAGCGGGTGCTGGTGACCGGCTTCGACCCGTTCACGCTGGACCGGGACATCCGCATCTCCAACCCGTCGGGCGCCGTCGCGCTGGCCCTGGACGGCACGGTGATCGAGACGGCGAGTGGCCCGGCGCGTGTCGAGACGGCCGTGTTCCCGGTGCGCTGGCGGGACTTCACCGACGGGACGGTGGAGCGGGCGCTGCGGCCGCACCTGCCGGAGGTCGACCTGTTCACCACGGTCAGCCAGGGCCGGGTGGGCCGCATCGACGTCGAGCGGACGAACGGCGCCTGGCGGGGCGGCTTCGGGGACAACGAGAACACCGGCACCCCGGAGACCGTGCCGGTGTCCGACCCCGCCTCACAGCCGCAGTGGACGTCGACGACGCTGCCGTACGCGGCGATCGTCGCGGCGGACACCGGCCGGTTCCCGGTGTACGACAACACGACGGTGACGGAGATCCCGGCGGGCGGGACGCAGAAGGTGGACCGGCCCGACGGACCGACGCCCGGCTCGACGGCGCGGGCCGGGGGCGGCGGCGACTACCTGTCCAACGAGATCGCCTACCGGGCGACGTTGCTGCGCGACCGCCTGGGACTGCACGACACGCTGCCGGGCGGGCATGTGCACACCCCGGTGCTGGAGTTCGGCGCGGGCAACACCACGGAGATCACCGACCCGCGGTTCGTGCGGAACCGGCTGGACATCATCGCCCAGGTGCGCGCGATCGTGGCCGTCGCGGTCAGTGCGTCGGAGCGAGCGCGAGACTGACGCCGAGGCCGGCCAGCGCGGTCCCGATCACCTTGTTGAGGAACCGCTGGCCGCGCAGCATCAGGCCGCGCATCCGGTCGTGGGAGAAGAACAGCGCGACGACGCCGAACCACAGCAGGTGGGCCAGCGACATGAACAGGCCGTAGCCCGCCTGCTGGAGGAGCGGGGTGCCGGGGCCGACGACCTGCGCGAAGGTCGAGACGACGAAGAGGGTCGTCTTCGGGTTGAGGACGTTGGTCAGGAACCCGGTGCGCAGGGCGGCGAACGGGGTCAGGCCGGTGCGGTGCTCCAGGTCGACGGTGACCTCGGCGCGGGTGCGGAAGGTACGGACGCCGATGTACACGAGGTAGGCCGCGCCGGTCAGTTTGACGACGGTGAAGAGGAAGGCGGAGGAGGCGATGAGCAGCCCCACGCCGAGCATGGTGTAGGTGACGTGCACCAGGACCCCGGCGGCCACCCCGGCGGCGCCGAGCAGCCCGGTGCGGCGGCCGTACAGGTAGCTGCCCCGGACCACCATGGCGAAGTCGGCGCCCGGGGCGATCACCGCGAGGACGGTGATGACGGCGACGGCGAGGACCTCGCTCACGCGTCGGCGCCCTCCTCCTCGGGCTCGGTGGCGCTGTCGTCGCCCCCGGTCTCCTCGCCGAGGAGGTCGCGGGCCATGAGGGTGGCCCCGGCGACCGCGCCGGGCATCAGGAACACCGCCACGAACGGCACGAGGAAGGCCACCGCGAGCGGGGTGCCGAAGCCCCAGACGAGGGTCTTCCGGGACCGCAGCAGCGCGAGGCGCTCGCGCACCTCCACACCGCGCCGCTGGAGCGCGACGGCGGTGAGCTCCTCGGTGAGGAAGAACCCGGTGACGAAGAAGCCGATCACCGGCACGACGGTCTGCCCGGCCACCGGGACGAACCCGAGCGCGAACAGCAGCACCGCCCACACGGCCGCGCGCGCGAGGATGCGGAGGCTGTCGCGGGCGGAGATCCACAGCTCGCGCCACAGCGGCAGGTCCGACTCGGGCGCGGTGCCGTCGGGCGAGACGTCCCGGTCGACCTTCTCGGAGAGGCTCTCGTAGAACGGCTGCCCGACGAGCAGGGTCACGGCGGTGAAGGTGAGCACGCTCAGCAGCAGGCCGAGCGCGAACAGCACGGCGGTGAGGAAGCCGCGGAACAGGCCCGCCCAGGGGTCGGCCCAGTCGTCGGCGAACGGCGTCGCCCAGCCGACCAGATCCGCGCCCCACAGGGCGAGCGCGACCAGGGCGGCCGCGTACAGCACCAGGGTGATCAGTCCGGGCAGCAGCCCGAAGCCGTACTGTCTGCCGTGCCGGCCGACCCACTTCTGGCCCCTCAGCAAGTACCGGAACCCTGCCCCTAGATCACGCATGGGAGGACTGTAGCGGGCGTCCGGACGGGTGACGGGTGAGGGCCGCACCCCACGTCCAAGGATGCGGCCCACGCCGTACGCAACGACGCCGGCCGGGCGGGCGTCACGGGCGGCCCGGCCCCCTTCGTCACCGGGTGACGGCGGCCTCGGCGGCCCCCTCCGCGTCCGTGGCGGCCCGGTGCGCGCCCTCCGGCCCGCGCAGGGCGATGTGGGCCAGCAGGACGGCCATGACGGCGACGCCCGCCCACATGGCCCGCTGCCAGCCCTCCACGAAGGACTCCTGCGCGACGCGCACCAGGTCGTGGGCGTGGCCGCCGGTGCTCGGGGCCACCTCGACGGCGTTGGCGATCCCCTCCCGCGCGGTGTCCGCGGCCTCCCGGGGGACGCCGTCGAGCCGGTCGTCGACGGCGGCGCGGTAGCCGCCGGCCACGAGCGCGCCGAGCAGCGCGACGCCCAGCGCCGTGCCGAACTCCCGGGTGATGTCGTTGAGGGCCGAGGCGACGCCCTGCCGGTCGCGGGGCAGGGAGGCGGTGATCGCCTCGGTGGAGGGCGTCATCGACAGGCCCATGCCCGCGCCCATGGCGAGCGTGCCGGGCAGCACCGACAGGTAGCCGCCGTCGACGGAGACGAACAGGGCCATCAGCGCGAGGCCGAGGGCGGACAGGGCGATGCCCGCCGTCATGGTGGCGCGGGCGCCGATCGCGGCGGCCGCTCTCGGGGCCAGTCCGGACGTCGCCATCATGGTGACGGCCATGGGCATCATCGCCGCCGTGGACAGCAGGCCCGACCAGCCCAGCACCGCCTGGAAGAACGGGAAGAGGACGACGGCGACACCGGCCTGGACCCCGAACACGACGAGCAGCGTGAGGGAGCCGCCGGCCAGGCCACGCTCGCGGAAGAGGCGCACGTCCAGCAGCGACGCGTCACGGCGGCGCAGCTCCCAGGCCACGAAGGCGACGGCCGCGGCCAGTCCGGCCACGAGGCCGGTGAGCGTCGCGGGGGCGGTCCAGCCGCGCTCGGGGCCCTCCTGGAGGACGAAGATCAGGCCGACGACGGCGACGGTGGACAGCAGCGCGCCTGCCGTGTCGAAGGAGGAGGCGGGCCGCTCGCGGGAGTCGGGCACCGACCTCACGGTCGCCACCAGCGCCACGGCCGCCAGTGCGACGGGCAGCGCGAACAGCCACCGCCAGTCCGCGACGTCCACGAGGAGCGCGGAGAGGAACATGCCGAGGATGCCGCCGCCACCGGCGACCCCGGTCCACACCCCGATCGCCCTGCCGCGTTCCTTCTCCGGGAACGTGGAGGTGATCACGGCCAGGGTGATCGGCATGATCATCGCGGCTCCGGTGCCCGCGGCCACCCGGGCGCCGATCATCACGGCGGGCGACGGCGCGAACGCGGCCACCGCACCGGCCGCGCCGAACAGGACCAGCCCCGCGATCAGTACGCGTTTGCGGCCCAAGCGGTCGCCGGCCGCGCCGAGCGGCAGCAGCAGGGCGGCCAGGGCGAGGGTGTAGACGTTGAGGATCCACAGCACGGTCGTCTGGGAGGCGCCCCACTCGACGGCCATGTGGGTCTGGGCGACGTTCAGGCCGGACACCGACGCGACGACGGCCATCAGCGCGACCGACACGGCGGTCAGCACCGCGCGCAGCTGTCGCGCGTCCGGTGTGCCGGTGCCGCTCGGTGGAGCCTCCGCCGCCCGGACGGGCTGGTCACTGCTCATGGTCTCCTCCGGAAAAGGGCGTGCGGGGTCGGCGCCGGGACAGGTCCGGCCGCCGACGGGGGACGGCGCGGGGCGGCGGCCGTGCGGACCACCGCCTCGCTCTGCCCGCGACGCTAGGCCCGTGTTGCGGTGTAGGCATACGATGTTGCTCATGACGCAAGAAGATGACGGGCTGGACGGCCTCGTACGCAAAAGGATCCGTGCGCTGCGGGTCGCGCAGGGGTGGTCCCTGGATGAGCTCGCGACCCGGGCGAACCTCAGTCAGTCCTCGCTGAGCCGGATCGAGAACGGGCAGCGCCGGCTCGCCCTGGACCAGCTCGTCGTCCTCGCCCGGGCCCTGGACACCACCCTGGACCAGCTGGTGGAGAACGCCGACGACGACGTGGTCGTCAGCCCGATGATCGACGGCACTCACGGCCTGATGCGCTGGCCCGTGAAGGGCGACCCCGGGATGAGCGTGGTGCGTCAGCGGCTGACCGCTCCCCCGCCCGACAACCCCGCCCGGATGCGCGCCCACCCCGGCCGGGAGTGGCTGGTGGTGCTCTCCGGCACCGCGGTCCTGATGCTCGGGCACCGCCGGTACCGCGTCGGGACCAACCAGGCGGCCGAGTTCCCCACCATGACCCCGCACGCGATCGGGGCGGAGGGCGGCCCGTGCGAGATCCTCGGCATCTTCGACCGTGACGCCCGCCGCGGCCACCAGCGGGACACCGGTGACGGCGCGGAGGGCGAGGGCACGGGGGGCGCCGGGCGGCGGGGCGCGTAGGGACCGCCCGTACGAGAAGGACCGCGCCCGGCGGCACGGATCGTGCGGCCGGGTGCGGTCCCGTGGCTCCGGGGAGCCCCTCGTCAGAGCTTGACGATCATCTTTCCGGTGTTGTCGCCGCGCAGGACGCCGAGGAAGGCCTCCAGGTTGTTCTCGATGCCCTCGACGACCGTCTCGCGGTACTTCAGCTCGCCCGAGCGGATCCAGGCGCCGACCTCCTGGACGAACTGCGGCTGCAGGTCGTAGTGGTCGCCGACCAGGAAGCCCTCGATGCGGCCGCGGGTCTGGATGAGCCGGGCGAGGTTCTTCGGGCCGGGCGCGGCCTCGGTGTTGTTGTAGACGGAGATCGCGCCGCAGACGGCGATGCGGCCGTCCCGGTTGAGGGAGCCGATGGCCGCCTCCAGGTGGTCCCCGCCCACGTTGTCGAAGTACACGTCGACGCCGTCGGGGGCGGCGGCACGCAGCTGCTCGCTCACGGGGCCGTCCTTGTAGTTGAACGCGGCGTCGAAGCCGTACTCCTCGGTGAGGAGCTTGACCTTCTCGTCGGAGCCGGCCGAGCCGATCACCCGGGAGGCGCCCTTCAGCTTGGCGATCTGGCCGACCTGGCTGCCGACGGCGCCCGCGGCACCGGACACGAAGACGGAGTCGCCCTCCTTGAAGGAGGCGGTGCGCAGCAGGCCCGCGTAGGCGGTGAGGCCGGTCATGCCCAGCACGCCCAGGTACGCCGACAGCGGGGCCGCCTCCGGGTCCACCTTGACGGCGGTCCTGGCGTCGACGACGGCGTACTCGCGCCAGCCGTGGAAGTGCAGGACGTGGTCACCGACGGACATCCCCTCGGCGTTCGACGCGACGACCTCGCCGACGGCCCCGCCCTGCATGGCCTTGCCCAGCTCGTAGGGGGCGACGTAGGACTTGGCGGCGCTCATCCGGCCGCGCATGTACGGGTCGACGGAGAGGTACTCGTTGCGCACCAGCACCTGACCCTCGCCCGGGGCGCGCACCTCCGCCTCGACGAACGCGAAGTCCTCCGGCTCGGGCCAGCCGACCGGCCGGCTCGCCAGCTGCCATTCACGTGCGGTCGCGGGGGGCGTGGGGGTGTCGGACATGAAGAGGACCTTTCCTCGAATACTTCAGTACGTGAAACAACCATGCGGCTGAACATTTCAGACTGTCAAGCAAGTGGGTACCCTGGAGACCATGGCCACACCCCGCACCGCGCCCCGCCGCCCCGACGCTCTCACCCTGGAGGTCGTCGAGCTGATCGGCGCGGTCGTGGCGCGCTACCACGAGGAGTACGAGGAGGCGGCCGCCGGACACGCGCTGACCGGCGCGCAGGCGCGGCTGCTGAGCCTGCTCAGCCTGGAGCCGCTGCCGATGCGGAGGCTCGCGCAGCGGCTGAAGTGCGAGCCGTCGAACGTCACCGGCATCGTGGACCGGCTGGAGGCACGCGGACTGGTGGAGCGGCGGCCGGACCCGGCTGACCGGCGCGTGAAGCTGGCGGCGGCGACGGCCGAAGGGCGGCGGGTGGTGCGGGGCCTCCAGGAGTCCCTGCGGTTCGCCCGCGAGCCGCTCGCGGGCCTGCCGGACCAGGAGCGGGTCGCCCTGCGCGACGCCCTGCGGCACATGCTGGCCCTGGAGAACGACTAGCCCTGCTCGGGTGGGGGGCGCCGGCCGCTTCGCGCTCGGGGGGCGGCGAGCGGGGCCGGCGGCTCCACATCCGGAGGGGGCGGGCGGAGAGCGCTGTGCCCGGGAGCGGCGGGCCGGGGACGCAGTACGCCCGGAGACAGCGGGCGGAGCCGCTGCGCCCGGAGGCGGCGAGCGGGGGCCGTCGCACCCGGAGGCGGCGAGCCGGGGGACGCAGTACGCCCGGGGGCGGCGAGCGTCGGCCGCTGCGCTCGGAGCCGGCTCCCGGATGCCGCCGTGCCTGGGAACGACGAGCCGGGGGATGCAGTACGCCCGGAGACAGCGGGCGGAGGCCGCTGTGCCCGGAGGCCGCGAGCGGGGGCCGTCGCACCCGGAGGCGGCGAGCGAGGGAACGCTGTACCCGGGGGGCGACGAGCGGAGGCCGCTGTACCCGGGGCGACGAGCCGGGGGACGCCGTACGCCCGGAGACAGCGGGCGGAGCCCTGCGCCCGGAGGCGGCGCGCGGGGGCCGTTGCGCCCGCGAGCGGCGAGCGGAGGCCGCTGCGCCCGCGGGCGGGGGCCGTTGCGTTCGGGGGTGGCGCGTGGTGGCTGTGGTGCGCCCAGGGAGGGTGAGCCGGGCGCTCGTGTGGCGTTCGGGGGGCGCCGCGGTCCCGGGCGGAGCCGTTCAGGGCACCGGGATCGGGTGTGGGCCGGGCGTGAGGTGTTGCGGGCGGGTCGGGGCCGCTCAGGTCAGTGGTGCGGGCCGCGCCCGGATCAGGTGCACCACCAGAGGAACTTCTTGCAGGTCTTCGACGGTTCGGGTTCCGGCTCCGGCTCCTCGGTGGTCGGGTCGGGGCCGGGGTCGGGGGCCTCCGTCTCCGGCGGGTCCTCCCCGGTGGGGGGTGCGGCCGGGTCGGTCGTGGGCGCGTCCGCGGACGCCGACGACTCGGTCGCCTCCGCCGACTCCTCGTCCGCCCCTTCCGACTCCTCGTCCTCGGGCGAGGACGCCGACGCCGAGGCCGACCCCGACGCCCCGGGGCTGGGGGACGTCCCCGGTGTCCCCGCCTCCGCGGCACCGCCGCTCTCCGACGCGCTCGCCTCGACCTCCTCCGCGCCCCCGTCGACCGACTCCTCACCGGCGACCGCCTGGCGGTCCCCCGAGCCGGGCGCGTCCAGCCCCAGTTCCGCCAGGCTCAGTCCGCCGGCCGCGAGGACGAAGCCCGCGACGACCATCAGGGTGCGGTTGCGCCGTCTGCGGTGGGCCGCCGCCTTGCGGTCCCGGCGGCTCTGACCGGCGTGCCGGTCCTCGTCCTCCGGCTCCCGCCCCCGGCGCCGGGCGGCGCGCCGCCCCGACGGCGCCGCATCGGCCCCCACGTCCTCACGGCCGTCGCGCGCGTCGTCCGGGCGGTCCTCGCCGTGGGCGTCGTCGCCCGAGTGGGCATCGTTGTCGGCGTAGGCATCGTTGTCGGCGTGGGCGCCGTGGGCGCCGCCCTCGCGGGGGTGCGCGCCACCGGCGCCGTATCCGCCGCCCCGTGCGGACGCGGGCGCGCCGGGGGTGTCGCCCGCGGGCCCCGCCGGCGCGCCCTGCCCCTGCTGGGCGCGCAGCGTCTCGACGGGCGTGCCGCAACCGGGGCAGGCCAAAGCGCCGTTGAGGTGCCGTCGGCACGGCTGACAAAAGTCCATGACGCGGGAAGGTTAGGTTCCGGTCCGGTTCGGTTCCTAGGCCTTCCTGTGAAGGTTTGGTGCGGACCCTTACGCAATGGTTTCGAAACTGCCGAAACCGTTATGTGCGCGACCCATTGACACCCCCACCACACCGTCCTTAGTGTCTCGCCAGCATTTCGAACGTGTGACGAAATATCGAACGTGTAGAAACCGCACACGCCGATGACAGTCCACCACCGCAGCGAGGGGCAACTGCCGTGCGCATCACCGGAATCAGCACACACGTGGTCGGGACGCCGTGGCGCAACCTGACGTACGTCCAGGTGCACACCGACGAGGGAATCACCGGAGTCGGCGAGACCAGGATGCTCGGCCACACCGACGCGCTCCTGGGCTACTTGAGGGAGGCCGAGGTCAATCACGTCCTCGGCTCGGACCCGTTCGCCGTCGAGGACCTGGTCCGCCGCATGAAGTACGGCGACTACGGCCGCGCGGGCGAGATCGTGATGTCCGGGATCGCGGTCGTCGAGATGGCCTGCTGGGACATCAAGGGCAAGGCGCTCGGCGTCCCCGTCTGGCAGCTGCTCGGCGGCAAGGTCACCGACAAGGTCAAGGCGTACGCCAACGGCTGGTACACCACCGAGCGCACCCCGGAGGCGTACCACAAGGCGGCGCGGACGGTGATGGAGCGCGGCTACCGGGCGCTGAAGATCGACCCGTTCGGCACGGGCCATTTCGAACTCGATCACAAGGAGACCCTGTACGCCGTCTCCCTGATCGAGGCCGTGCGGGACGCGATCGGCCCCGAGGCCGAGCTGATGCTGGAGATGCACGGCCGTTTCTCCCCCGCCACCGCCGTCCGGCTCGCGCACGAACTGGCGCCGTTCAAGCCCGCGTGGCTGGAGGAGCCGGTTCCGCCGGAGAACCTCAAGGCGCTGGAGAAGGTCGCCGCGAAGGTCGACATGCCGGTCGCCACCGGTGAACGCATCCACGACCGCATCGAGTTCCGTGAGCTGTTCGAGAGCCAGGCGGTCGACATCCTGCAGCCGGACGTCGGCCACATCGGCGGCATCTGGGAGACCCGCAAGCTCGCGGCGACCGCCGAGACGCACTACATGCTGGTCGCCCCGCACAACGTCGGCGGCCCGGTGCTCACCGCCGCGTCCCTCCAGGTCGGCTTCACCTCCCCGAACTTCAAGATCCTGGAGCACTTCAACGACTTCGCCGACGCGGAGATCAAGAAGGTGGTCAAGGGCGCGCCCGTGGTCGACCCGGAGGACGGCTGCTTCCACCTCTCCGACGCGCCCGGCCTCGGGGTGGAACTGGACGTCGACGCGGCGGCCGAGTTCCCGCAGCAGCAGGCCCGGTTCGACCTGTGGGCCGAGGGCTGGGAGCAGCGCAAACCCAAGGGGACGAAGTGAGCGCCCCGGACGCCCCCGCCGGGGGTGCCGCCGTCGTCGTCGAGGCGCCCGGCACGCACCGCCTGGTCCCGCACGAGCCGCGCGAGCCCGGTCCCGGCGAGGCGCTGGTCCGGGTGCACGCGGCCGGGATCTGCGGCAGCGACCGCGAGGTCTACCAGGGCAACCGGCCCGAGGGGTACGTGCGGTACCCGCTGACCCCCGGCCACGAGTGGTCCGGGACGGTGTGGCGAGTGGGCGCGGGCGTGCCCGGGGAGCTGACCGGCCGCAAGGTGACCGGCCGCAAGGTGGTCGGCGAGGGGTTCCGCAACTGCCAGGTGTGCGACCGCTGTCACGCCGGTGAGACCACCCTGTGCACCGCGGGCTACGAGGAGACCGGCTTCACCCGGCCGGGCGCCATGGCTCCCACGCTCACCCTGCCCGCCCGGCTGCTGCACGTCCTGCCGGACGACGCCGACCTGTCCGCCGCGGCGCTGCTGGAGCCCGCCGCCTGCATCGCCGCCGCCGCGCTGAAGGCGCGTGCCGTGCCCGGTGAGCGGGTGGCGGTGGTGGGCACCGGCACGCTGGGCATGTGCGCCGTGCAGTTCCTGCGCGCCGCCTCGCCCGCCGAGCTGCTGGTGGTCGGCACCCGGGACGACCGGGAGGCGCTGTCCCGGCAGTTCGGAGCCACCGCGTTCCGCACCAAGGACCAGCCGCTCCCGGACGGCTTCGACGTGGTGATCGAGACGGCCGGGTCGGCCGACGCGGCCCGTACCGCGGCGGGTCTGCTGCGGCGCGGCGGGCGGCTGGTGCTCACCGGCATCCCGGCGCCGGGCGCCGACGGGCTCGACCCGACGGACCTGGTGGTGCGGCAGCTGGAGGTGCACACCGTCTTCGGCGCGCCGCCGGACGCCTGGGCGCACACGGTGCGGATGTTCGCGGCCGGACTGCTCGACCCGCTGCCCCTGGTCACCCACGAGCTGCCGCTCGCCGAGTTCCCCGCCGCCATCGAGCTGGTGGGGTCCGGCGACCCGAAGGTGGGCAAGGTCCTGCTCCGTCCCTGATCCGCGCCGGTACGAGGACGAGCCGACGGCCCTCGTACCGGCGCGCTCCGCCCGCGTCACCAGCCGCGCCGGCTCCCTGTCCCGCCCCCGTCTCCCGTACCGCACCGGGCCCGGCCGGCCCGTATCCCGGGTCGCGAACCACGTCCGGTACATCGAACACGAAGGACACCCTGTGACCGACGTTTCCGTCACGGCGCCCCGCAGGCCCGGTGAGCAGGCGCTCGCCGCGCTCGGCCTGGGCGCGCCCGCCCTCGACCCCGCCGACGCCTCGCCGCACTCCTTCCCCGGCGGCGGCCGCTGGCGCACCGAGGTCCCCTCCTGCGAGGGACCCGAGGCGCTGGCGGTGGTCCTCAAGGAGTCCTCGCGCCTCGACGTGCCGGTGCACCGGATCAGCCAGGGCAGCGGCGTGTGGATGCTGACCGACGCCGAGATCACCGAGATGGTCGAGGCGACCGCCGAACGGGACATCGAGCTCTGCCTGTTCACCGGCCCGCGCGGCACCTGGGACATCGGCGGCTCGATCCGCACCGACTCGCACGGCGCCGGACTGCGCGCCCGGGGTCACGACGCGGTGGCCGGCTGCGTGGAGGACGCGGTGCGCGCGACCGAACTGGGCGTGAAGTGCCTGCTGGTGGCCGACGAGGGCGTGCTGTGGACGCTGCACCGGGCGCGGGCGGCGGGCATCCTCCCGGCGGACACCACGCTGAAGGTGTCGGCGCTCGTCGGGCCGGTCAACCCCACCTCGTTCGCGGTGCACGAGCAGCTCGGCGCCGACTCGGTCAACGTGCCCAGCGACCTGACGCTCGCCCATCTCACCGAGATCCGGCGGGTGTCGGCGGCCCCGATGGACATGTACATCGAGGCGCCGGACGACCTGGGCGGTTATGTGCGGATGTACGAGGTGGCGGAGCTGATCCGGCGTGGCGCCCCGGTGTACCTGAAGTTCGGGCTCGCCAAGGCGCCCGGCATCTACCCGTACGGCCACCACCTGCGGGAGGTCGCCCTGGCGACGGCGAAGGAGCGGGTGCGGCGCGGCCGGCTGGCGCTGGACCTGCTGGCCCGGCACGGCGCCGACGGCGACATGGCGCCGCTCGGTTCGCGGCTGCCGGGCGACCTGCGCAGGTTCGACATCCCGTCATAACGTTCCGGAAACGCGGCTTCACACAAGTGGACACAGCCGCGCACAATCCCACACACCCGTTCTCGGCCCAGGGGGCGAAGCCCCTCAGGCGCACGCACCGGCACCGCCTCGCACACGGCACCACCGACTCCACCGAGTCGCCCGATCCGCTCAACTCGCCCGACGATCAAGGATGATCATCATGCGCAACCGCAGAGCCGCATTCGCCGCGACGGCCACCGCCGTCTCCCTCGCCCTCGCCCTGACCGCCTGCGGCCAGAACAGCGACGGCGGCAGTGAGGACAAGAAGGGGAGCTCCGAGGGAGCGACCATCGGCATCGCGATGCCGACCAAGTCCTCCGAGCGGTGGATCGCCGACGGCAACAACGTCGTCAAGAACCTGGAGGACAAGGGCTACAAGACCAAGCTGGTGTTCGGCGAGGACGAGCCGGACCAGCAGGTCTCCCAGATCGAGAACATGATCACGCAGGGCGTGGACGCCCTGATCGTGGCGGCCATCGACAACAAGTCGCTGAACAACGTCCTCCAGCAGGCCGCCGACGCCGACATCCCGGTCATCTCCTACGACCGCCTGATCCTCGGCACCGAGAACGTCGACTACTACGCCTCCTTCGACAACGAGAAGGTCGGCGAGCTGCAGGGCACCTACATCGCCCAGCAGCTCGGCCTGGCGGACGGCAGCAAGAAGGGGCCGTTCAACATCGAGCTGTTCGCCGGCTCCAACGACGACAACAACACCCGCTACTTCTTCCAGGGCGCGATGAACGTCCTGCAGCCGTACATCGACAAGAAGCAGCTCGTCGTCCGGTCCGGCCAGACGGAGCTGACCCAGGTCACCACGCTGCGCTGGGACGGTGCCACCGCCCAGCGGCGCATGGACGACATCCTCACCAAGTCGTACAAGAGCGCCAAGGTCGACGCGGTGCTCTCGCCGTACGACGGCATCTCCATCGGCATCCTGTCGGCGCTGAAGTCGGACGGCTACGGCACCGCGAGCAAGCCGCTGCCGGTCATCACCGGCCAGGACGCCGAGGTCGCCTCGGTGAAGTCGATCATCGCCGGCGACCAGTCGATGACCGTCTACAAGGACCTCCGCCAGCTCGCGAAGGTGGCGTCCGACATGGTGGACGCCCTGCTCAACGACAAGAAGCCCGAGGTCAACGACACCAAGACGTACGACAACGGCTCGAAGGTGGTGCCGGCCTACCTGCTGGAGCCGGTCGCCGTGAACAAGGACAACTACAAGAAGGCCCTCGTCGACTCCGGCTACTACAAGGAAAGCGACCTCAAGTAACCGCCGCCCCCTAAGGATTGGAAGGCACGACCATGGCGGGACCCGTCCTGGAAATGCGCTCGATCGTCAAGACCTTTCCCGGCGTCAAAGCGCTGTCGGACGTCAACCTGACCGTCCGGCAGGGCGAGGTCCACGCCGTCTGCGGGGAGAACGGCGCCGGCAAGTCCACCCTGATGAAGGTGCTCTCGGGCCTGCATCCGCACGGCAGTTACGAGGGGGAGATCCTTTTCGACGGAGAGGTCTGCCGCTTCAAGGACATCCGGGCGAGCGAGCAGCGCGGCATCGTCATCATCCACCAGGAACTGGCGCTGGTGCCGTTCCTCTCCCTCGCGGAGAACATCTTCCTCGGCAACGAACACGCCCCCCGCGGGTTCATCGACTGGAACGAGACGCTCCGGCACGCCACCGAGGTGCTGCGCCGGGTGGGGCTCGACGACCACCCGGAAACCCGGGTCGCCGACATCGGCGTCGGCAAGCAGCAGCTCGTGGAGATCGCCAAGGCGCTGTCGAAGAAGGTGCGGCTGCTGATCCTCGACGAGCCGACGGCGGCGCTGAACGACGAGGACAGCGGCAAGCTCCTGGACCTGATCCTGGAGCTGAAGAAGCAGGGCATCACCTCGATCATCATCTCGCACAAGCTCAACGAGATCCGCCGGGTCGCCGACTCGGTGACCATCCTGCGCGACGGGCGGACCATCGAGACGCTCGACGTGAAGGCCCCGGAGACCACCGAGGACCGGATCATCAGCGGCATGGTCGGCCGGGACCTGGAGAACCGCTTCCCGGAACGCACCCCGCACCAGCCGGAGGAGGGCACGGCGCCCGCCCTGGAGATCCGCAACTGGACCGTGCACCACCCCATCGACCAGCACCGCAAGGTGGTCGACGACGTGTCGCTGCACGTGCGGCGCGGGGAGATCGTCGGCATCGCCGGGCTGATGGGCGCGGGCCGCACGGAACTGGCGATGAGCGTCTTCGGACGCAGCTACGGCCGGTACGCCGGCGGCACGGTGGTCAAGGACGGCGAGGAGATCCGCACCCGGAACGTCCCCGAGGCGGTCGGGCACGGCATCGCCTATGTCACCGAGGACCGCAAGCACTTCGGGCTCAACCTCATCGACACCATCAACCGGAACATCTCGCTGAGCGCGCTCGGCAAGGTGTCGAGGGCCGGTGTGGTCGACGAGCACGAGGAGCGGAAGGTCGCCGAGTCCTTCCGCACGTCCATGAACATCAAGGCGCCGACCGTGTTCGAGCCGGTGAACAAGCTGTCGGGCGGCAACCAGCAGAAGGTCGTCCTCAGCAAGTGGATCTTCACGGGCCCCGACGTGCTGATCCTGGACGAGCCCACCCGCGGCATCGACGTGGGCGCCAAGTACGAGATCTACACGGTCATCGACCGGCTGGCCGCCGAGGGCAAGGCGGTCGTCTTCATCTCCTCCGAGCTGCCGGAACTGCTCGGCATGTGCGACCGCATCTACACCATGGCCGCCGGACGGCTGACCGGGGAGTTCTCACGGTCCGAGGCCTCGCAGGAATCGCTGATGCGCCAGATGACGAAGGACAAAGAGGTAACGCGATGAGCACGGATGTGACCGCCAAGACGCCGGCCCCGGCGCCGTCCGGCAAGGGCGGCGGGGCCCCGGGCGGCGGACTGTGGGGACTGGTCCTGGACGGCATGCGCCGCAACATGCGGCAGTACGGCATGCTGATCGCCCTCGGCCTGATCGTGACGCTGTTCGCGGTGTGGACCGACGGCGACCTGCTGCTGCCCCGCAACGTCTCCAACCTGGTGCTGCAGAACAGCCACATCCTGATCCTGGCGATCGGCATGATGCTGGTCATCATCGCCGGCCACATCGACCTGTCGGTGGGATCGCTGACCGCGTTCGTCGGCGCCCTGGCCGCCGTACTCATGGTCAAGAACGACATGCCATGGCCCTTGGCCGTGGCGCTGTGCCTGGTCATCGGCGCGGTCTCCGGGGCCGTGCAGGGGTTCCTCATCGCGTACGGCGGCATACCGTCGTTCATCGTCACCCTCGCGGGCATGCTGATCTTCCGCGGTCTGACGGAGATCTACCTGGAGGGCCAGACCCTCGGCCCGTTCCCCGAGGGCGAGCAGAAGATCGGCATGGGTTTCCTGCCGGAGGTCGGCCCGGAGACCAACTACCACAACCTCACGCTGCTGCTCGGCCTGGTGCTGATCGCGGCCGTGGTCCTCCAGGAGGTCCGGGACCGCAGGCGGCAGCAGTCGTTCTCGCTGGACGTGCTGCCGAGGAACCTGTTCCTGCTGAAGCTGGTCGCGGTCACCGCCGCGATCCTCACCGTCACCCTGCTGCTCGCCAGCTACAAGGGCACCCCGGTCGTGCTGCTGATCCTGGGCGTGCTGGTGGTCGGCTACAGCTACGTGATGCGCAACGCCGTGTTCGGCCGTCACATCTACGCCATCGGCGGCAACCTGCCGGCGGCCAAGCTGTCCGGCGTGAAGGACAAGAAGGTCACCTTCTACGTCTTCCTGAACATGGGCATGCTCGCGGCCCTGGCCGGTCTGGTGGTCGCCGCCCGGCTGAACGCGGCCTCGCCGAAGGCGGGCCTCAACTTCGAGCTCGAGGCGATCGCCTCGGCGTTCATCGGCGGGGCCTCCATGAGCGGCGGTGTCGGCACCGTCCTCGGCGCCATCATCGGCGGTCTCGTCCTCGGC
This sequence comes from Streptomyces tendae, assembly GCF_008632955.1. Taxonomy (NCBI): domain Bacteria; kingdom Bacillati; phylum Actinomycetota; class Actinomycetes; order Kitasatosporales; family Streptomycetaceae; genus Streptomyces; species Streptomyces tendae. The sequence goes on from NZ_CP043959.1 coordinate 5,552,674, forward strand.
GTGCTGAACAACGGCATGAACCTCCTCAGCGTCGGCACCGACTGGCAGCAGGTCATCAAGGGCCTCGCCCTGCTGGCCGCGGTCGGCTTCGACGTGTGGAACAAGCGCAAGGTCGGTTCGTAAGTCAGCCCGGGCCCCGCCGCACGGCGGGGCCCCTTCCCTTCAGGGAGCCGCACTGATGGAACTGAACAGACGCACGGTCATCGCGGGAGCCGCCGCGGCAGGCGTGGCCGCCACCACCGCCCTGGGCGGCGGCACGGCGTACGCCTCGTCCGGGGGACGGGCCAAGCCGGTCCGGGAACCGTTCGGCAGGCTCGCCGACGGCACCCGGGTGGACCGCTGGACGCTGGAGAACGGCGGAACCCGGCTGAAGGTCCTCTCCTACGGCGGCATCGTCCAGTCGCTGGAGATCCCCGACCGGCGCGGCCGGCGCGCCAACGTCTCCCTCGGCTTCGCCGCCCTGGAGGACTACGTCGCCTCCAGCCCGTACTTCGGCGCGCTGATCGGCCGCTACGGCAACCGCATCGGCAAGGGCACCTTCACGCTCGACGGCAAGCGGTACCAGCTCTCCGTCAACGACGGCGAGAACAGCCTGCACGGCGGGGCGCAGGGCTTCGACAAGCGGGTGTGGGACGTCGAGCCGTTCACCCGGGGCTCCGACGTCGGCCTGTACCTGTACTACACCTCCGTCGACGGCGAGATGGGCTACCCGGGCACCCTGCGCACCAAGGTGACGTACACCCTCACCCGGGACGGCGACTGGCGTGTCGACTACGAGGCGGTCACCGACCGGCCCACGGTCGTCAACCTCACCAGCCACGTGTACTGGAACCTGGCCGGCGAGGGCAGCGGCAGCGTCCTGGACCACGAGCTGTCCGTGGCCGCCGCCCGCTACACGCCGATCGACGCGGGGCTGATCCCCACCGGCGAGCTGGCGAAGGTCGCGGGCACCCCGTTCGACTTCCGGCGGGCCAAGCCGGTCGGACGGGACATCCGCACCGCCCACCAGCAGCTGCTGTACGGGCAGGGTTTCGACCACAACTGGGTGCTGGACAAGGGCATCACCACCCGGCCGGAGCACGTGGCGACCCTGCGTGACCCGTCCTCCGGCCGCACCCTGCGCATCGCGACGAACGAACCGGGCCTGCAGTTCTACTCCGGCAACTTCCTCGACGGCACCCTGGTCGGCAGCGGCGGCCGGGTGTACCGGCAGGGCGACGGGCTGTGCCTGGAGACCCAGCACTTCCCGGACTCGCCCAACCGTCCCTCGTTCCCCTCGACCGTGCTGCGGCCGGGCCGGACGTACCGGACGACGACGGTGCACTCCTTCGGGGTCTGAGGGGTCCGAGGGGTCTGAGCAGGTCCTGGCCCCTCTCCGGGAGGTGTGAGCGCGTTCACAGGGCGTCCTCACATTTTCCTCACACGTGCTGAACGGCCCCTCGGTCCGTTCCGTATGTCTGGGTGGCCCGTGCTCCCCCGCGCGGGCCACCCAGGCATGACGGGCCCGTCACGTCCCCGGCGGGCCGCCGCACACGGAGGTTCCCTTGGCCGACAACGTCACCTCGTTGTTCCGCAGCACCGCGGCGCACAGCCCGTCGATGGCGGCGCTGACGAGGGAGAGCGACGGGGCCGGCCCGGTGGACTTCTGCATTCCCTGCAACCCGTACTTCCCGACCCCCGCCATGTTCGAGGAGCTGGCGGCCCGGCTGCGCGACATCATCACGTACTACCCGAGCAGCGCCGACACCATCACCGCCGAGCTGTGCAGCCTGCTCCGGCTTCCCCCGCAGTGCGTGGCGATGGGCAACGGCTCGACGGAACTCATCACCTGGATCGACCACCTGCTGGTGCGCGAGTCGCTCGCCGTGCCGGTGCCGACCTTCGGCCGCTGGACCGACCAGCCCATGGAGACCGGCAAGCGGGTCGACATGTTCCCGCTCCAGGAGTCCAGCGGCTTCGCCCTGGACCTCGCGCAGTACGCCGAGTTCATCCGCGCGCGCGGCACCCGGGTCGCGGTCGTCTGCAACCCGAACAACCCCGACGGCGGCTTCCTCCACAAGCACGCGGTCGTGCAGTTCATGGACGCCATGGCCGACCTGGACCTGGTGGTGATCGACGAGTCGTTCCTGGAGTTCGCCGACGCGGAGAACGAGCCGAGCGTGGTGCATGAGGCGATGCTCCGCCCCAATGTCATCGTGCTGCGCAGCCTCGGCAAGAACTTCGGCCTGCACGGCATCCGCTTCGGCTACCTGGTGGCCAACCCGGCGCTGGCCGGGCGGGTGCGCTCCATGCTGCCCAAGTGGAACCTCAACTCCTTCGCCGAGTACGTGGTGTTCATGCTGAAGGAGCACGGCGCCGAGTACGCGCAGAGCCTGCACCAGGTCCGCCGCGACCGGATGGACATGTCCGGCCAGCTCTCCTCGCTGCCCGGCCTGACGGTCTATCCCTCCCAGGGCAACTTCCTCTTCGTGCGCCTGCCGGTCGGTGCCGAGGGCACCGTGGTCCGCGACCGGCTGCTCACCGAGCACCGGATCCTGGTGCGCGAGTGCGGCAACAAGATCGGCTCGTCCAGCCGCTTCCTGCGTCTCGTGGTGCGTCCCCAGGTGGACGTGCGTCGCCTGGTGTCCGGCCTGGAACAGGTGCTCTACGGGACGTCCAGGAGGGGAGCCGCCGTGCCCGAGCAGGCCACAGGGACCGGCTACAGCTCGGGCACGGCGGCGGTGGACCGCCTGGTGAGCGAGACCAACGGGGCCGGGACGCGCGGCCTCGCCCAGGCCGCCGGTGCCGGCATGCCGCTCCCCGCCGCCGCGTCCGCCCCGGCGGTGGGCGCGGGCGGCGGGATGCCGGTGCCGGCCGCGGCCGGGCTGCCCCAGCCGGAGGCCCGGCCGGTCGTTAGGGAAGCGCCCCGGCCGCAGCCCGTACCGCAACCGGCGCCGCAGCCCGTGCCCCAATCCGTGCCGCAGCCCGTGCCGCAGCAGCTTCCGCCGCCGGTGCCGTTCCCGGAGCCGGCCGGGCAGCCCGCGCCCGCCGCCCCGCCCCTGGCACCCGCCGCGGCCGCCTTCCCCACGCCCGCGCCCCTGTCCGCCCCGATGCCCGCGGTCGCCTCCCCCACGCCCACGCCCGCGCCCGTCCCGATGCAGGCGCCGGCTCCGATGCAGGCGCCGCTGCCGCCCAGCGGGCCCACGCCGCCCGGGGTGCCCGCCCGCGGCGGTCTGACGGCCGCACAGGTCCGCGGGACCGACGGGCTGTCCATGGCCCCGGCCACGGGCTGGCCGGGGGCCCAGAGCTGGCCGGAGGCGGCGGGTATGGGGCAGGCGGGCTGAGTCACCGGCCCGCCGGCCTCCGCCCGCGGTTCGTCACCGCCCGGACGAGGTTGCCGTCGGGGTCGGGCAGGGCGCGTCGGGATCCTGGGGAGCGGGGCTGGGGTCGGGTGGGGCAGACTCCGGGGAGCAGGGGTCCGGGGTGGTCGGGTCCGGCGAGGGTCCGGGGGTCCCGGTGGGGGACTCGCCGGGAGGATCCGTGGGCTCCTGACTCGTCGGGGGCTCCGTCGGAGTGTCCGAGGGCGAGGTGCTGGGACCCGGAGTCGGCGACGTGGGCACCGAAGGGTCCGGAGAGGCGGGCGAGGACGGGGACGGGCGCGGGGACGGTCCCGTACCGCCCGGAGGGCTGGGCTGCGGCCCTATGACGACGCCCCCGCCGCCGCTTCCGCCGTCGACCGGTTTCGTCGCCGGGGTGCCTCCGCCCGCGCCGGGGCTGCGGGGCACGACGCCCTTGCCGTCGGGCACTGCGTGGACCCCGTGGCGGTAGAACGCCAGCCAGTACCTGACCAGGCTCAGGTAGGAACGGGAGTGGTTGTAGCTCAGGACCGCCCGGTCCAGGTCCGCGGGGCGGCCCAGGTCCCGGTCGCCCGCGCACAGGTAGTGGCCGGCCGCCAGCGCCGCGTCGAAGATGTTGTTCGGGTCGGCGCGGCCGTCACCGTTGCCGTCCGTGCCCCAGCGGGCCCAGGTGGACGGCAGGAACTGCATCGGGCCCACGGCCCGGTCGTAGACCGTGTCGCCGTCGTGGGCGCCCCCGTCCGTGTCCCGGATCAGCGCGAAACCGCGTCCGTCGAGGGCCGGCCCGGTGATCCGGCCGAGGGTCGTGCCGTTCTCGTCGACCGCGCCGCCGCGCGCCTGGCCGGACTCGACCTTGCCGATGGCGGCCAGCAGTTCCCAGGGCAGCCGGCAGCCGGGGTCCGTCCTGGCGACCGAGGTCTCGGCGGCACGGTAGGCGCGCAGCACGGTGGCCGGGATGCCCGACTGGGCGCGGACCTCCCGCCCGAGCACGGGCGAGGCGGTGGTGGTGGCCTTCGCGGTGCGCAGCGGCGGCAGTTCGGTGTGGTACGAACCGTCACCCGGCGGAGCGAGTACGGCGTACGGGTCGCCCACGGCCGGCGGCGCTCCGCCGTCGCCCGCCGGTTCGGCCCGGGCCTTCGCGGCGTCCCGGACGAGACCGGGCGCCTGGGAGGCGGTCAGGGCCGTCATGGCGGCGACGGCGAGCACGGTCGTGCGCAGTCCCCTGCGCGCCCGGCCGGAGTACCGGCGTCGGGATCGGCGTACGGACATGGGCGTCACTCCTGTCGGATCCGTCCGAGGTGCGTGCTCCCCGCGGGCGCGGGGCGCCGGCGGGTACGGGGTCCCTGTGGATGCGGACCGTTCGGTGGCCCGGGGCCCGACCGGCCCTGGGTGGTTCCGGTGGCGCGGGTGTCTGGCGGGTGCGGGTGGCGGCGGTGCCGCGGGGGCGCCCGGTGCGGGGCCGTGGGTGGGGGCGGGGCACGGTGAGGACCGGGAGGGTGCCGCCGGTGGCGGTCCTAGCCACGGCCGAAGGTGTCGAGGGCGGAGACGAGCCACCGTCCGTCGCGGTGCACGACGTCCACGGCGAGCATGGCCGCCGCGTACACGCCCTCGTCACGCCCGGCGTCCTGCCCCGCGCCCGCCTTGGCGCCGGCGGTGGCGACGCTGCTCTGGTCGGCGTAGACGAGGACCCGGGCCCGGTCGCCGTCGATCCGCTCGACCGCGGTTTCGGTGACCGTCGTCGTGATCACGGCCTTCTGCGCGTCGGCCCGCTTCCGGACGTCGGCGAGCAGGTCCCGGTGCTGGGTGACGGCCTTCCCCGTCAGAAGGTCCTTCGCGGCCTTGTCGAACGCGCCGGGGTCGGCGTGGTCGTAGGAGAACAGCCGGTCGACGGCCTCGGCCACCTGCCCCTTGATCTCGCTGGTGCGGGCGAGGTCGGTCAGTGCGGTGTTGCTCCGCGCGGGCTCGGCACGCAGCGACGTCGCCTCCGCGTGGGCCCAGCCCGCGAAGGCGCCGAGGAGCAGCGTCAGCGCGCAGAGCGCCACCAGGCCGAGAGACCGGCGCGGCCGGGACCGGACCGTCCCGCTCCTTTCGTCCGTGGCCGGTCCGGGCGCGCGCGGGGAGGGCGGCGCCTTCACGGCGGTGCGGACAAGCCCGCGGCGCGTGCCGGTGCGGTCCTCCGCGGCCTCGGGGCGGGGGACGGCCGTCGCGGTCGCGGCGGGGCGGGCGTCGCGGGCCTGACGGCGCCGCTGACGGTTGATGTGATGACGGGTCGTCGACATGGTGGGTTGTCCTCCTCGCTGCGGCCGGCGGGTGCGGTACGGAACCGGTCAGCCGGCCGGTGTGCCGCCCACGGGTGCCTGGCCGAGGGCGCTCAGCTTCCACCGGCCGTCGGTGCGGGTGAGTTCGCCGAGCATGCGGCTGTCCTTGTCGGTCCGGGTCCCGTCGGACGCCTCGACGGTGACGCGCAGGGCGACCAGCACCCGGGCACGGCCGGCGCGGTCGTCGAGTTCGGTGACGGCGCCGGACAGCACCCGGGCCGTGCTGACCGTCCTCGCCTCCCTCACCTGGTCGGCGAAGCCGGTCCGGCCCTTGCTGAGTTGCTCGTGCAGTTCCCCGGTCGTCGACGCCTCCCAGAGGTCGAGTCCCTGGTTCACGTCCCGGTGGTCGAGCGTGTTGAGGTTCTGCACGGCCTGCTCCCCCGCGGCGAGCGCCTCGTCCCGCTGCACGGCGTAGGCGGCCCGGTCGTCGTGGGCCGCCCGGTACCAGTCCTGGCCCGCCCACGCGGCGAAACCGCCGGCGACGAGGGCGAGGGCGAGCGCGGCGGCGTGCAGCGTGCGGAAGCGGCTCGCGGCGAGGCGGCGGACCGGTCGTTCCATGGGGTGCTCCAGTCTCCCGCGCATGGTCAGCGGGCCTTGATGTCGACGATCCGCCACCGGTCGTCCTCGAGCCGTGCCGTGACCGTGAGCTGGGCCGCCGCGGTGGTGGCCGCGTCCTCGCCCCGGCGGGAGGTCTGGTCGAGGAAGACCAGCAGGCGGGCCCGGTCGCCGTCGAGTTCCACCACGCCGGTGCGGACGGCGCGGGTGCTCAGGGTGACGCGTTGCGCGGTGAGGTCCTGGCGGACGCGGTCGAAGAGGGTCGCGTACTGGCGGGCGGCCCGCCCGTCGAGGGCGGTGCGCGCGGATCGCTCGGCGGCGGCGGTCCCGTCGGGCGTGTAGGAGAAGACCCGGGCGAGGGCGTTGCCGACGTCCCCGGCGACCCGGGTGGTGGCCTCGGTGTCGGTGAGCGCCCGGTTACGGGCGGACTCGGCCGACCTCAGTTGATGGGCCGCGTGGAGGAAGCCGCAGCCGCCGAGGACCAGGGTCGCCGCGACCCCCGCCGCGACGGCCCGCCGCAGCCGCGGGCCCCGCGAACGGCCGCCGCGGGAGGCGGAGTTCTCCGGGCGGTCGTCGAGGCCGTCACCGGACCCGTCCTCGGCGGAGGCGTCCCCCGGCACGTCGTGGTCGGCCGTGAGGTCCTCCCCGTCGGGGTTCCGTCCCGTACCGCGCTCGCGCGCGCCGGCCCGGCGGGGCAGCCACGTCCGTGTCATCGGTCGCTTCCCTCCCTCTCCCCCTGGACCGGGACGGCGCTCAGCGCCTTCACCTTCCACACGTCCTCGCCCGTGCGGGCCAGGACCGCCTCCAGGCGCTTGCGGTCGACGGCCGGCTTCCTCGTCCCGGCCGGCGTGGTCTCGACGCGGACGGTGGCGATGAGCTTGGCCGTGCCGGAACGGGTGTCCAGCGCCGTGACGGCGGCCTCGGTGACCGTGCCGCGCGCCGACGCGCCCGCGCGGGCCCCGGTGCCGCCGAGCTCCTCGCGCAGCGGACCGGTGGACACGTCACGCCAGTCCCGGACGCTCCGCTCCGCACGCTGCCGTGTGGAGGCGTCGATCGTGGTGAGCACGGCGAGGGCCCGGCGCCCGTCGGTGAGCGCCTCGTCCCGTTCCCTGCCGTACGCGAGACCGTCGTCCGTGCGTGCCTGGGCGTAGGTCCACGCGCCGGTGACGCAGAAGCCGGCCGCCAGCGCGAGCCCCACTCCGGCGAGAATCCGGGCTCTCCTCATCGGGTGCCTCCGGTGGCCGGAAGGAGAACGCCCGTCAGGTCGCGCGGTGCCTCGCCGCCCTGCCCGGGCAGGGCGAGCGCGCCGGGAGGCGCCGCGGTGCCGCTGCGGGCCGCGCCGCTGCCGGAGGGCAGGGAGCCGGGGCGGGCCGGTTCGGGCACCGCGCCGCCCTTCGGGGCGTTGGCCGCGCCGCGCACGTTCTTGCCCGTCGACGGCGCCGATGCGCAGGCCGCACCGGTGTTCAGGGGCGGGGCGGTGCCGAGGTCCAGGCCGTTGCGGTAGCGCGTGGCGCCGTATCCGGCCGTGCAGGGCAGGGGGTCGAAGAAGGTGACGGCCATGCCGAGGTTCAGCTTCCCTCCGTCGACGGCGGTGGAGCCGGCGGAGACGACCGCCGGGTACGTCACGAGCAGTTCCTCGATGCCCCGCTGCCGGGTGACGGCGACCTCGGCGGTGGTGAGGAGGTTGGCGAGCACGACGCCGAGGCTCGGGTCGAGGTCCCGCAGCACGCCGCTGACCTGGGTGGCGGCCTCGGGGGTGACGGCGAGGAGGCGGCGCAGGTCGGCGTCGGACCCCTTGAGGGCCCGGGCCAGTTCCTCCGCCCCGGTGGCGAAGCCGCGGATCGCCTCGCCCTCCTGGGCCTGGGTACGCAGGACGGTCTCGCCGTCGTGGATGAGCAGGGTGGTGGACGGCAGGGCCCGGTCGGCGGCCCGGACGAAGTCGCTGCCGCTGTCGAGCAGCACCTGGAGGTCGTCGCCGTGCCCTTCGAAGGCCTTGCCCAACTCGTCGACGACCGTGCGCAGATCGTCCTGCGGAACCGACCGCACCAGGTCGTCCACGCTGGCGAGGACGTCGGTGACGGGGGCGGGCACCTGGGTGTCGGCCTGCTCGATGCGGGTGCCGTCCGTGAGGTAGGGGGAGCCGTCGCTCTCCGGCCGCAGGTCGACGTACTGCTCGCCGACGGCGGAGAGCCCGGCGACCACGGCCTTGGTGTCGGCGGGGATGCGGGGGGCGGACTTCTTGATCCGCAGCTCGGCGACGACGCCGTCGTCGGTCAGCCCGATCGGCCCGACACGGCCCACCGAGACCCCTCGGTAGGTGACGTCCGCGTGGGTGAACAGGCCGCCGGTGCGCGGCAGTCGCACGTCGACCGTGTAGTGGTCGGCGACGCCGACGTGCCGGCCGAGGTCGGCGTAGCGGATGCCGAGGTAGGAGAGGGCGAGGACGGCGACCAGGAGGAAGGCGAGGTTCTTCAGCCGTACGGCGAGGGTGATCACCTGCTGTCACCCGCCTCCGGGTCCGACGGTGCGGTGTCCGCGCCGGGCGTGGGCGCGGGCGCGGACACGGAGGGCAGGGGCAGCGGTGAGGCGCCCCGCGACCGCTTCGACGAGGAGGGAGCGGAGGGCGTCGGGACGGGCCGCGGGTCGTCGATCGGCGGGATCACCTGCGCCCCGGGCACGGCGACCATGCTCAGGTACGCGTTGAGGTAGTCGCCCTTCACCCCGTTCAGCACCTCGTCGGTGAAGGGGTAGGTCACCAGCACCTGGAGGGAGTCGGGCAGGTCCGCGCCGGCGTCGGCGAGCTCCTTCAGTGTCGGCGCGACGGCCTTGAGGTCGGCGATCATGTCGTCCTTGCTCGCGTCGATGGTGGACACGGCGACACCGGAGAGCGTGTCGAGGGAGCGCAGCATGGTCAGCAGGGAGCCGCGCTGCCGCTCCAGCGTCTTGAGTCCCGGTGAGAGCCCGGTGAGGACCGTCCCGACGTCGTCCTTGCGGTGGGCGAGGGTCGAGGAGAGCCGGTTGACGGCGTCGAGGGCGTCGGTGATGTCCTCACGGTGGTCGTCGAGGTCGGTCACCAGGGTGTTCACCCGCCGGAGCATCGAGCGGACCTCGGGTTCCCGGCCGCCGAGCGCCGCGTTGAGTTCCCGGGTGATGGTCTTCAGCTGGTTGACGCCGCCGCCGTTGAGCAGCAGGGACAGCGCGCCGAACACCTCCTCCACCTCGGTGTTGCGGCTGGTGCGGGAGAGCGGGATGACGCTGCCGTCGGTGAGCCGGCCGCCCTCGCTCCGCCCGCGCGGGGCGACGAGCTGGATGTACTTCTCGCCCAGCAGGCTGGACTGCTGGAGGCGCGCGGTCGCGTCGGCGGGCAGGGTGACGTCGCCGTTGATCTCCATGGTGACGCGGGCCGACCAGTCGTCACCGAGTTCGATGCCGGTGACCCGGCCGACGGCGACGTCGTTGACCCGTACCGCGGAGTGCGGGACGAGACTGAGGACGTCGCCGAGTTCCGCGGTGACGGTGTAGGGCCGGTCACCGAGGTCGGCGCCGCCGGGCAGCGGGAGGTCCTCGATACCGCCGAAGCCGCGGGGCAGGGCGGCGATTCCGCCGACGGCAAGGGTGAAGCCGAGGCCGAGGGCGATCAGTCCGCCGACGGTGAGGCCGGCCACCCGGCCGGTGGTGAAGACGCCGCGTCCGAGCGCCGAGGCGGCCCGTTCGCCGGTCCGTGTGCCGCGCCTCATCTCTCCCCCTTCCCCGGGGCCGCGGGCCCGCCGCTCGTGGCGGAGGCTCCGGTGACGGGCAGCGGCAGCAGGGGGCCTCCCATGCTGATCTCGTTGAGGTTCGCGCGTCCGTCGAGGGTGCGGGTGTCGGGGTTGTAGGCGTTCACGACGTTGTCCGCGGCCAGCGGCGCCACGTCCAGCGCCTCGGCCAGCGAGGCCCGTTGCTCGACGAGGGTGCGGGTGATCGGGACGAGCCGCTCGACGTTCTCCTTCAGTTCGCCCCGGTGGTCCTCGATGAAGGTCTTCACCTGGCCGAGGGCCTTGCCGAGTTCCTCGAGCGCGCCGGTGAGGTCGTCCTTGTTGTCGGCGAAGAAGCCGACGACCTCGTCGAGGCGTTCCTGCGCGGTGCGCACGTCGGTGTCCTTGTCCTTCAGCATGGTGGTGAACGTCTGGAGGCTGCGGAGCGTGCGGAACAGGTCGCCGCTGCTGCCGTCCAGGGTCTTGGCCGCCTTGCCGAACTCCTCGACGCCGGTGCCGATGGCCTCGCCGTTGCCGTCCAGGTTGGCGGCGCCGGTCCGCAGCAGTCCGGACAGGGCGCCCTCGGCGTTGGCGCCGTCCGGGCCGAGCGCGTCCGCGAGGTCGGTGATCGAGTCGTAGATCTGGTCGATCTCGACGGGGATCCGGTTGCGCGAGGCGGGCAGCACGGCGCCGTCGGCGAGGGCGGGGCCGCTCGTGTGGGCGGGGGTGAGCTGCACGTAGCGGTCGGCGACGACGCTGGGGGCGACGACGACGGCCCGCGCGTTCTCGGGGACCTTGACCCCTTCGTCGAGGCGCAGGTCCACGCGCACGGTGGTGCCCTGCGGCCGCACCGACTCCACCTCGCCGACCCGCACGCCGAGGATGCGCAGGTCGGATCCGGCGTAGACGCCGATGACGCGGTCGAAGTAGGCGGTGATGCGGACGCCGTCGGGGGCGAGGGCCGAGGCGGCGGTCAGTCCGCCGGCGGCCAGCACCACCAGGGCGAGCAGTCCGCCGAGGATCTTTCTGCGTCGGGTCATCGCTCACCGCTCCCCGCGGCCGCCGCCTGCTGCTTGGGCGGCAGGCATCCGCTCTCGGGCTGGGACGTCTCCGGCAGGTAGTCGCGGGGCACGACGCCGCACAGGTAGCTGTCGAACCAGCGGCCGTTGCCCAGGGTGTTGCCGACCAGGCGGTAGTACGGACCGACCAGGGCGAGTGTCTTGCCGAGCTGGTCGTTGTTCTTCTCCAGGACGCCGGTCACCCGGCCGAGGGCCTTGAGGGTGGGGCCGAGCTGTTTCTCGTTGTCCTCCACCAGGCCGCCGAGTTCGGTGCCGAGGTCGCGGCTGCCCTTGAGCAGGGCGCTGATCGCGGCCCGCCGCTTCCTGAGTTCGCCGAGCAGGGAGCCGCCGTCCTCGACGAGGGTCTCGAAACTGGACTTCTTGTTCTCCAGCGTCTTGCTGAAGCGGGCGCTGCCCTTGAGGAGCCGGGAGAGTTCCGCGTCGCGCTCGGAGACGGAGCGGGACAGGTCGGACAGACCGGTGGCGGCCTTGCTCACGTGGGGCGGTGAGTCCTTGAAGGTGTCGGAGATGGTCTCGAAGCTCTCCGCGAGCCGGCGGGTGTCGATGGCGTCGACGGTGCCGCTGAGGTCCTGGAATGCCTGGGTGACGTCGTAGGGGGAGGTGGTTCGGGACGAGGGGATGCGGCTGCCGGGGTCCTGCGGCCGGGATCCGAGCGGGTCGACCGCCAGGTATTTGTCGCCCAGCACGGTCTTGACGGCGATGGCGGCGGTGGTGCGGTCGCCGATCCAGGCGTCCTCGACCGTGAAGGACACCTTCACCTTGGGGCCGTCCAGCGCGACGCCGGTGACCTTGCCGACCTTGACGCCGGCGATGCGCACCTCGTCGCCCTCGTCGAGGCCGGCCGCCTCGGTGAAGTCGGCGCTGTAGTCGGTGCCGCCGGTGAACGGGAGCCGGTCCGCGCCGTAGGCGAGGCCGCCGAGCAGGGTGAGGGCGAGCAGGCCGGCGATGCCGACGGCGACGGGGTCGCGGTCCCTGACCGGCTTCGGACGCGGGCGCCTCATCTGCGGCACCTCGATTCGGTGATCGCGATGCCGGTCGGCGGTTCGGAGCCGTCCGAGGTGGTCACTCCGCTCACACGTGCCTCGCAGAGGTAGAGGTTGAACCACGATCCGTAGGAGGACAGTCGGGCCAGGGCGGTCATCTTGGCGGGGGTCCGGTCGAGGAACTCCTCGATCTGCGGGGTGTGTTCGCCGAGGTTGCGCGAGAGCCGACCCAGTTCGCGGATGTCCCGCTTCAGGGGGGCGCGTCCGTCGTCGAGGAGGTCGGCGGTCACGGTGGTCAGGTCGCCCATGGCCACGACGGCCCGGCCGAGGGGTTCGCGGTCCTCGTCGAAGCCGGAGACGAGGTCCCGCAGGGTGACGACGAGGTCGTCGAAGCTGTCCTCGCGGTCGTTGAGGGTGTCCAGCACGGTGGTGAGGTTCTCGACGACCGCGCCGATCACCTTGTCCTTGGCGGCGACGGTGGTGCTGAGCGAGCCGATGCGGCGGATCAGGCTGTCGACGGTGGCGCCCTCGCCCTGGAGGACCTGCACGATCGATCCGGCGAGCTCGTTGACGTCCTTCGGGGAGAGCCCTTCGAACAGCGGCTTGAAGCCGTTGAAGAGGAGGGTCAGGTCGAGTGCGGGCGTCGTGCGGTCCAGCGGCACGGTGGCGCCCTCCTCCAGGGTGCCGCCGAGGTCGCCGCTGCCGCGTCCGAGGGACACGTAGCGCTGGCCCACCATGTTGAGGTACTTCACCGCAGCGGTGGTGGAGCGGGGCAGCCGGCGGTCCTCGCGGACGGTGAACGTGACCTGCGCGAGGCGTTGCTGCACGACGCGGACGTCGGTCACCTCGCCGACCGTCACGCCCGAGATGCGCACGCTGTCCCCGTCCCGCAGGCCGGTGACGTCGGTGAAGAGGGCCTTGTAGGTGCGGCCCCCGCCGCCCGCGCCGGAGCCGGCGACGCCGAGCCCGAGCAGGGTGGTGGCGAGGGCGGTGACCACCACGAAGGCGAGGGACTTGAGCAGCGGCCCGGTCAGCGGCCGGCGCCGGGTGTGCGCGGTGTCGGCGCCGGTCATCCGAGGGTCACCTCCGTACCGCGGTAGACGGGGCCGACGAGGAGGCTGCTCCAGTCGGGAAGGTCGCCGGGGGCCGCGCCGGCGGCGGGGGCGAGCAGTTCGTTGACGAGGTCGTTCTCCGCCGGGGAGTTGGCGGGTCCGAGGTCCTCGTCGGCCGCGGCGGAGGCGGACCGCGCGGTGGGCCGGGGCAGCTGGCCGACGTAGGGCACGGAGGGGCAGCGCGGCCCGCCGCCGGAGTCGTACACCGGGGTGTCGCGGCCGGGGCGGTAGGCGCCGCGCGCGGCGACGGAGGTGACGTCGACGTGGACGCCGGGCCGGTCGGTGCCCTTGCCGAGCGCCCGGTCCATGGCCGGGACGAACTCGGCGAGGGTGCGCAGGGTGCACGGGAAGGAGGAGGAGTACTCGGCGAGCAGTTCCAGGGTCGGCCGGCCGGCGGCGGTGAGGCGGATGAGGTTGCCCCGGTTCTTCCGCAGGAAGGCCGTCGTGTCCTCGGCCGTCCGGGTCGTGGTGCCGAGGGTGGAGGCGAGTTGGGCCTCCTGCTCGGCGAGGGTGCCGCTGGTGGTGGTGAAGTCGGTGAGCGCCGTGACGATGTCGGGCGCGGCGTCCGCGTAGACGTGGCTGACCTTCACGAGTTCCCTGAGGTCGCGGTTGAGGGCGGGCAGGTGCGGGTTGAACTCGGCCAGGTGCTCGTCCAGCAGGCTCAGCGTCTCGCCGAGCCGGGCCCCGCGGCCTTCCAGGGCCTGCGAGACGGCCGACAGGGTCGCGGACAGTTTCTGTGGCTGGACGGCGGTGAGCATGGGCAGGACGTCGTCGAGCACCTGCTGGAGTTCGACGGCGTTCGCGGAGCGGTCCTGGGGGATGACGGCTCCGGCGGCCAGTGGTTCGGAGGAGGGGTTCTCGGGCGGTACGAGGGCCACGAACCGTTCGCCGAACAGGGTGGTGGGCAGCATCTGGGCGCGGACGTCGGAGGGGACGGAGTCCAGCGTGCCGGGCTTCATGGCGAGGGTGAGGCGGGCGCCGTCGCCGGTGGCGTCGATGGCGCGGACCTCGCCGACGACGACGCCGCGCAGCTTGACCTCGGCGCCCGGGTGCATCTGGTTGCCGACGCTGCCGGTCTCGACCACCAGTGGGTCGGAGGCGGTGAACTTCTTGTCGTAGACGGCGACGGCCAGCCAGATGAGCAGGGCGGGCACCAGCACGAACACCACTCCGGCGAGCCGGTGGCGCAGGGTGTGTCCTCGGGATCCCCGGGGTCCGTTCATCTCACCCCGCCACCTTCACGGTCGTGGTCGCGCCCCACAGGGCGAGCGACAGGAAGAAGTCCGTGACGCTGATCAGCACGATGGCGTTGCGCACGGACCGTCCGACGGCGACGCCGACACCGGCGGGGCCGCCCGAGGCGCGGAATCCGTAGTAGCAGTGGGCGAGGATCACCATCACGCTGAAAATCAGCACCTTGAGTACGGAGAGCAGCACGTCCGTCGGGGAGAGGAAGAGGTTGAAGTAGTGGTCGTAGGTCCCCCGGGACTGTCCGTTGAACAGGACGGTCACGTAGCGGGAGGCGAGGAAGGAGGAGAGCAGCCCGATCGCGTAGAGCGGGACGATGGCGACGACGCCCGCGATGATGCGGGTGGTGACCAGGTACGGCATGGAGCGGATGCCCATGCCCTCCAGGGCGTCGACCTCCTCGTTGATGCGCATGGCGCCGAGCTGGGCGGTGAAGCCCGCCGACGGTCGCGGAGAGGGCGAGGCCGGCGACCAGGGGGGCGATCTCGCGGGTGTTGAAGTACGCGGAGACGAATCCGGTGAAGGCGGCCGTGCCGATCTGGTCGAGCGCCGCGTAGCCCTGGAGTCCGACGACGGTCCCGGTGAAGAGCGTCATCGCGATCATCACGCCGATGGTGCCGCCGATGACGCCGAGGCCGCCGGAGCCGAAGGCCACCTCGGCGAGCAGGCGCTGCACCTCCTTGAGGTAGCGGCGCAGCGTCCGCGGGATCCACAGCAGGGCCCGTACGTAGAACAGCAGGTGGTCGCCCGAGCGGTCGAGCAGGGCGAGCGGGGAGGCCATCGGACCTCAGCCTCCCTTCGGCGGGACGATCTGGAGGTAGACGGCCGTCATCACCATGTTGACGAAGAAGAGCAGAAGGAACGTGATGACGACGGACTGGTTGACGGCGTCGCCGACGCCCTTGGGCCCGCCGCGCGGGTTGAGGCCCCGGTAGGCGGCGACGATGCCGGCGATGAACCCGAAGATCAGCGCCTTGAGTTCGCTGACGTACAGGTCGGGCAGCTGGGCGAGGGCGGAGAAGCTGGACAGGTAGGCGCCGGGGGTGCCGCCCTGCATGACGACGTTGAAGAAGTAGCCGCCGAGGATGCCGACGACGGAGACCAGGCCGTTGAGCAGGACCGCGACGCCCATGGCGGCCAGGACCCGGGGCACGACCAGCCGCTGCACCGGGGAGACGCCCATGACCTCCATCGCGTCGAGTTCCTCGCGGATGGTGCGGGAGCCGAGGTCGGCGCAGATGGCCGAGCCGCCGGCGCCGGCGATCAGCAGGGCGACGATGAGCGGGCTCGCCTGCTGGACGACGGCGAGGACGCTGGCGCCTCCGGTGAAGGACTGGGCGCCCAGCTGCTGGGTGAGAGAGCCGACCTGGAGGGCGATGACGGCGCCGAAGGGGATCGAGACGAGGGCGGCGGGCAGGATCGTCACGCTCGCGACGAACCAGAACTGTTCGGTGAACTCGCGGAACTGGAAGGGTCTTCGGAAGACGGCGCGGCTGACCTCGGCGGCGAGCGCGAAGAGCCGGCCGGTCTCGCGCAGCGCGCCGGTGATCATGCGCCGCTCCCGGCGACGGGCGCCGTGACGGTGGCCGCCGCCGCGTCCCGCGCGTAGGTCTCCCGGATGGCGGAGCGCGCGGCCGGCGGCACGGTGTCAATCATGCGCATGACACGCTCGCGCCGTCGTGCGACGGCGCGGCGCGGCGGAAGGCCGGGGGACGGTTCCAGCTGCGGCACGATCACCCGGGCGCGGCGGGCGTCGCGGAGTTCGCCTCGGCGGCGAGGGTGGCCGCGTCCTTCTCCTCGGACATCCCGATGGGCCCCTCGCGCCGGCCGCCAGGAACTGGGAGACGACCGGCTCGTCGCTGGTGAGCAGCACCTCGCGCGGGCCGAAGGTGACGAGCTCGCGCCGGAAGAGCATCCCCATGTTGTCGGCACGGTGGCGGCGATGTCGAGGTTGTGGGTGACGATCAGCATGGTCGCGTCGATCTGCGCGTTCAGGTCGATCAGCAGTTGCGAGAGGTAGGCGGTACGGACCGGGTCGAGCCCGGAGTCCGGTTCGTCGCACAGGATGATCTGCGGGTCGAGCACGAGCGCGCGGGCCAGCCCGGCCCGCTTGCGCATGCCTCCGCTGATCTCCCCCGGAAGCTTGCCCTCCGCGCCCAGCAGTCCGACGACCTCGATCCGCTCCATGACGATGCGGCGGATCTCCGACTCCTTCTTGCGCGTGTGCTCACGCAGCGGAAGGCGATGTTGTCGAAAAGGGACAGGGACCCGAAAAGGGCTCCGTCCTGGAACATGAGACCGAACAATTTCCGGGTCTCGTAGATATCCCTCTCGGGACTGTTCACCATGTCCACCCCGTCGATGAGGACACGGCCCTTCTCGGGTTTGAGCAACCCGATGAGCGACTTCAGGAAAACGGTCTTTCCGGTGCCCGACGGACCCAGCATCACACTGACCTCTCCGGCCGGGAGAGTGAGTGACACGTCCCGCCAGATGTTCTGCTTACCGAAGGACTTGGTCAGCCCTTCGACCACTACTTCGATTCCCATATCACCTCCAGCGGACATCCGTGACACACATCGCGGGCGCACGCCGCCCTCCGCGACTTGTCACCACGCAGACAACGCACCGGCCCGGCACCCGCCCCGGGGAACAGGGCGGGATCTCGCGCCGCCGGGGCGGGCAACGCGAGACCCCGCCGACGAAACACACCGGCCGGCGGGAGGGTGGGCCGGTGGAACGTCCGCCGGGACTCCGTCCGCCGGGGGCCGGCGACCCGGAGCCGAGCACCGCACCGGCACGTTACGGCCGAGTAACCTCAGCGGGCAACACCGCATTACGAGTTTTCCGGGATACCGGCCCGCCCCCACGGAACCTGTCAGCGGAGAACAAGAAACCCCGGGAACTTGTCCGTCGGTGAGCAACACGGTCCGCCGCCCGCGCCCGCGAGGCAGCACGGCCCAGGAACCGGCCGCACCCGCATTCCTTGACAGCACGTGATGAACGCGGCCCAGGGATTCCTCACCCAGGGAACAGCTTGTTCCCTTTTCCGAAAGAATCATGGAACGCCGCATTGTTCGGCTAAGTTTACCGCCAGTAACGTCGTGGTTCATGGACAGGCAGCAGCGTCCAGCCGCAGTGCGTACGTCCGCCTTTCCGGGCGCATACGGACACGGCCCGTCTCAGCCGGTCGACCCTCAAGGAGATTCCCGGACCATGAAGAATTACCTGAAGAGATCAGCCGTCGCGGCGTGTGCGGCCGCGGCCGCGCTGGCCCTCACCGCCGGTACCGCCTCCGCGGCGCCCTCCACGGTGTGGACCGTCAGCCCGTCACCGGCCGCCTTCACCGCCGTGAACGTCGGCAACATCGTGCTGACCGCCACCATCCCGATGACCTGCACGGCCTCGAACGCCGGCGGGACGATGGCGAGCACCACCGGCAACCCGGCGAACGTCGCCGCCATCAACACCATGAACTTCGGTACGTCCGGCGCCCCCTGCACCAGCGTCCTGGGCAACGTCACCACCGTGGCCGTCACCCCCTGGGACGTCGTCGCGGTGGACTACAACTCCGCGACCGGCGTCACCACGGGCTACATCGGCAACGTCAAGGCCAACGTGAGCGCCGGCGTCTGCAAGTTCACGGTGGCGGGCAAGGCCTCGGCCACGTACACCAACAGCACCGGCATCCTGGCGGTCAACAGCGTCGCCGGTGAACTGACGGTCAGCAACCCCGTCAACTGCGGGGCGATCGTCACGACCAGTACCAAGCCCACCTTCAAGGGCAACTACGCCGTCAAGGTGGCCGGGACCACCACCATCCCGACCATCGTCGGTTCCAACCCGTAAGCGGCCACCCGCTCGCCCTCGCCCGGCCGGCACCCCCGGCCGGGCGTTCGCGGGCTCCGCCCCGGATCCCCCCGACACCGTCCCTCCCGCCGAGCGGAGTTGTATGAGAGTCCAACGAGCCGCCACCCCGCGGCCACGCCGAGCCCGCGCCCAGCTCACCTCGATGGCCGCGTTCGTCGTGCTCGCCGCTCTGATCCCGACCACGGCGTCGGCCGCGGACACCCAGGAGGTCGACGCCGAACTCCCCTACGTCTGCGCGTTCCCCTCGGGGACGGCGCCCGTGACGGTGCGGATCTCGGCGGAGTTCCCGGAGCGGACCCGGGCGGGCGAGGCGTTCTCCCCCACCGGCGTCACCACCACCGTGGAGCTCCCGGCGGAAGTGGTGGCGGACCTCGCCGCGCGCGACGCGTCCGAGGTACGCGCCGGCAGCGCGCTCGCCGTGGACGTGGCCCAGGGCTCGGCCACGGCCACGGCCACGTGGCGGGGAAGCTCCGACCCCTTCGCCCTGCCGGAGTCCGGGCCGCTGACGCTGACCACGAAGGGCGACGTCCCCTCGGTGACGGGCCGGAGCGACGGCGACCTGACCTTCACCGCGGGCGGCCTGGCGATCGACCTGACGCCCGGCCCGGGGGACGACGCCGGCGGCGGCGCGGGAACCGGCCCACTCACCGCCGACTGCACGCTCGCCGAGGACGCGCCGGACATGGGGCTGCTGGCCACCGTGCCGGCCGGACCGGACGCGCCGGGGGCGAGCGGTCCGCCGTCCGCACCGGCACCCGGCGGGACGTCCCCGGCACCGGGAAGCGGACCGCGGGACCGGCAGGGCGAGCGGTCGGCCGAGGCGCCGGAGAACCCTCCGGGTACCGCCGCCGACCGTGACGTGCCGCCCTGCCGCTACGACGAGCAGAATCCGCCGACGCCGCTGTCGCTCAACGCCTACGTCACGGGCTACGCCAACGTGAAGAAGCAGAAGGCCGCTTCGTACCTCCCGCCGTCCTGCGTACTGATCGAAGGGGGGGAGTTCCAGATCCCGGTCGACGAACCCTTCGACCCGGAGCACCTGGTCATGACCCTGGAGACGTCCGGCGAGTTCAGTTACCAGGGGCGCAAGGAGACGCCGCCCTACGACAGCACCTTCCTCTCCTTCGACTTCACCCCGGTGAGAACCACCATGGTGCTGAGGCAGACGGGCCCCATGAGGATCGACGCGCGCATGAAGATGCGCTTCTCCGACTCGTTCATCACCACGGAGACCTACGTACGGGTCCCCCTGATCGCCCACGTCACCGCCCTCCAGGTCAACGGCACCCCGCTGGACGTCGGTTCCGGCTGCCGGACCGCGACGTCCCTCACCTCCGCCGACCCGGACCCCGCGAAGCATCCCGGCGACCACGTGGTGCTGTACGGCAAGGCGGAACAGGTCATCGGCGAGGACGTCACCGGCTACACGGTCCTCACCGGCGGTCCGCTGTCCGGCGAGGTGACCATCCCGGCCTTCACCGGCTGCGGCACCGACGGCGAGGACCTCGACCGTCTGCTCACCGCCTCCGTCTCCGGTCCCGGCAACTACATCAAGCAGGTCCAGGGGCAGACGTGCACCCCCCTCGTCCCGGTGTTCGAAACCCCGGACACCCGGGGCCAGTGCACGGAGGACCTCCAGCCCTACCAGATCCCCGTCGCCGAGCGCTGAGCCGCCCGGCCCTCCCCACGAGAAAGGCCACCACCATGCACGCGTTCACCCCCCGCACCAGACTCGCCACCGTCTCCGCGCTCACCGCGCTCGGCGCCTTCGCCTCCCTCGGCACCGCGACCGCGGCCGATCCCACGCTGAACGGCGAGTGGGCCCCCTTCACCCGCTGTCCCGTGGACGCGCCGGCCATGCTGGCCGCCGACGGCTTCGAGAAGACCCCGCAGTGCGTGGTGTCCACCTCCTCCGGCGGCTCCATCAAGCTGGGCGGCACCACCGTCGTCACCGGGAGGACGAACCTGCAGATCGGCATCGTCCAGAACGCGGACGGCACCAGCAGTGTGGTGGCCCCGCCCGGCGGCGCGCTGATCGCCGAGCCCGCCACCGTGCCCGGCGGGCTGCTCGGCCTGATGTGTCCGAGCGCCATACCCGTCATCACGGGCCTGTGTCAGTCGCTGGAGAACTCCAGCCTCAACAAGATCACCGCGACCATGGAGTCGGTCGGCGCGCCCTACGACTTCAACCAGACGGCCGGCGTCCTGACCGACATGCCCATCGTCGCCCTGCCGGTCCGCATCCACCTGGAAAACCCGCTGCTCGGCAGCAAGTGCTACATCGGCACGGCCGCCAACCCGATCGTGCTGCTGCCCGAGAACCGGAACTACCCGGACTTCGGCATGAGCTTCTTCCAAGGGGACGGCACCACCGACCCGGCCGGCGAGATGAGCCGTATCGACCTCACCGGCGCCACCCAGAACGACAGCACCTTCGCGGTTCCCGGCGCCACCGGCTGCGGGCTGAACGTGGGTCTCATCAACGCCGCGGTCAACGCGAAGACCGGTCTGCCCTCCTCCGCCGGGAACAACAGCCTGACGCTCAACGACACGCGGACCTACCTCACCGGTCTCAACGCCCCCGGCACCGCCGCTCCGCGGGCCGGCGAGGTCCTGGCGGAAAACTGGCACTCCGCCGTCCGGTGACGGCCCGCCGACCGGCCCTTTCCCACGTCTCCCGGGGGCCGACACCGGCCACGGTGAAGCGGTTTCCGCCCAAGCGGTGTACAAGACAATTAAGTTGACTTACCGTCAGCTTTTCAGACCGGTGCACGTGGCGGCCCGACCGGGCTTCGTCCCGCGGGGCGTAACCCGGTCGGGCCGTCGTGCCGGACAGGTCGGCAAGCAAGGGATCAGTCATGCCCTCAATCGCACGTCCTTCGGTGCTCGGCGAGCCGCTCGACCCGCTCCCCCGGCAGTTCGCCGCCTTCATGCGGCCGCTGCTGCCGGGACTGCTGAACGAGATACGGACCGAGGTCACCCGCGCCTACCCGGTGTACGGCAGGCTGCTCAACGGCCCCGACGGCCACGCCATCCGCCAGGGTGTCGAGCAGGCGCTCACCGCCTTCGTGGACCGGGTGGCCGACCCCGGCACCAGCTCGGAGCTGCGGGACGACCTCCTGCGCAGGTTCGGCCGGGTCGAGGCCTACGAGGGCCGTGACCTGGAGGTGCTGCAGGGCGCCTACCGGCTCGGCGCGCGCATCGCGCTGCGCCGGGCCAAGACACTGGGACGGCAGCACAGCCTCTCCCCCGCCCTGGTCCTCGCCTTCGCCGACGCCCTGTTCGCCTACGTCGAGGAGCTGGAGGCCGTCACCCGGGAGGGGTACACGGAGGTACGGGACAGAGCCGCCTCCGAGGTGTCCGCGTTACGAAGACAGCTGTTACACCTGCTGCTGGCCTCCTCCCCGCTGCCCCAGACGACCGTTTCCGAACTGTGCGCGTCCGCGGCCTGGGAACTGCCCCGGACGTGCTTCCTCGTCGCCCTGCGTCCCCCGGTTCCCGAGCACATCCAGGCAGGACTCGACGGCGACGTCCTCGCCGACTTCGACATCCCGCAACCGCATCTGCTGGTGCCCGGGGAACTCACCCCCGAGCGTCTCGAGATGATCCGCGCCGCCCTGTCCGGCACGCGTGCCGCGGTGGGCCTGACCGTACCGGTCGCCCAGGCCGCGGACTCCGTCCGCTGGGCGCGCCGCGTGCTCCAGCTCGTCGACGACGGCGTCGTGCCCGACGCCCCGCTGGTCCGCTGCGAGGACCATCTGACGACCCTGTGGCTGCTGTCCGACCCCGCCCTGGTCGACCGTCTCGCCGCCCGTGAGCTCGCGCCGCTCGACGGATTGACCGCCAAGCGGCGCGACCGGCTCGTCGAGACCCTCCGGGTGCACGTGTCCACCCGCGCCCCGGCCGAACAGGTCGGCGAGATGCTGGGGGTGCACGCCCAGACGGTGCGCTACCGGCTGCGGACGCTGGACACCTACCTGGGCGACCGGCTCGCCGACCCCGACCACCGCTTCGCCCTGGAGGTGGCGCTGCGCTCGCGCCACCTGCGCGGCCGCGACGGCGCGCGGTGACGTCGTTGCCGTCGTTGCCGTCGTTGCCGTCGTTGCCGTCGTTGCCGTCGTTGCCGTCGCAGGAGGACCGCGAAGCGCACGCCACTCGTGACACGGCGGGGGCGGGCGTTCGCCCGCCCCCGCGGTCCGGTCACTTCTCCGGGCACTCCTTCCACGCGAGGTGGTACACCGTGTTGATGTCGCCGTCCGTGGAGTCCATGGTCATGTAGCTGACCTTCCGCGGGTCGGTCCCGGCGGTGACTCTCAGCTCGGTGTTGATGTTGAAGTTGCGCTGCACACCGCAGGGCGCGTAGACGAGCTGCGCCCAGTCGGTCTCGTCCGTGGCCTGCCAGTTGTCGTCGTAGGGCCCCGCGTAGGGGTGGGAGCGGTACTCCGTGCTGGGCGACCCCTGGAAGTAGTACGAGGCCCGCTGGGTGGCCCGGGCGCCGGGCTGGAGCGCGGCGAAGCCCCGGTAGTCGGCGCTGGCGATGGCGTAGGTGAAGCCGGCCGGTACATGGACCAGCAGACTGAGCTGGCAGTTCTTGCGGGCGGCCGTGGGGTCGGAGTTCCCGCCGGCCTGGGCGAGGTAGTCGCTGTAGGTCACGGTGAACGCGGTGTTGTCGGCCGAGACGGCGACGGCCGCGGTACCGGCGGGACATCCCGACCCGTTCACCGTCGCGACCTTGATGACGATCTTGTCCGGCGGCGGGTCGTCGAATCCGGTCGCCGGGTTGTGCGCGGGTAACGCGGCGCCGAGCAGCGCGGCCGCCGCCACGCCGAGAAGCAGGCCACCAGCCATGGTTCTCCGTCCTTCGGTGGGGGGTGGTGTCGTACGGGGGTGCCGTACGACGTGCCGTACGAGGTGCCGTGCGATGATTGAAGCGTCATGTACATGCCAAGCATGCGAGCACATACGCTCCCGGCTTCGTGAAGGAGACATGAAGGCGCGGTGAAGACCGGGAGCGCTCGCATCGTAGGGACGCGCGGAGGCCGCAGGACAGGGCGAACTCAGGCCATTCACTCCGGTCCGTAAATCGCCGGTGCACAGGCGGACGTAACGGGACCGCCGTGTGAACGGCGAGCGCTCCGGTTCGTGGACAATGGCCCAGCACCGCTTGTGGCACAGACCAGGAGGCGCTCCCTTGGAGCTCAGCAGGCGCACCTTCACCGCCCTGACCGGCACGGCCGCGCTCGGCCTCGCGCTCGCCGGCAGCGGCGGGGCGGCGACCGGCCCGCGGGGGCCGCGCGTCGTGCCGACCGGACCGCCGCCCCCGCCGCCGGCCGCCGACGGCGGTCGCCACCGCGTCGCCTTCGACCGGCACTCCCTGCTGGTCGACGACCGGCGCCTGGTGCTGTGGTCCGCCGAGATGCACCCGTTCCGGCTGCCGAGCCCGTCGCTGTGGCGGGACGTTCTGCAGAAGCTGCGCGCCCACGGCTTCAACGCGGTCGACGTGCCCGTGCCCTGGAACCTGCACTCCCCCGCGCCCGGCGTGCACGACTTCACCGGGGTGCGCGACCTGAACCGCTTCCTGTCCACGGCCGCCGAGGAGCGGCTGTACGTGGTGCTGCGGCCCGGCCCCTACCTCGGCGCGGACCTGGATGCCGGCGGCCTCCCCGGCTGGCTGACGGCCGCCGCGGGGACCGCGCGCACCGACGACCCCGAGTACCTGCGGCACGCCGAGGAGTGGCTGGGCGCGGTCGACGCGATCGCCGTGCGCCACCTGTTCACCGCGGGCGGCGGCACCGTGCTGCTGTACCGGCTGGAGGACGGGAGCCCGGTGCCCGCCGACGACCCCGCCGCGCGCGCCCACCGGGCCCGCCTGTACGCGAAGGTGCGCGCCGACCGCATCGACGTGCCGGTGCTGGACGGGGACGGCTGGTTCGGCGACCGCGGCACCGGGCCCCGCACGGCCGGCTTCTCCGCCGGGGCGGGCGGCGGGGCGGCCGACCCGTGGGGCGGGGCGCCCTCCGGCGGCGAGGGGTACGCCCGGGTACGCGAGGTCCACGACGCCGTGCACGAGCGGCGGCGCCGTCTCACCGCCCTCGCCGACCGGATCACCGTGCACCACACCGGCATGGGATTCGGCGGCACGTCGTGGGGCTGGCTGCCCGGGCCGGGTGTGTACACCTCGTACGACTACGGGGCGGTGCTCGACGAGGGGCGCCTGCCGGCCCCGGACATGGCCGCCGTCCAGCAGCTCGGGCACCTGGTGCGGACCGTGCCGGACCTCGCCCGGCTGGAGGAGGCCGGGGACGGCCCGCGGCGGGCGGCGGACGGCCGGCTGACGGTGCGCCACCTCGCCAACCCGGACACCGGCGCGCGGGTGTATGTGGTGCACAACGACACCGACGAGGAGGTCCGCGCCCCGCTGCCGGGCACCGGCATCGAGGTGCCGGTCACCGTGGCCGCCGGGGACGCCAAGCTGCTCGCCGCCGGCCTGCGCCTCGGCCACCGCACACTCGCCTGGACCACCGCCCAGCCGATGCTCAGCATCTCCACCGGACGGCAGGACGTGGCCGTGTTCGTCGGACGTCACAGGGAGAGCGCCCAGTTGGCGCTGGACTGCGAGCGGCAGCCGGGCGTCGACCGTGCGGACACCGAACCCGCCTGGGCCTACGAGCGGGGCCGGCTGAACGTGGTCGTACCGCTCGGGGAAGGCGGGTTGAGCCGGGTGCTGGTCAAGGACGGCGACTCCGAGACCCCCCTCGTGCTGCTGTTCGCCGACGACGAGACCGCGCTGCGCCTGTGGCCGTACGAGACCCCGGCCGGGCCGCTGCTGGTCTACGGCCCCGCCCTGCTGCGCTCGGCCGAACTGCGCGACTCCACCCTCCACCTGACCGGCGACGTCGGCATCGAGACCGGCGTGGAGGTGTGGGGGCCGCGCGGGATCGCCGAGGTCACCTGGAACGGCGAGCCGGTGCCCACCTACGTCGGCCGGGCCCGCAGCCGGGTGATGGAAGGGCTGATGCCGGCCGTGCGCGCGGTGGCGCTGCCCGCCCTCGACGGCTGGCGGTTCCGCACCGAGAACCCGGAGGCCGACCCGGACTTCGACGACTCCGCGTGGACGGTGGCCGGCCGGACCACGTCCCACAGCACCACGCCCGTGCCCGAGGGCGGGCCCGTGCTGTTCGCGGACGACTACGGCTTCCACCACGGCGACGTCTGGTACCGGGGGCGGATGGAGGACACCAGGGGCATCCGGTCGGTGGCACTGTCGTACAGCACCGGCACGCAAGGCCTGCTGATGGCCTGGCTGGACGGCCGGCCGCTCGGCACCCACCGCATGCCGGTGCCGGACGAGGACACCGCCGGACAGGGCACCTGGACGGCCACCGCGCGCCTCGACGTCCCCGAGGAGCTGCGCACCCCCGGGGAGCACGTGCTGTCCGTACTCGTACGGCCCATGCAGCACGCCGGGACCGCTCCCGGCGAGGACGCCCACAAGGCCGCGCGCGGGCTGGTCGCCGCCGAGTTCACGGGCGGCACCCCCGCCGTCGAGTGGCGCATCAGGGGCGCCGCCGAGCCCGAGCGGGTGTGCGGGCCGTACAACAACGGCGGGCTGTACGGCGAACGGCGCGGCTGGCACCTGCCCGACCACGACGACCGCCGCTGGCGGACGGTGGACCTCCCGCGCGCGGAGCGGCGGCAGGGCGTGGCCTGGTACCGCACCCGCTTCCGGCTCGGGCTCGGCCCCGACCTGGACGCGTCGGTCGGGCTCACCCTGGAGGACGACCCGGAGCGCGCCTACCGGGTGCAGATCTTCCTCAACGGCTGGAACCTCGGCCAGTACGTCAACGACGTGGGCCCGCAGCACACCTTCGTGCTGCCGAACGGCATCCTGCGGGCCCGCGGCTCCAACACCCTGGCACTCGCGGTGCTGTCCGACGGGACCACGCCGGCCGGGCCGCACACGGTCAGGCTGACGCTGCTGGACGCGGTGCGCGGCGGTGTCCCGGTGGAGCCGGTGGACTCACCGGAGAGGTGAGCCCACCGAAGAGGTGAGCCCACCGGGCGGCGGCTCACGCCAGCCGGATCACGTTCCACGACAGCGGCTCCAGCAGGGCGGTCAGCCGCCCGCCGTCCAGGGTGGTGCCCTCGGCCGCGTGCGGCACCACCCGCTCCGGCTCGGCGAGGGTGTTGCGCGCGTCCGGGTCGGCGTCCGCGAGCACGCTGTGCTCGACGACGGACGCCGGGCCGAGCCCGTTCAGCGCGACGTCCAGCGGCAGCGGCTGGGTGCGGGAGCGGTTGACGGCGAACACGGTGACCGAGCCGTCCTCGCCGCGCACGGCGGTCGCGTGCAGCAGGTCCGCCTCGCCGTACCGCTCGGTGGCGTACGTCGGTGAGTCCACGCGCACGTCGAGGACCTCGCCGCGGCCGTACTTCGAGGCCTGGGCGAACGGGAAGAACGTCGTCTGCCGCCAGGCCGGGCCGCCGGGCTCGGTCATGATCGGGGCGATCACGTTGACCAGCTGGGCGAGACAGGCGACGGTGACCCGGTCGGCGTGCCGGAGCAGCGCGATCAGCAGCGAGCCGAAGACGACGGCGTCCATGACGCTGTAGTTGTCCTCCAGCAGGCGCGGCGCCTCGGGCCAGTCCAGGGCGCCGACGTGCTCCTCGGTGCGCGACATGTACCAGACGTTCCACTCGTCGAACGAGAGGTTGATCTTCTTGCGGGACTTCAGGCGGGCCCCCACGTGGTCGCAGGTGGCGACCACGTCCTCGATGAAGGTCTCCATGTCGACGGCGGAGGCGAGGAAGGAGTCCACGTCCCCGTCGAGCGGCTCGTAGTAGGCGTGCAGGGAGATGTGGTCGACCAGGTCGTACGTCTCCTGCAGGACGGTCGCCTCCCACTCGGCGAACGTCGCCATGGACCGGCCGGAGGAGCCGCAGACGACGAGCTGCACGCCGGGGTCGATCTGGCGCATGGCGCGGGCGGTCTCGGCGGCGATCCGGCCGTACTCCTCGGCGGTCTTGTGGCCGGTCTGCCAGGGGCCGTCCATCTCGTTGCCCAGGCACCACAGCCGGATGCCGAAGGGGTCCTTGTCGCCGTGCTCCACGCGCAGGTCGGACAGGGCGGTGCCGCCGGGGTGGTTGGCGTACTCCTGGAGCTGGAGGGCCTCGGCGACGCCCCGGGTGCCGAGGTTGACCGCCATCATCGGCTCGGCCTGCGGGCCGACCTTCCGCAGGAACGCGATGTACTCGGACAGGCCGAAACGGTTGGTCTCGGTGGAGCGCCAGGCCAGGTCCAGGCGGCGCGGGCGGTCCTCCACCGGGCCGACGGAGTCCTCCCAGCGGTAGCCGGAGACGAAGTTGCCGCCGGGGTAGCGGACGGCGGTGACGCCGAGCTCGCGGACCAGTTCCAGGACGTCTCCGCGGATACCGTCGGCGTCGGCGGTGGGGTGACCCGGTTCGAAGACACCGGTGTAGACGCACCGGCCGAGGTGTTCGACGAACGAACCGAACAGGCGGGGGTCGACCGGGCCGACGGTGAAGGCGGGGTCCAGGGTGAAGCGGGCGGTGCGCATCGTGTCCTTTCGACGGGTCGGGTCCTGCTGCGGGAGCGTCACCGGCCGGCGAGGCCGGCGAGACCGACGCCCACCATGATCCGGCACTGGATGTTCGATATATCGAATGATGCCCGTAACTTCGAACGGGACCGTAGGTGTCGGGTCGTGCCGCGTCAATGCCTCGGACAGAACTCGCCCGGCGCGCACCCCGCACGGCCTTCCCGGCCGCCCGGCGGTCACCGGATCGCGTGACGCGGGCACTTCCGGCCGCGTAGTCTCGAACGGCCTGACGTGCGGCGGTCGCACGGGCGAGGGGACCAGATGGATGGCGCGGGCGCACGGACGCGGGCCGTACGGCTCGCCTCCGCGCTGCGGCGGTCCCGCACCCGCGCCGCCCTGCGCCGCCTGGCCTGCGATCTCTCCGCGGCGCTGCGTGCACGGTCCCGGCCGCTCACGGACGTGCGGACGGCCTGCCGGGTCCTGTGCGAGGAGATGAGCGCGCGGCGCGGAGGACGACCCGTGGTCCTGCGCTTCGAACGCTTCCCGGACGAGATCGAAGTGACCGGCCTGTGGGTGGAGTTCCAGGACTTCGACCTGGTCATCGTGGAGGAACGGGCGGAAGCCATGCAGCAACTGGTCATCCTCGGCCACGAGTTGTGGCACATGCACGCCGGACACCGGCACCACGCCCCGGCCGGGGCGCGGCGAGTCCTGGCGGGCGACGCACCGGACTGGGACACCGCGCTGGTGATGGCCGCGCGCCACGGCTCACGCGAGGCCGACGAGGCCGAGGCCGACGAGTTCGGGCACCGGATGGCCGCCGCCGTACGCCCCCTCCTGGACGACCGGGACACCGGCATCGGCGACGGCCTCGTCCAACGGGCCCTGGGCTACCGCGGCGGGAAAGGCACGCGCCGGTGACCGCCCCGCTCGCCCTCACCCCCGCCGACGTCCTCGACGACCTCTACATCTCCTTCTGGATCCCCACGGGGGTCCTCACCGCGGCCCTGATCATCAAACTGCCCACCATCGTCCGTCTGTGGCGGGACCCGCTGCTGCGCGCGGTGGGCGGACTGCTCCTGCTCGCCTGCACGGTCTTCGTCTTCGTGGCACCCACGACCATCGCCCGGGTCAACCGCCTCACGGGGGTGCCGAACATCTCGGCGCCGTGGTGCTACTCCCTGCTCACCGCGTTCTGCGCCTCCTGCCTGCTGCTCATCATCGCCTGGCGCAACGGGCTGTCGGACCGGTCCGCCGCCACCCGGCGGGCGATGCGCCGGGTGGTCTCCCTCTACTCCGGCGTGATCGTCGCCCTGTGGGTGCTGTTCTTCCTCGCGGACGCGTCCGAGGAACGGCTGCGGGACCTGGACACGTACTACGCCACCACGCCGTTCATGCGCGAGCAGATCGTGCTCTACCTGCTCGCGCACACCGTCGCCGTCCTGATCACGTGCCGGCTGCTGTGGAACTGGGTGCAGACCGAGGGACTGGACGCCTGGCTGCGGTGGGGCCTGAAGTTCCTGGGCGTCGGCTACGCGCTGAACCTGGTCTTCGACGCCGCGAAACTCACCGCCGTGGGCGCCCGCTGGACCGGGAACGACCTGGACTGGCTCAGCACCGACCTGGCGCCCCCCGTCGCCTGCCTGTCGGCCATCCTGATCGCGGTCGGTTTCATCCTCCCGCACGCCGGCCAGTACCTGCACGACCGCTGGCGCGTCCGGCTCGCCCACCACCGGCTGCGGCCCCTGTACGAGCTGATGCGCTCGGCCAACGGCAGGAGCGTGCCGTTCCTGCTGCGCGCCACCCCGGAGCTGCGCCTGATCCGCCGGGAGACCTTCATCCGCGACGAACTGCTGTCGCTGGCCCGGCACATCGACCAGGAACGGCGCAGCCGCACGCGCGAAGCGGCACGCGGCCTCGGGTTCCCGCCGGAGCGGGCCGGGGCGCTGGCGAACGCCGTGGCGATCCTGGAGGCCGTCGAGTGCAGGCGCCGTTCGCCGGACGGCGAGGGCACGCAGGACTCCGACACCACCGACCTGCTGCGGGAGATCGGTGCCGTCTCCCGGGAGCTGCGCCGCCCGCACACCGTCGAGGCGGTCCGCGCGCGTGCCGCCGCCCTCGCGCCGGACGCCCCGGAGGGCGTCCCACGCGGCGCGTCCGCCGGGCGCGGGGAACCGGCCCGGTGACCGGCGTGCCCGCCCCGCCGAGGGCGGGCGCGCACCGGAGGAACCGTCCCCATGAGATGCCCGTGAGAACCGACGACAGGTCAGGAGAACGAAGAGCGTGCCCGCCGTCCCAGAGAGAAGACGCCCGTCCGTGAGCGGACGTCCCGCCACCGCCGTCGTGCTCGGCGGATCCTTCGCCGGGCTGCTCGCCGCGCGGGCCCTGGCCCCGTTCGCCCGGGTCACCGTGGTGGAGCGCGACACGCTGCCCTCGGGCCCCGAGCCCCGGCGCGGCGTCCCGCAGGCCCGGCACGCGCACCAGCTGTGGTCGGGCGGGGCGCGCGCCCTGGAGGAACTGGTGCCGGGCACCACCGGGCGGCTGCTGGCGGCGGGCGCCCACCGCCAGCCGGTCACCGCGAACACCGTGGTGCTGTCGCCGCACGGCTGGTACCGGCGCTGGGACGAGTCCCACTTCATGCTGCTGTGCACCCGGGACCTGCTGGAGGCGACCGTGCGGGCGGAGGTGCTCGGCGACGAACGGGTCGAGTTGCTCGACCGGGCCGAGATCCTCGCGCTCGACGGCACCCGCGCCGCCGTCACCGGTGTCCGGGTCCGCACGCACGACGGCGCCGAACGCACGCTGCGGGCCGACCTGGTGGTCGACGCCACCGGCCGCGCGTCCCGCACCGCCCGGTGGCTGACCGACGCCGGCCTGCCCGCCCCCGGGCGCCGGGACGTCGACACCGGGCTGGTGTACGCGAGCCGCCTCTACCGCGCCCCGGAGGGAGCCCGGGACGGCTTCCCGGTCGTCAACGTGCAGCAGGACCCGCGCACCGGGGGACCGGGCCGCGGCGGGGTGCTGCTGCCCGTGGAGGACGGGCACTGGCTGGTCACCCTGTTCGGCACCCGGGGCGGCGAACCCACCTCCCGGGCCGACGACTTCGAGCGGTTCGCCCGCGAGGAACTGCGCCACCCGGTGATAGCCGACCTGCTCGGCGCGGCGGACCCGCGGACGGCGGTGTCCCTCACCCGGGCCACCGCCAACCGCCGGTTCTTCTACGAGCGGATGAAGGAGTGGCCGGAGAACCTGGTGGTGGTCGGCGACGCGCTCACCGCGCTCAACCCCGTCTACGGCCACGGCATGGCGGTGGCCGCGCGCGGCGCGGCGGCGCTCCGTGCGACGGTGCGCCGGCACGGCTGGGGGTCGCCGGGACTGGCCCGCCGCGCACAGCGTGCGGTGGCCCGGCCGGTGGGCGCGGCCTGGGACCTCGCCCTGGGCCAGGACGTGTTCTACCCGGGCCCGACCCACGGCGGCCCGTCCGCGCGGGACCGGTGGCTGGCCGCGTACGTCGGCCGGCTGATGTACACGGCCACCGGGAACGGGCGCATCGCGCGGCGGGTCACCGACGTGACCTCGCTGGAGCGGGGCGCGGGGGTGCTGCTGACCCCGTCCGTGCTGGTGGCGGCACTGGCGGGGCCGCTGAAGCCCGCCCTGACGGCCCCGCCGCTGACGGCGGAGGAACGCAAGGCGGCCGGCCTGGCCTGAGGCCCGGCCGGCTCAGCCGGCGAAGGCGGGCTGGGCCACCCCCTTGCCCGCACCCGGGACCACCAGCAGGGACCCGGCGAGCGGGTGCGGGGCGGTCAGGCCCACGCGGGCCGTGGTGATGTAGAGGTCGGTCAGCGCGGTTCCGCCGAAGGCGCAGGCTGTGACGCGCGGCACGGGCAGCTCGATCACCCGGTCCAGCTCGCCGGACGGGGTGTAGCGGCGCACCGCCGCCCCGTCCCACAGCGCCACCCACACACAGCCGTCGGCGTCGACGGTGAGGCCGTCCGGGAAGCCGGCACCCTCCTCGATCACGGCGAGCGGACGGCGGCCGGAGACCGTGCCGTCCTCGCCGGCGTCGAACACGTCGACGCGCCGGGTGGGCGTGTCGATGTAGTACATCAGCCGGCCGTCGGGGCTCCAGCCGGTGCCGTTGCTCACGGTCGCGTCGTCGAGCAGGACGGTGACCGTGCCGTCGCCGGTCACCCGGGACAGGGTGCCGCCGCCGGTCGCCTCGTCGTAGCGCATGGTGCCCGCGAAGAGGCTGCCGTCGGGGGCGACGGCGGCGTCGTTGCCGCGGCGGCCGGGGACCGGCTCGCGGTGCAGCCAGCGGAAGGAGCCGTCGGGGTCGAGCAGGCCGATGCCGTCCCGCAGGTTCAGCACCAGGCCGCCGCCCGCGCGGGGCTTGACCGCGCCCACGTGCTGCTCGGTCCGGCGCACGGTGCGCCGGCCGGTGGCGGGGTCGTAGGTGTGCAGCCGGGAGCTGAGGATGTCGATCCACAGCAGCCGGCCGGTGGCCGGGTCCCAGGTGGGGCCCTCGCCCAGTTCCGCCTCCGCGCGGACCGCGACGTCGAACGCGAGTGTCATGCCATGCTCCTGTGGCCAAGGCGCTCGGAGAGTTCGGCGGCGCCCTTGACGGCGAGCTGCTCCAGCTCGCCCAGGCGGTCGTCGCTCCAGCGGATCATCGGTACGGAAATGGACAGCGCGGCGACCACCTGTCCGGTACGGTCGCGCACCGGCGCGGCGACGCAGGAGACGTCCGGGTTGGACTCACGGCTCTCCACCGCCACGCCCCGGCCGCGGATCTCCGCGAGTCTCTCGCGCAGGACGGCCGGGTCGGTGATGCTGTTCGGGGTCATCCCGGCCAACTCCGCGCCGTCGGGGAAGCGCGCGGCCAGTTCCTGCTCGGGGAGGGAGGCCAGCAGCATCTTGCCGACGGAGGTGCAGTGCGCGGGGAGCCGGCGGCCGGCTGCCGACACCATCCGCACCGCGTGCGTGGAGTCGACCTTGGCGATGTAGATGACGTCGGTGTGCTCCAGGATCGCCACGTGCACGGTCTCGTCGCAGGTCTCGGCGACGGACCGGGCGACCTGCTGGCCCTCGGCGGCCAGGTCCAGGTGCTCGGCGTAGCGGGCGCCCAGCTGGTACGGCCGGACGCCCAGCCGGTAGCGGCCCGGCTGTCCGGCCACCGGGACGATGTACTTGCGTGCCGCGAGCGTGCTGACCAGCTCGTGGACGGTGGTGCGGGGCAGCTGCAGCTTCCGCACGATGTCGGGGGCGGAGAGCGTGCCGTCCCCGTCGAGGAAGAGCTCGAGGATGTCGAGAGCCCGGGTCACGGCTGGTACGAGTCGTCCCACGACCGGCCCCCTCCTAGCGTTCGATATACCAACACACGATCGGCATGACGAACACAGGCTAGCCACAGCCCCTCAGCCGGGCAATGGGCTGCAGCCCCACAGACACCCCGAAGAGCCGCGGCGAACCCCACTCAAGGGGCGCGGGGAACTGCGCAACCAGCCCTCACGCCCCCGCACGCACCCACCACCCGCACCACACACCCCCAAAGGGGCGCGGGGAACTGCGCGCCCAGCCCCCACCCACCCGCACCCGGGCACTCCCCGCATCACCCCACTCCCACCCCGCCCTCCGCCACACGGGCACGCCCCCAACTGCCCCCGGTAACCGGCTCTGCCGGACAGCTGCCGCCCGAGAGGGCCCCCGTGGGCGACCATGGCTCCGTGCCCACCGGACGACGCCCACCCGAACCGTTCACCCCGTTCCACTTCCAGCTGGTGCTGCTGCGCCGCATGGCCGACCACAACCCGGCCCGGTGGAGGACGCCCGGCGCGAGCTGGGCGCCTCCCTCGCCGACATGCGCGAGGCCAACCGGCGCTGGCAGGCGATGGTCCGCTCGCCCCGCCCCCGCCCGGCACTCTCCCGCTACCGTTCGGTGCTCGGCGAGCCGGAGTCGCGCACCCCGCGCCGGGTCGGTGACCTGGACTGCGAGGCATGGCGGTGGCCCGTGCCGCTCTGGCCGGACCTGCGCTTCGAGGTGCTGACCCCGGCGGGCGGGGGCGCGGTGTGGAACGAGTGGCTGGTCCGCGCGCCGGGCGCACCGGCGCCCGTGCTGCGCACGGTGGAGACCTCACGCCCTGGTCGTGCACGGTGGACGAGGCCGCCCGCGCCTTCGCCCGGCCCGCCCGCTGGAGGGCTCGGCGCCCACCCGCTGGGGTCTGGCCTTCACGGCCCCCGACGCGGCGGGCGCCCGTCACGAGGTGGTCGCCGAGTTCACCTGGGGGCTACTGCAGCGGACGGCGGTCAGCGGCGCGCCGCCCCGATGATCCGCTCGACGACGAGCGGCACCGACTCCGGGTGCAGCCACAGGAACAGGTTCGGCTCGACCAGCTCCAGCTCCATCACCCGGGGCCGCCCGTCGTCGCCGTCCACCAGGTCGACGCGCGCGTAGAGCAGCTCCGGCGCGCCGGGCACGGCGGCCAGGGCGTACTCGGCGACGGCGGTCTCGGCCTCGGTCGGCGTCCAGTCCGTCAGCCCGGGTGGGCCACCTTGCGCTGGTCGTAGGGCGTACCGGGCGCGAGGACCGGGCCCTTCCGGCTGGCGTGCAGCAGCGTCCCGCCGAAGAACTGCAACGCCCGCTCCCCGCCGGTGTCGATGGCCCGCACGTACGGCTGCACCATCGCGGTGAACCCCTCGGCGTGCATGCGCCGCACATGCCGTACGGCGGTGTCGTGCTCGTCGGGCGTGTAGCGGGCGGCGAACCGCGCACCGGCCCCGGAGGCGGGCTTCACCACGAACTCGTGGCCGTCCGGCAGGCCGACGTCGTCCCCCGGCGCCAGATACCGCGTCTCCACCACGGGCACACCGGCCGCGGCGAGGTCGGCGAGGTAGCGCTTGTCGGTGTTCCACCGCACCACGTCCGCCGGGTTGGCCAGCCGGGTCAGCCTGCCGCACCGTTCGGCCCACGCGGTGAACTCGGCCGCGCGCCAGCTGTAGTCCCAGGTGGAGCGGATCACGGCGAGGTCGAACCGCCCCCAGTCGACCGCGGCGTCGTCCCACACCTCCGCGGACGCCTCGGCCCCGGCCTCGTTCAACGCCCCCACGAGCCCCGGCAGGTCTTTGTCCTCGGCCACATCGGCCCCACCCGCACAGGTAACCAACGCGACCCGCACCCCGCCACCCCTCCCACGACCATGTACTCCCGAGGAGGCTAACAACCACATTCCGGGATCGGCGGTGGTGTGGCCGGCGATGGCCGTACCGGGCCGGGGGTAGGACACCCTGGACGCAGCGGACCCCGACGCACCACGGCCGCGGGACGGCGGCCGGCCGACGACAGCTACCCAAGGAGAACGACGCGTGTCCTCTCTCTTCCCGGCCCTCACCGACGGCCCGGCCGGCGACGGCGGCTCTGCCCGCCGTCCCGCCCTGCGGTTCGGCGAGCGTTCACTGACGTACGGGGAACTCGCCGCCGCGGCCGGCGCGGTGGCCGGGGACCTGAAGGGGGTGCGCCGGGCCGCCGTCTGGGCCACGCCGGCCCTGGAGACCGCGGTCGCGGTCACCGCGGCGCTGCTCGCCGGGGTGGTCGTGGTCCCGCTCAACCCCAGGTCGGGCGGGCGGGAGCTCGGCCACATCCTCGGCGACAGCGCCCCGGACGTGCTCCTGACCGCACCGGGCACCGACCTGCCCGCCGCTCCGGCCGCCCTCCCCCGCGTCGACGTGGACCCGGCCCGCGCGGCGGACCCGGGCTCCCTGCCCGACGACCGGGAGCGGGACCCCGAGGACCCCGCCCTGATCGTCTACACCTCCGGCACCACCGGCCCGCCCAAGGGCGCGGTGATCCCCCGCCGTTCGATCGCCTCGACGCTGGACGCCCTCGCCGACGCGTGGCGGTGGACGGCCGACGACGTGCTGGTGCACGGCCTGCCCCTGTTCCACGTGCACGGTCTGGTCCTCGGCACCCTCGGCCCGCTGCGCCGCGGCGGCGCGGTCCGCCATCTGGGCCGGTTCACCACCGAGGGCGTGGCCCGCGAGCTGAACGACGGCGCGACCATGCTGTTCGGCGTGCCGACGATGTACCACCGGATCGCGGAGGCACTGCCCGCCGAGCCGGAGCTGGTGCGGGCGCTGTCCGGGCCCGGCTGCTGGTGTCGGGATCGGCCGCGCTGCCGGTGCACGACCACGAGCGGATCGCGGCGGCGACCGGGGCCCGGGTCGTCGAGCGGTACGGCATGACGGAGACGCTGATGAACACCAGCGTCCGGGTGGACGGCGCGACCCGCCCCGGCTCGGTGGGCGTGCCGCTGCCGGGGGTCGAGCTGCGGCTGGTGGAGGAGGACGGCTCCCCCCTGACGTCGTACGACGGGGAAACGGTGGGCGAGATCCAGGTGCGCGGGCCGAACCTGTTCACCGAGTACCTCAACCGGCCGGACGCGACGGCCGCCGCGTTCACCGCCGGCGGCTGGTTCCGCACCGGTGACATGGCGGTGCGCGACCCGGCGGCGACGTCCGCATCGTCGGCCGCAAGGCCACCGACCTGATCAAGAGCGGCGGCTACAAGATCGGCGCCGGTGAGATCGAGAACGCGCTGCTGGAGCACCCGGGTGTGAAGGAGGCCGCGGTCACCGGGGAGCCGGACGCCGACCTGGGCGAGCGGATCGTGGCCTGGGTGGTGCCTGCCGACCCGCAGTCACCGCCCGGCCTGGAGGAGCTGGCCGGCCATGTGGCCGCCCGTCTCGCCCCGCACAAGCGCCCCCGCGTGGTCCGCCATCTCGACGTGCTGCCCCGCAACGACATGGGCAAGATCATGAAGCGGGCGCTGACGCATGGCTGACCGTCCCTCGGCCCGCGAGGCCGTCGCCCTGGTGACCGGCGACTTCACCGAGCTGCCGTACCCCGGGCGACGGGCGGCCCCGGACGGCCCGCTCGGCTGGTCCGGCTACGACGCCGCCCGCGCCCGCGCCGCCGGACGCACCGGCGAGGACGAGTCCGTGGTCTGCGGGGTCGCGGACGTCGACGGCACCCGGGCGGTGCTCGTCGCGTTCGAGTTCGGATTCCTCGGCGGCTCCCTCGGCGAGGGCACCGGTGACCGTCTGGAGGCGGCGTACGCGCACGCCCGCGCCCACCGGCTGCCGCTGGTGTCCCTGGTCGCCACCGGCGGCAGCCGGATGCAGGAGGGCATGCTCGCCCTGACCCAGCTCCAGCGGGTGGCGCGCGCGTCGGCGCTCGCCCGGGAGGCGGGGCTGCCGCAGATAGCCGTGCTGCGGGACCCCACGACGGGCGGCGGCTGGGCCACGCTGGGCGCGGGCGCCGACGTCGTGCTGGCGCTGCCCGGCGCGCAGGTCGGTTTCGCCGGCTCCCGGGTGCGCCCGGCGGACGCCGACCCGGCGGCGTACACGGCCGAGGCGCAGGTCGTGGCGGGCGCGGCGGACGCGCTGGTCCGCCCCGAGGAGCTGCGCGGCACCCTGGCCCGCTGGCTGCGGCTGCTGACCCGCCCGTCCGCCGACCCGGCCCCGCCGCCGTACGCGCTCGGCTCCCCGGACCTCCCGGCCACCGGATGGGACGCGGTCCGCCGGGCCCGCTCGCCCCGACGCCCGCGCGCCGCCGCCTACCTGGACGCGTACTTCACCTCGCGCGTCACGCTCTCCGGCGACCGCCGCGGCGGCACCGATCCCGAGGGCATGCTCTGTGGCTTCGGCGAGCACGGGGGCCGTACGGTCGCCTACGCGGCGCAGACCGGCACGGCCACCCGCCCCGCCGGCTACCGCACCGCCGCCCGTCTGGTCGGGCTCGCGGACCGGCTGGGCATCCCGGTGCTGACCCTGGTAGACACCCCGGGCGCGGCGAACGACGCGGAGGCGGAACGGCAGGGCGCGGGCGCCGCCATCGCGGACCTGTTCGGCTCGGTGGCCGCCGCCCGTACCCCGCTCACCACCCTGGTGATCGGCGAGGGCGGCTCCGGCGGCGCGCTGGCACTCGCCGCTCCGGGCAACACGTGGGCCACGCCCGACAGTTACTTCTCGGTGATCGCCCCGGAACTGGCCGCGGCCATCCTCAAGCGCCGCCCGGACGAGGTGGAGGCGACGGCGGACGCGCTCCGCATCCGCCCCAGGACCTGGTGGAGCTGGGGTGGTGGGGGGTCGTGGGACCGGCGGGCGCTGAGCCCACCCGTTCCGGCTGAGCGGCCTCGGTCTCACCGGGCAGCGACGTCCCGGACCGGTTCTTCATCACTTCGACCTTCTCGACGCACCTCCCCCGGGTCGTACGGCGGACCTGCCCTTCGGGGCGGTTCCGCCCGCCCCTGCGGCGTCGCGGAGCGAGGGGACCCCCGTTCGGCGGCCCCTCGCCCGGCCCCCTAGAAAGGGCGCCGCCCCCGCCCGGCGCGCACGATGCGAAGAGGCCCGCCGACCGGCGGGCCTCCGGCCGCGCACTCGGGAGGAACTGCCGTGACCGCCAGTCTGGAGCAGCTGCGCCGCTGCCACTTCGCCGTCGACCTGGGGGCGGCCCGCACCCGGGTGTACGTCAAGGGCGCCGGCCTCGTCGTCGACCAGCCGTCCGTCGCCGCCGTCAACACCCGTACCGGAGCGCTGATCGCCGTCGGCGAGTTCGCGGAGAAGATGACCGGGCGCACCCCGGACTACATCCGCGTCGTACGGCCCGTGACCGGAGGCACCGTCGTCGACATCGAGATGGCGCAGCGGATGCTGCGTCAGCTCATCGGCGACCGCACCCGCCGCGCCCTGCGCCGCAAGCCACGGCTGCGGGCCGCGGCCTGCACCCCGCACGACGCGGACCCGCTCGCCCAGCGCGCCGCGATCGAGACGCTGGTGGGGCTGGGCGCCCGCCGGGTGGAGCTGGTGGACACGCTCATCGCGGCGGCCGTGGGGTGCGGGCTGCCCGTGGAGCGGCCCGAGGCGACCATGATCATGGTGTGCGGTGCGGCGGCCACGCAGGTGGCCGTGCTGTCCCTCGGCTCGATCGTGCGGGCAGAGCGGATCCCGGTGGGCGGCGAGGCGGCTGACGCGGCGATCGTGCAGCACCTGCGCCACCAGCACGAGCTGATGCTCCCGAGCCAGTCCGTACGTCCGCTGCAGCTCGCGCTGGAGGGGAACGGGCTGACCCCGCAGGGTCCCGAGGTCACGGAGATCCACGGCCGGGACGTCGCCACCGGCCTCGCCCGCTCGGTGAAGGTGGACACGGCGGCGGTGCGGCGGGCCATCCAGACGCCGCTCACCGCCGTTCTCGACGGCATCGGCAAGGTGCTGCGGGACTGCCCGCCCGACCTGGTGGCCGACCTCGCCGACCGCGGCATCATGATGGTCGGCGGCAGCGCCCTGCTGCCGGGCCTGGACCAGATGCTGCGTCAGGCGACCGGCATGCCGGTGCACATCGCGGAACGGCCGGAGCTGTGTGCGGTGGAGGGTCTGGGCGCGATGCTG
This sequence comes from Streptomyces tendae, assembly GCF_008632955.1. Taxonomy (NCBI): domain Bacteria; kingdom Bacillati; phylum Actinomycetota; class Actinomycetes; order Kitasatosporales; family Streptomycetaceae; genus Streptomyces; species Streptomyces tendae. Next base: position 5,591,903 of record NZ_CP043959.1, read on the forward strand.
GAGGGCCGCATCGCCCCCATGGTCCTCGACCCCCTGAGCGCCTGACCCCACCCACGGCGGTGCCGGACCGGCCGGGCGACCGACGGCGCCGCGGGGGCGCCGCACCGGCCAGGCGCTGACGACGACGCCGGCCGCCGGTGCCGGGCGGGCCCGCCGACACGGGCGGCCACGGGTGCCGACGGGCCCGCCGGGCCCCCTACCTGATGAAGTGGGGGTCCACCAGACCCGTCACCCTCACGACGAAGCGGGACCACCGGCGCATGACACCCGCCCCAAGGCGCACGGACCCTGACGGCCCCTACGGACCCGAACAGTCGAGCGCGCCTGACACCGCCCCGAGATCCCCGGACCCGCCGGACCCGCCGGACCCCGACGACACCCCGGCGGCCACGGACCAACGGGCCTTGCACCGCCGCCACGGACCAACCGGACCCTGACACCGCTCCGAGATCCCCGGACCCGCCGCCCCCACGCTGCCGGACCAACCGGGCCCGGCACCGCCCCGTGGGTCACGGACAAACCGGACCCTGACACCGCCCCGGCGGGACCCGGCGCACCGCGCCGGCCGCACCCGCCCCCGCCGTGCGGCGGACCCGTGCAACACCCCCCTGGCCTGCACGCATTCATGCGCGCGGGCCCTCGTACGTTCCAGCCCATTCCGGGGCACGGTGTGTACCACCGCTCAAGGTGGGCAGGCGAATCGCAGCGCAGCAAGGCCGTGCGCAGCCTCTCGTGCGGGTACCGGCGGCGGCCGGGGCCGCCGGGGCCGCCGGGGCGGGCGGCCGGCCACGAGCACCGAGAGGGCGGTGACATGACTTCCGCGGCGTCGTTCCCCCCGGAAATGCAGGACACCTTGGTCATAGACGGTCGCATGGACGCCGACCGCGCACTGCTCACCCCGCGCGGGGAGCTGGTCCGCGGCTGCGCCCAGATACTGACCGAGAAGCTGGCCGAGCTGCCCGCCGGCACCGCCCGGGTGGACCTGGACATGAGCGGCGTGCACTTCATGGACACCGCGGGCCTCGAGTTCCTCGAGGTGCTGCGCGACCACGCCCGCAGGCAGGCCATGCCCGTCACGACGACCCGCTGGAGCGGTCAGCCGCGCCGCATCCTGGAGCTGGCCGGGCTGGACACCACGGACCCGCTGCGCTCCCCTGCCCCCGCCGTGGGGATGTCGTCGGTCGCCTCGGCGGTGGCGCTGGAGCGGGAGGAACGGCTGCACCTGCTCCAGGAGGAGGTCGAGCAGCTCCGGCAGGCCATCGCCTCCCGCCCGGTCATCGACCAGGCCCGCGGCATCCTGATGGCGACGTACGGCTGCTCCTCGGACGACGCCTGGCACATCCTGCGGGACGCGTCCCAGCTGTCGAACACCAAGCTCCGGACGGTCGCCGAGTCGCTCACGGCCTCCACGGCGGCGGAGGGCGCCGCCCCGCCCCCTGAGGTGCGCACCGCTCTGGCGCAGGCACTCGAGCGGCTCTCGACGCGGTGACTCCGCCTCGTGCGGGGTACTCGCCGGGAACGGGCCCGCGCGAAGGAGGCAGCATGACCGAACACACTCCGTCCCAGGCCGAGGGCGACCGGGACGACAGCGAATGGACCATCCCCGACGTCGTGCACACGACGCCCTCCCAGGCGGAGGGTGAACGCGATCCGGCGGACGCCCCGACGGAGGCCGACGACAACGCCGTACGGGGGCGGACCGGGGCCGGCTGACGCCGGCTCGGGAGGCGACGGTTCCGTGGAACCGTGGCGTGGTGGGGCGGGTGGGACTCGAACCCACGGCCGACGGATTATGAGTCCGCTGCTCTAACCGGCTGAGCTACCGCCCCATAGCGGCGTGTCGCGTACATGTGTGCGCGCCGTCTGCCGCAGCATAGCCGCTCATACGATCTCCTGCTTCGGATGGTCGGCTGCGTACGGCCCTGTTGACCATGAAGACTGCGCCGCGTCGCGCACGGTTCCACGGCACATGAAAAAGGACCCCTGAGGGGTCCTCGTTCATCATGCTCCCCCGACTGGACTCGAACCAGTAACCTGCCGGTTAACAGCCGGCTGCTCTGCCAATTGAGCTACGGAGGACCGAGCTCCCCCGACTGGACTCGAACCAGTAACCTGCCGGTTAACAGCCGGCTGCTCTGCCAATTGAGCTACGGAGGAATGCCTCGTTCTGCATCGAACGCACCCGCCTGGGTATTCGCCAGAGGGCGCGCGCTCGCTGCGACACATACATTAGCGCAAGCAGGGGGGTGCTCCGCCAATCGGTACTCCCCGGCCCGTCGCCGCGCCGGAGACCCACGCAACTGCAACAACGGGAAGGGTGGCCGCCATGCGTTACCGGCTCACGTTCGTCGCCGGAGTCGTCCTTGGTTACGTGCTGGGCACGAAAGCCGGGCGGGAGCGCTACGAACAGATCAAGAGGTCCGCGCTGCAACTGGCGCAGAACCCCGCGGTCCGCAACACCGCCGAGTCCGCGGCCCAGCAGAGCCGCGAGTTCGCCGACAAGGCGTACCACGTGATGAGCGACAAGGTCGGCGACCGCGTGCCCGACTCGGTCACGCAGCGCGTGCACGCCCTGCGCGAGCGCAGCGCCCACGGTCCGGCCGAGGACGACTGGGGCACGAGCAACACCTGACCACCACGCATCTGTCCCCATGCGGCAAAATCGCCGTATGGGGATAGTCGCCGGGTTGGACAGTGCGCCCGATTTCACTCGCATCGTCGTCTGTGACGCGGACACCGGAGCCGTGGTCAGGCAGGGGTACGCCCCGCATCCGGTGCAGGGTCCCGACGGCGGCCGCAGCTCGGACGTCGACCCGCAGGCCTGGCTGCTGTCACTCGGCGAGGCCGCGGGCGGCGGGCTGCTGGAGGGCGTGCAGGCCATCGGCGTGTCCGCGCAGGCCGGCGCCCTGGTGCCGCTGGACGCACAGGGCAACACCGTGCGCCCCGCGATGACCGGCGGCGACAAGCGCGCGCAGGTCGCGGCCGCCGATCTGGTCGACGCGTTCGGCGGGCGCGGGGCGTGGGCGCAGGCCGTGGGCTGTGTGCCCGGCGCCGCGCAGCCGGTGACCAAGCTGCGCTGGATGGCCCGCAGCGAACCGGAGAACGCGGCCCGCACGGCCGTGCTGCTCCAGGCCCAGGACTGGCTCGTGTGGCAGTTGCTGGGCCGGCCGGTGCGCCGCACCACCGACCGGGGCGGTGCCTCCGGCACCGGCTACTGGGCGGCGGCCACCGGCAACTACCGGCCCGACCTGGTGGAGCTGGCGCTCGGGCACCAGGTGATGCTGCCCGAGGTGATCGGCCCGGCGGACGCGGCCGGCACCACGCCGGAGGGGCTGCTGATCTCCGCCGGTACGGCCGACACGATGGCGGCGGCGTTCGGGCTCGGGATCGGGCTCGGCGACGCGGTGGTGTCCCTGGGCGCGTCCGGCTCGGTGATGGCCGTGCACCCCGAGGCGCTCGTCGACCACAGTGGCATGATCACCTCGCTGGCCGACGCGACCGGCATGCATCTGCCCGTGGTCACCACGCTGAACGCGGTCCGGGCGTTGCGCGGCACCGCGGAACTGCTCGGGCTGCCGGACCTGGAGAGCCTGTCCGACCTGGCGATGAAGTCGACGCCGGGGTCGCACGGTCTGGTGCTGCTGCCGTACCTGGAGGGCGAGCGCACCCCGAACCTGCCGCACACCGCCGGGACCCTGGCGGGGCTGCGGCGCGAGTCGATGAAGCCGGAGCACCTGGCGCGGGCCGCGTTCGAGGGGATGCTGTGCGGGCTCGCGGACGCCCTGGACGTGCTGCGCGGCCGGGGCGTGGAGGTGCGCCGGGTGTTCCTGCTCGGTCCGGCGGCCGAACTGCCCGCCGTGCAGGCGGCGGCGCCCGCGCTGTTCGGGGCGCAGGTGGTCGTGCCGCAGCCCGCGGACTACGCGGCGACGGGCGCGGCCCGGCAGGCGGCGTGGGCGCTCGGCGTCTCGCAGGGCACCCTCGACCCGCGCACCCCGCCGGTGTGGCCGGGTCCGGTGGCGCAGGTGCTGGACCCGGGCGAGGAGCTGGCGGTGGGTCAGGCGGTGCGCCAGCAGTACGTCGCGGTGCGGGAGCAGACGCATCCGGGGGCGTTCCGGCCGTAGGCGGTCGCAGCCCGGGGCGTTCCGGCCGTGGGCGACGGCAGCCGGACGACGCGGGCGGGCCCGTAAATGGGTTGAGGTAACGCGGGTGGAGTGTTCGACGATAGGGGCCACGGGCAACCGAATGGCCCCGCCGACCACTCCGAGAGATGCAGCGTGCTCATACGACTTCTTCGTGACCGTCTACGGCCCTACAAAAGACCCCTGGCCCTCCTGGTGGCCCTGCAGTTCCTGCAGACCTGCGCCACGCTCTACCTGCCCACGCTGAACGCGGACATCATCGACAACGGTGTCGTCCAGGGTGACACCGGATACATCCTGGGCTACGGCGGTCTGATGATCGGCATCTCGCTGGCGCAGGTCGTCTGCAACGTGGGGGCCGTGTACTACGGGGCCCGGACGGCGGCGGCCCTGGGGCGGGACGTACGCGCCGCCGTGTTCGACCGGGTGCAGTCCTTCTCCGCCCGCGAGGTGGGCCACTTCGGCGCCCCGTCCCTGATCACGCGGACGACGAACGACGTCCAGCAGATACAGATGCTGACCCTGATGACGTTCACCCTGATGGTGTCGGCGCCGATCATGTGCGTGGGCGGCGTGGTGCTGGCGCTCGGGCTGGACGTCCCGCTGTCCGGGGTGCTGGTCGCCGTGGTGCCGGTGCTGGGCATCTGCGTGACGCTGATCGTGCGCCGGCTGCGGCCGCTGTTCCGCACCATGCAGGAGCGGCTCGACACGGTGAACCGGGTGCTGCGCGAGCAGATCACCGGCAACCGGGTCATCCGGGCGTTCGTGCGGGACACCTACGAGCACCGGCGGTTCGCGGGCTCCAACACCGAGCTGACCGAGGTGTCGCTGCGCACCGGCAACCTGCTCGCGCTGATGTTCCCGGTGGTCATGACGGTGGTGAACCTGTCGTCGATCGCGGTCGTGTGGTTCGGCGCGCACCGCATCGACAGCGGCGGGATGCAGATCGGCGACCTGACGGCGTTCCTCGCCTATCTGATGCAGATCGTCATGTCCGTGATGATGGCCACCTTCATGTTCATGATGGTGCCGCGCGCCGAGGTGTGCGCCGAGCGCGTCCAGGAGGTGCTGGACACCTCCTCCAGCGTGGTGCCGCCCTCCGCGCCGGTCACCGAGCTGCGCCGGCACGGTCATCTGGAGATCCGGGGCGCGGGCTTCCGCTACCCGGGCGCCGAGGAGCCGGTGCTGCGGGCGGTCGACCTGGTGGCGCGGCCCGGTGAGGTCACCGCCGTGATCGGCTCCACCGGCAGCGGCAAGTCCACGCTGCTGGGGCTGGTGCCGCGGCTGTTCGACGCGACCGACGGGGAGGTCCTGGTCGACGGGGTGCCGGTGGCGGACGTCGACCCGGCGCTGCTCGCGCGGACCGTCGGGCTGGTGCCGCAGAAGCCGTATCTCTTCGCGGGCACGGTGGCGACGAATCTGCGGTACGGCAATCCGGACGCCACCGACGAGGAGCTCTGGCACGCCCTGGAGGTGGCGCAGGGCAAGGACTTCGTGGAGCGGCTGGAGGGCGGGCTCGACGCGCCGATCGCCCAGGGCGGGACGAACGTCTCCGGCGGTCAGCGCCAGCGCCTGGCGATCGCCCGGACGCTGGTGCAGCGCCCGGAGATCTACCTCTTCGACGACTCCTTCTCCGCGCTCGACTATGCCACCGACGCGGCCCTGCGCGCGGCGCTCGCGCGGGAGACGGCCGAGGCGACGGTGGTGATCGTCGCCCAGCGGGTGGCGACCATCCGTGACGCCGACCGGATCGTGGTCCTGGACGAGGGCCGGGTGGTCGGCGCCGGCCGGCACCACGAACTGATGGCGGACAACGAGACCTACCGGGAGATCGTGCTCTCCCAGCTGACGGAAGCGGAGGCGGCCTGATGGCGGGGCCTGGGGGCCGGATGACGGCCGGGGGCGCGCCCGGTCAGCGGTCGATCGACTTCAAGGGTTCGAGCAAACGGCTGCTCGCCCGGTTCGGGCCGGAGCGCCTGACGATCTACGGGCTGCTGGCCTGTGTCGTGCTGAGCGTCGGGCTCAGCGTGATCGGGCCGAAGATCCTCGGCCGGGCGACCGACCTGGTGTTCGCGGGCATCGTCGGCCGGGACATGCCGGACGGCGCGACCAAGGAGCAGGTGCTGGAGTCGATGCGGGAGCGGGGCGACGACCAGGTCGCCGACATGCTCCGCTCCACCGACTTCACGCCGGGGCAGGGCATCGACTTCACCGCGGTGGGACACGTCCTGCTGTTCGCACTGGCGGTGTTCGGGGCGGCCGGCCTGCTGATGGCGGTGGCGACCCGGCTGGTGAACCGGGCGGTCAACCGCACCATGTTCCGGATGCGCGAGGACGTGCAGACGAAGCTGTCGCGGCTGCCGCTGTCGTACTTCGACAAGCGGCAGCGCGGCGAGGTGCTGAGCCGCGCCACCAACGACATCGACAACATCGGGCAGACGCTGCAGCAGTCGATGGGCCAGCTGATCAACTCGCTGCTCACCATCATCGGCGTGCTGGTCATGATGTTCTACGTCTCCTGGATCCTGGCGCTCGTCGCCCTGGTGACGGTGCCGCTGTCGTTCGTCGTCGCGACGCGGGTCGGCAAGCGGTCGCAGCCGCACTTCGTGCAGCAGTGGCGCTCCACCGGCACGCTCAACGCGCACGTCGAGGAGATGTACACCGGGCACGCGCTGGTGAAGGTGTTCGGGCGGCAGGAGGAGTCGGCGCGGAAGTTCGCCGAGGAGAACGACGCGCTGTACGAGGCCGGGTTCAGGGCACAGTTCAACAGCGGTGTCATGCAGCCGCTGATGATGTTCGTGTCGAACCTCAACTACGTGCTGGTCGCGGTCGTCGGCGGTCTGCGGGTCGCCTCCGGGTCGCTGTCCATCGGGGACGTGCAGGCGTTCATCCAGTACTCGCGGCAGTTCTCGATGCCGCTGACGCAGGTCGCGTCGATGGCGAACCTGGTGCAGTCGGGCGTGGCGTCCGCCGAGCGGGTCTTCGAGGTGCTCGACGCCGAGGAGCAGCACGCCGACCCGTCGCCCGCCGAGCGGCCGGAGCGGCTGCGCGGGCGGGTGGAGCTGGAACACGTCTCGTTCCGCTACGACCCGGAGAAGCCGCTGATCGAGGATCTGTCGCTGACGGTCGAGCCGGGCCGCACGGTCGCCATCGTCGGCCCGACGGGGGCCGGCAAGACCACGCTGGTCAACCTGCTGATGCGGTTCTACGAGGTGTCCGGCGGGCGGATCACGCTGGACGGCGTGGACGTCGCGCGGATGACGCGGGACGAACTGCGCGCCGGGATCGGCATGGTGCTGCAGGACACCTGGCTGTTCGGCGGCACCATCGCGGAGAACATCGCCTACGGCGCGTCCCGCGAGGTCACCCGGGAGGAGATCGAGGAGGCGGCCCGCGCGGCGCACGCCGACCGGTTCGTCCGCACCCTGCCCGACGGGTACGACACCGTGATCGACGACGAGGGCAGCGGGGTCAGCGCGGGTGAGAAGCAGCTCATCACCATCGCCCGGGCGTTCCTGTCGGACCCGGTGATCCTCGTGCTGGACGAGGCGACGAGTTCCGTGGACACCCGCACGGAGGTGCTGATCCAGAAGGCGATGGCCCGGCTCGCGCACGGCCGGACGTCGTTCGTCATCGCGCACCGCCTCTCCACCATCCGCGACGCGGACACCATCCTGGTGATGGAGAACGGCTCGATCGTCGAACAGGGCGCGCACGAGAAGCTGCTGGCGGCGGACGGCGCGTACGCCCGCCTGTACAAGGCGCAGTTCGCGCAGGCGGTCGCCGAGGTGGACTGAGGCCGCGGGGGTGCCGGAGGGGCTCCTCCGGCACCCCCGCCGGCTAGTCCAGGTAGCCGCGCAGCTGGTCGGCGTAGGCGTGGTCGCGGAGCTTGTTGAGCGTCTTGGACTCGATCTGCCGTATGCGCTCGCGGGTCACGCCGAAGAGGCGGCCGATCTCCTCCAGGGTGCGGGGCCGGCCGTCGACCAGCCCGTAGCGCAGCTGCACCACTTTGCGCTCGCGCTCCCCCAGCGTGGACAGCACCGCGTCCAGGTGCTGCCGCAGCAGCAGGAACGCCGCCGACTCCACGGGGCTGGCGGCGTCGCCGTCCTCGATGAGGTCGCCGAGCGCGACGTCGTCCTCCTCGCCCACGGGCGCGTGCAGCGACACCGGTTCCTGGGCCAGCCGCAGCACCTCGCCGACCCGCTCGGGCGGCAGGTCCAGGTGGGCGGCGACCTCCTGGGGCGTCGGCTCGTAACCGCGCTCCTGGAGCATCCGCCGCTGGACACGGACCACGCGGTTGATCAGCTCCACCACGTGCACCGGCACGCGGATGGTGCGGGCCTGGTCGGCGAGCGCCCGGGACATGGCCTGCCGGATCCACCAGGTGGCGTACGTGGAGAACTTGAAGCCGCGCGCGTAGTCGAACTTCTCGACGGCGCGGATCAGTCCGAGGTTGCCCTCCTGCACCAGGTCGAGCATGGTCAGCCCGCGGCCCACGTACCGCTTGGCCACGGACACCACGAGCCGCAGGTTCGCCTCGATCAGCCGGCGCTTGGCCATGCGGCCCATGACGACGAGTCGGTCCAGGTCGTGGGCGAGGCGGCTGTCCAGGTCGGGGGTGAGGCGCAGCTTCTCCTCGGCGAACAGGCCGGCCTCGACCCGGCGGGCGAGATCCACCTCCTCGGCGGCGGTGAGCAGGGGGATGCGGCCGATCTCCCGCAGGTACTGGCGGAACAGGTCGGCGGAGGGGCCGCCGGTCTCGGGCCGGACACGTGAGAGGTCGACCGGCTCGACGGCCACGTCGCCGGGCTCCTCCCCGGGCTCCGCGGGCTCCGCGGGCTCCGCCGGCTCGACCGGCTCCAGGGCCCGCGCCGGCGGCTCCGGACCGGTGGCGGGGTGCTGCGCGACACGGCTCCGCGCGGGCATCGCCACCAGCAGATCCGCGTCGGGCGTCGCGCCGGCGACGTCGGTGTCGGTCTGGGTGAGGGTCTGGGTCTGCACGGGGGCGACCTCCAGGATGATCGCTGCCGGGGGGTGGGGCAGCGGTACTTCAGGGGCGGAGTCGACGGCCTCGCCGCTGTCCGTCCCGTACGCGATGAGCGGACCAGCGGGGGTGTGCGACCCGTCACCGACGGGCCGGCCGCGCTCCGAGGACTCAGGCACCGCCCCCAGTGTGGGGTACGACACATCGTCCCCACGAGGGGCGTGCGTCGACTTTTTGCGTCCGCTCCGTCACCGCCCGATCACCCGCCGCACAGACCCGGATGCCGGACGCGCGGGTGATCGGGCACGATCCGCGGGTGTCCCACGTGGTGGAGGCCGTCGGGTGTGTGGGGCGGGGGCACTTCGCCGTCGAGTACCCACGGTCCGCGGGGGCCGGGGACGACTTCGGGAGGCGGCCGGTGCGGGCGGTGTCGGGGGCGGTCCCCGAGGGGTGGGACCGCCTGGGGCTACAGGGCTGCCGCGCCGTGTTCGCGAAGGGCCTGGTCGTACTGCTGGAGGACCCACAACTCGTTCTGCACGGCGGACAGTTCGGCCTGGTCGGCGTGGTTCGACAGGCGGGCCAGCTTGCCGTTGACCTCGCGGACGCGGCGCTCGACGGCCCGGCGCCGCACCCGCACCAGCACCTCGCCCGCGTACACCTCGTCGACCGCCCGGCGCATGATCGCCTCGACGGCCAGCTCGGTGACCATGGCGCGGACGGTGTCGTCGGGGGCCGCGTCGCGCACCCGGATCAGGTACTCCTGCGGGTCCTGGACGCCGTACTCGGCGCCGCCCGCGTCCAGGATCGCCTGGCGCACGGCCGCGTACGGCGGGGCGGTGAACTCGTCGACGCCGTACGCGTCGACGGCCGGGGAGACCAGTTCCGGGCGCTGGAGGGCGAGTTTGAGCAGTTCGCGCTCGGTGGCGAAGACCGGGTTGCGGAGGTTCAGGGCGGGGCCGCGCGGGGCGGAGGGGGCGGCGTACTGCTGGGGGGCGCCGCCCGGCCGGCGCTGCTCGGGCGCCGGGCCCTTGCCGCCGCGGTCGCGGGCCCAGCGGGCGAGCTGGGCGACCCGCTTGACGACGAACTGGGTGTCCAGGATGCCGAGCATCCCGGCGAGCTGGACGGCGACCTCGTGCTGGGCGCCGCTGTTCTTGATGCGGGCGACGATCGGGGCGGCCTCGTCGAGGGCGCCGGCCCGGCCGGCCGGGGTGTCCAGGTCGTAGCGGCGGACGATCTGGCGCAGGGCGAACTCGAACAGCGGGGTGCGCGGCTCGACCAGGTCGGCCACGGCCTCGTCGCCCTTGGCCAGGCGCAGATCGCAGGGGTCCATGCCGTCGGGGGCGATGGCGATGTACGTCTCGGCGGCGAACTTCTGGTCGTCCTCGAAGGCGCGCAGGGCGGCCTTCTGCCCGGCCGCGTCGCCGTCGAACGTGAAGATCACGCGGGCCGAGCCGTTGTCCATCAGCAGGCGCCGGAGGATCTTGATGTGGTCGCCGCCGAAGGCGGTGCCGCAGGTGGCGATGGCGGTGGTGACACCGGCGAGGTGGCAGGCCATGACGTCGGTGTAGCCCTCGACGACGACCGCGCGGGAGGACTTCGCGATGTCCTTCTTCGCCAGGTCGATGCCGTAGAGGACCTGGGACTTCCGGTAGATCGCCGTGTCGGGGGTGTTGAGGTACTTGGGGCCGTTGTCCGCCTCGTAGAGCTTGCGGGCGCCGAAGCCCACGACGTCCCCGCCGATGTCGCGGATGGGCCACATCAGCCGGCCGCGGAAGCGGTCGATGGGGCCGCGGCGGCCCTCCTGGGCGAGTCCGGAGAGCACCAGCTCCTTGTCGCTGAAGCCCTTGCCGCGCAGGAAGCGGGTGAGGTGGTCCCAGCCCTGGGGGCTGTAGCCGACGCCGAAGTGGAGGGCGGCGGCCTGGTCGAAGCCGCGGTCGGCGAGGAAGACCCGACCGGCGTCGGCCTCGGGGGAGGTCGCGAGCTGTTCCGCGTACCACTCGGCGGCCAGCTTGTGCGCCTCCACCAGGCGGATCCGCTCACCGCGCTGGTGGGTGGGGTTGTACCCGCCCTCCTCGTAGCGCAGGGTGATGCCGGCCTGTCCGGCCAGCCGCTCGACCGCCTCCGAGAAGGAGAGGTGGTCGATCTTCATCACGAACGTGATGGTGTCGCCACCCTCCTGGCAGCCGAAGCAGTGGAAGAGTCCCTTGCTCGGGCTGACCTGGAAGGACGGCGACTTCTCGTCGTGGAACGGACACAGGCCCTTCAGGTTCCCGCCGCCCGCGTTGCGCAGCTGGAGGTACTCGGACACCACGGCGTCGATCGGGACCGCGTCCCGTACCGCCTTCACGTCCTCGTCATTGATCCGTCCTGCCACGCGTAGATTCTACGGGTGCGCCATGACATCCCCGGAGCGTGGAGCGCCCCGGGGAGGGCCCGGCACTGTGACATACGCGGCACCTCGGGGGCGTGACCTCGTGGGCATGACCTCGGAGGCGTGACCTCATACCTCCCTCGCCCAGACGTGCTCGTACCAGTCGCTGCCGCCGTTCGCCGGGTCGTGTTCCGGGTCGTGCCTCCACTCGCTCCGGTCGACCGTCCAGCGGTTGTCCGCCGGAGCGCAGCACGTCCGGGACGGACGACCGCTGCACCGGAGCGGACTCACCGTGACCGCGGGCGGGGCCGTGCGCGTGGCGCTGCACGGGAGTGGAGTCGCCGTGACCGCGGGCGGGGCCGTGCGTGTGGGGTCCGGCTCCCCGCTGCCGTTCCAGCGCCTGGACGACGGCGGCGTTGCCGGCCGCGCGCTGCAACGCCGGCAGCCGCCTCACGGCGGCCGGGGCGCCGGACCCCGCCGGACCGGCGGCGTCGGCCGTGCGCGCGGCAGCAGGCGCGGTCCGGGCGGGACGGGCGCCGTTGTCCTGCTGGTCCTGTGAACGCATGCTCCGATCATCGGTCGTCCCGCCCCGGGACACTTGCCTGTTGGGGCACTTGCGCTGCACCGGATCCCCGGTCAGGGCCCCCGGGCGATCGTGGAGCCCCTACCCGGCCAGGCTCTCCAGCGGCACGTGCGGGTCGGCCAGTGCCTCCGTGTCCACCGCCTCCCGGGACCGGATCAGCCGCTGGATCGGATCGGTGACGTCCCACACGTTCACGTTCATCCCGGCCAGCACGCGCCCCTCGCGCACCCAGAACGCGATGAACTCCCGCTTCCCCGCGTCGCCCCGGATCACCACCTGGTCGTACGAGCCCGGCGGCGCCCAGCCCGAGTACTCCATGCCGAGGTCGTACTGGTCGGTGAAGAAGTACGGGACACGGTCGTAGATCTCGTCCCGGCCGAGCATGGCGCGGGCCGCGGCCGGGCCGCCGTTCAGCGCGTTGGCCCAGTGCTCGACCCGCATCCGGGTGTCGAACAGGGCGTGCGGGAAGGACGCGACGTCTCCGGCCGCGTGGACGTCCGGGTCGGACGTGCGCAGCCGCTCGTCGACGAGGACACCGCCGCCGGACGCGGGGTCGGCGAGCTCCAGGCCCGCCGCCTCGGCGAGGGAGGTCCGCGGGGCCGCGCCGATCGCCGCGAGGACGGCGTGCGCCGGGTGCTCCTCGCCGTCGTCGGTGCGGGCGGCGAGGACCATGCCGTCCTGGCCGGTGATCTCGGTGAGCGTGGCGCCGAAGTGGAAGCGCACGCCGTGGTCGCGGTGCAGCTCGGCGAAGAGCTGTCCGAGTTCGGGGCCGAGCACCGAGTGCAGCGGGGTCTGTCCCCGGTGGACGACGGTGACCTCCGCGCCGTAGCTCCGGGCCGCCGCCGCGACCTCCAGGCCGATCCAGCCGGCTCCGGCGATCACCAGGTGGCCGTTGTCCCGGCCGAGGGAGGTGAGCACGCCTTTGAGGCGCTCGGAGTGGGCGAGGCGGCGCAGGTGGTGCACGCCCGCGAGGTCGGTGCCCGGGATGTCCAGCCGGCGGGGTTCCGCGCCGGTGGCGAGCAGCAGCTTGTCGTAGCGGACGGTGGTGCCGTCCTCGCCGAAACGGACGGTCTTCGCCGCGCGGTCCACGGCGTCGACGGTCTGCCCCAGGTGCAGTTCGATGTCGTGCCGCGCGTACCAGGCGGGCTCGTGGACGAAGACGCTGTCGCGCTCGGCCTTGCCCAGGAGGTAGCCCTTGGACAGCGGAGGACGCTCGTAGGGGTGGTCCCGCTCGTCGCAGATCAGTATCACGCGGCCGGTGAAGCCCTCCGCTCTCAGCGTCTCGGCCGCCCTCGCGCCGGCCAGGCCGCCTCCCACGATGACGAATGTCTGATCCGCGTCGACCACGTGATGCCTCCTTCGAGCGTTGCCACCAGCGAGCCTCCCGCACCCGGGGGGCTGCGGGAAGGGGGAGTGACCCGATCAGGCCACCTCCGTCACGCCCGGCCGGTGAGCCGGGCGTGCAGCGAGCGGGCCGAGGCGTCCGTCAAGGACGCGATCTGGTCGACGACCACCCGCTTGCGGGCCCGGTCGTCCGGGGCCCGGTCGAACAGGCTGCGGAACTGCGGGTCCAGGCCGTCGGGGGCGCGGGCGGTGAGCGCCTCGGCCAGCTCCATGACGACGATCCGCTGGTCGGCGCGGAGCCGCTCCTGTTCGGCGCGCTGCATGACGTACCGGTCGGCGACCGCCTTGAGGACCGCGCACTCCATGCGCGTGGAGCGCGGGACGACCAGTTCCGCCCCGTACCGGGTGAGGCGGCCGCCGCCCCAGGCCTGCCGGGTGGCGCCCTCCGCGGCGAGGCAGAAGCGGCCGATGAGCTGGCTGGTGGCGTCCTTCAGGCGGGCCTGGGCGACGGCGGTGCCGTCGTAGCCGTGCGGCCACCACTCCTGGGCGAGCAGCCGGTCGAGGGCGTCCGCCAGTTCGGCGGTGTCGGTGTCCGCCGGGACGTACCGGCCGACGGCGACCGCGAAGACGGCCTCCCGCTCCGGGTCGGCGTGCAGGCAGTTGGGGTCGATGTGTCCGGCGTGCAGGCCGTCCTCCACGTCGTGGACCGAGTAGGCGACGTCGTCGGCCCAGTCCATGACCTGTGCCTCGAAACAGGTGCGGGTGCCGGGGGCGTCCTTGCGGAGCCACTCGAAGACCGGCCGGTCGTCGTCGTAGACGCCGAACTTCACCGACGCCGGGTCGGTGGGGTGGGAGCCGCGCGGCCAGGGGTACTTGGTGGCCGCGTCGAGGGCGGCCCGCGTGAGGTTGAGGCCGACGGAGCCCTCGGGGGTGAACCGCTTGGGCTCGATGCGGGTGAGCAGCCGAAGCGACTGGGCGTTGCCCTCGAAGCCGCCGCAGTCCTCGGCGAACTCGTTCAGCGCCTGCTCGCCGTTGTGGCCGAACGGCGGGTGGCCGAGGTCGTGGGAGAGGCAGGCGGCCTCCACCAGGTCGGCGTCGCAGCCGAGGGCGGCGCCCAGTTCCCGGCCGACCTGGGCGCATTCGAGGGAGTGGGTGAGGCGGGTGCGGGGGCTGGCGTCCCACACCTGGCTCTGCTCGCCGGGGGTGACGACCTGGGTCTTGCCGGCGAGGCGGCGCAGCGCCCCGGAGTGCAGCACCCGGGCCCGGTCGCGCTGGAAGGCGGTGCGGCCCGGCCGCTTGTCGGGCTCGGCGGCCCAGCGCTCGACGGCCGACGGGTCGTATCCGGCGGGTGGGACGTGGTTCGCGGGCGGGGCGGACGTGTCGGACGTGATGCCTTCCATGACCCGACAGTAGCCCCGGCCGGTGACATCACGGACACCGGTGGTCGTGTCACGCCGGGGCGAGGGCGGCCGCCCCGGTGACCGGGGCGGCGGTCCGCAGCGCCTGGTCGTAGCGGTGGAGGAGCAGGCGGGCCATCGCGGGGTGGGTGCCCAGCGGGGCGGAAACGGTGCCGGGCGCGGCCGTCGCGCACTCGGTGGCGAAGCGGCCGGGCGCGGTGAAGCAGGAGGCGACGGCGACCCGGGTGCGGCCGCGGGCGGCGAGGGCGCGGACCGCGTCGGGCACGGTGGGGTCGGCGGCGGAGGCGTAGGCGGGGACGACGGGGACGCCGAGCCGGGCGGCGAGCAGGGCGGCGATGCGTTCGGTGTCGGCGCGGGAGGCGGGGGCGCGGGACCCGGCGGCGGCGAGCACCACGGCGCTCGCGCGGCGGCTCTCCGCGTCCCGGGGGGCCTGCCAGCCCGCCTCGGTGAGCCGGGCGTGCAGGGCGTCCACGAGCAGCGGGTGCGGGCCGATCGGGTCGGCGACGCGGGTGGGCAGCGGTGCCGCCGCGGCGGCGTCGGGGATGTCCCGCGTGACGTGGTGGCCGCGGCCGAACAGCAGCGGGACGAGGACGGCGGAGGCGGTGCCACTCGCGCCCAGTTCGTCGAGGGTGCCGGGGAGCAGGGGGGCGTTCAGCTCGATGTGGCCGAGGTGCACGGGCAGGCCGGGGCGCAGCGCGCGGACCCGCGCCAGGAGCCGTCGCACGGTGGCCAGGGCGCGCGGGTCGCGGCTGCCGTGGGCCACCACGACGAGGGCGGGGGGCGGGACGGCCGGGCGGGGCCGGGCGCCGGGATGCATCGGATACGCCGTCATGCAGCGAGCGTGACCGGACGAGGTTGCCCCGCCGTTGCGCCGGGGTCACGCGTGTTTTCGGGGCGTTCACGCGGGGGCGGGGGTCGGTGTGAGGCGGCGGGTTTCCGTCCCCTCGGTGGCGTGAGGCCGGTCACAGGGTGCGAACCGTGGGCCCCGGCCTGGCGTCCTACCGGATCCAGGACCGACCCGGGGGAGGCCGTCCCATGCGCCGTATCACCGTCCGCCGTCCACGGCTGCCGCGCACCCGCGCGGGGCAGCGGCGGCTGGTGCGGGCCGTCGTGGCGGTGTGTGTGCTGGCGCTGCTGCCGGCGACCTGGCTGCGGCTGAGCACCGGCGACCGGCTGCGCACCACCGCCGACGTGCCGCGCACCGAGGTGGCCGTGGTGTTCGGCGCGGGGCTGTGGGACGGGGAGCCGTCGCCCTACCTGGCGCACCGGCTGGACGCGGCGGCGGAGCTGTACCGCGCGGGGCGGATCAGGGTGGTGCTGGTCACCGGCGACAACAGCCGGGAGGACTACGACGAGCCGGACGCGATGCGCGCCTACCTGACCCGGCACGGGGTGCCCGACGCGCGGATCGTCAGCGACTACGCGGGCTTCGACACGTGGGACTCCTGCGTCCGCGCCCGGAAGATCTTCGGGGTGGACCGGGCGGTGCTGATCAGCCAGGGCTTCCACATCCGCCGCGCGGTGGCGCTGTGCGAGGCGGCCGGCGTCACGTCGTACGGCGTCGGCGTGGACGACCGCCACGACGTCACCTGGTACTACGGCGGCGCCCGCGAGGTCCTCGCGGCGGGCAAGGCGGCCCTGGACGCGGCGTTCCGCCCGGATCCCCACTTCCTGGGTCCGGAGGAACCGGGGGTACGGAGGGCACTGCGGTAACCGAGGAGGAACTGGCGGAGGCCCGCTCCCGGGTCTTCGGCGTCCGAGTGAAGCGCGCCGGTCCCTCACCACGCCCCCCGCCCCGAGGAGAGGGCACCGTGTCCGGGGTGTAACAGCGGCCGGTGCGGTGCGTAACACCGGCGTCGCAGCCTGATCCGTATGCGAAACACCGTGACGTCCACGCACTGCCCCTACTGCGCGCTGCAGTGCGGCATGAACCTGACGCCGGCCGCCGACGGGCGGACCGTCGAGGTGGGCGAGCGCGCGGACTTCCCGGTGAACCGGGGGGCGCTGTGCGGGAAGGGGCGGACCGCGCCGGCCGTGCTGTCGTCGGCCGTGCGGCTGACCTCGCCGCTGGTCAGGTCGGCGGCGGGCACGCTGGAGCCGGCGTCCTGGGAGGAGGCCCTGGACCGGGTCGCCGAGGGCGTCGGGGGCGCTCGCGCTGCGCACGGGGCGGACGCGGTCGGGGTGTTCGGCGGAGGCGGACTGACCAACGAGAAGGCGTACTCGCTGGGGAAGTTCGCCCGGGTGGTGCTGGGCACCTCGCAGATCGACTACAACGGCCGGTTCTGCATGTCGTCGGCGGCCGCCGCGGGCAGCAGGGCGTTCGGGCTCGACCGGGGTCTGCCGTTCCCGCTGGAGGACATCCCGAGGACGGGATGTGTGATCCTTGTCGGCTCCAACCCGGCCGAGACCATGCCCCCGGCCCTGCGGTACTTCACGGAACTGAAGGAGAACGGCGGCACCCTGATCGTCGTCGACCCGCGCCGCACGCGGACCGCCGAGCACGCCGACCTGCACCTGGCCCCCCGCCCCGGCACCGACCTCGCGCTGGCGCTGGGCCTGCTGCACCTGGTCGTCGCCGAGGGGCGCACCGACGAGGAGTACATCCGGGAACGCACGGCCGGCTGGGAGGAGGCCCGGGCCGCCGCGATGGCGCACTGGCCGGAGTACGTGGAGCGGATCACGGGCGTGCCCGTGCCCCAACTACGCCAGGCCGTACGGATGTTCTGCGAGCCGGAGCACGCGATGGTGCTCACCGCGCGGGGTCCGGAGCAGCAGTCCAAGGGCACCGACACGGTGAGCGCGTGGATCAACCTGGCCCTGGCGACCGGTCGGCCCGGCCGCCCGCTGTCCGGGTACGGCTGCCTCACCGGGCAGGGCAACGGGCAGGGCGGGCGCGAACACGGTCAGAAGGCCGACCAGTTGCCCGGCTACCGCAAGCTGACCGACCCGGCCGCGCGGGCGCACGTGGCGCAGGTGTGGGGCGTCGACCCCGACAGCCTGCCCGGCCCGGGCCGCAGCGCCTACGAGCTGCTGGACGCGCTGGGCACGGACATCCGCGCCCTGCTGCTGATGGGCTCCAACCCAGTGGTGTCGGCGCCGCGCGCCGCGCACGTCGAGGAGCGCATCCGCTCGCTGGACTTCCTCGCGGTGTGCGACGTGGTGCTGTCGGAGACGGCCGAACTCGCCGACGTCGTGCTGCCGGTGACGCAGTGGGCGGAGGAGACGGGCACCACCACCAACCTGGAGGGCAGGGTGCTGCTGCGCCGCCGCGCGATCACCCCGCCGGCGGGCGTGCGCAGCGACCTGGAGGTGCTGCACGAGCTCGCGGCGCGGCTGGGCGGCGAGGGCAGCCCGGAGAAGCGGTTCCCGGCCGACCCCGAGGAGGTCTTCGAGGAGCTGCGGCGGGCGAGCGAGGGCGGCCCGGCGGACTACTCGGGGATCACCTACCGGCGGCTCGCCGAGGAGAACGGCGTGTTCTGGCCCTGCCCCTCCCCCGGCGCGGCGGCCGAGGGGGGAGTCCACCCCGGCACCCCGCGCCTCTTCCTCGACCGGTTCGCCACCGAGGACGGCCGGGCCCGGTTCGTGCCGGTGTCGCACCGGGCCGCCGCGGAGGAACCCGACGAGGAGTACCCGGTGCTGCTCACCACCGGGCGGGTCGTGGCGCAGTACCAGTCCGGCGCCCAGACGCGGCGCGTGGACGAACTGAACACCGCCGCGCCCGGCCCGTTCGTGGAGCTGCACCCGCGCCTCGCGCGGCGGATCGGCGCCGCCGAGGGCGAACCGGTGGCCGTGGTGTCACGGCGCGGCCGGGCGGTGGCCCCGGCCCGGATCACCACGTCGATCCGCCCGGACACGGTGTTCATGCCGTTCCACTGGGCCGGTGAGGGCCGCGCCAACACCCTCACCAACCCCGCCCTCGACCCGACGTCCAGGATGCCGGAGTTCAAGGCGTGCGCGGTACGTCTGGAGGCGATACGCCCGTGAGCGCACCGCCTCAGGCGCAGGAGGCGGGTCAGCCCACGCCCACCGCGCTCCAGGCGGCCGCGACCGCCCGGTGCTCGGCGCCGCCCTCGCCGTAGAGGTCCGCCGCCGCCTTCAGGGTGGCGGTGCGGGCGCCGGCGTAGTCGGTCGACGAGGTCATGTGGACCGTGAGGGCCCGGTACCAGATCGTGCCGAGCTTGGCGCGGCCGATGCCGGTGACCGTCGAGCCGTCGCAGGTCGGGGAGTTGTGGGCGGTGCCGCCCACGGTCTTCGCGCCGCTGCCCTCGGCGAGCAGGTAGGCGAAGTGGTTGGCGACGCCGGAGGAGTGATGGACGTCGAGGTCCTTGACCGACGCGTCCCAGCAGTCCGCCGAGGAACCGTCCTTGGAGGGGCGGTCCATGAAGCGCAGGGCGTCCTTCCCGAAGCCGTCGCGGACGACCTCCTCGCCGATCAGCCAGTCGCCCGGGTCCTGCGTGTTGGCCGCGTGGAACTCCACCAGCGTGCCGAAGATGTCGGAGGTGGCCTCGTTCAGTCCGCCGGACTCGCCGGAGTAGGTCAGCCCGGCGGTCTTCGAGGTCACGCCGTGGGTCATCTCGTGCCCGGCGACGTCCAGGGAGACCAGCGGGCCCATCAGGGTGCCGTCGCCGTCGCCGTAGGTCATGCAGAAGCAGCGGTCGTCCCAGAAGGCGTTGTTGTAGGCGTTGCCGTAGTGGACGCGGTTGTACGAGCCCTTGCCGTCGCCCGCGATGCCCCGGCGGCCGTGCACGTCCTCGTAGTAGTCCCAGGTGACGTCGGTGCCGTACTGCGCGTCCACGGCGACCGTGGCGCGGTCGGCGGTGCTCCCGGTGCCCCAGTGGTTGTCGGCGTCGGTGACGACGGGGGCGGGGGCGCGGACGACGCAGACGACGAGGACGCACAGGTCGGTGCGGTTGCCCGCGTCGCCGGTGTAGGTGCCGCCGCGGGTCGGGTCCGTCAGCTCGTACCCGGACGCGGTCCGCGTGGTCTCCAGCGGGACCGTGCCGCCGTAGAGGGACCTGCCGTCGCCGGAGACGCTCTCCAGACGGTCCCAGGTGTCGATGCGGGTGCCGGTGTGCGCGTCGGTGAGCACCGTGCGGGCGACCGGGTTGCCGGCGGAGTCCTGGGCGACGGCGTCGGTGCGCCAGGCCAGGCGGGGGGCGCCGTGCAGGGCGTCGACGACCAGCTCGGGCCGGGCGGTGAGCCGGTTCAGGGTCTCGCCGAGGTGGGCGGCGCGCAGCAGGTTCGCGGCGAGGCCGGCGGCGCGGGGCGCGGGGAGACGCGGGGAGACGGTGGGCAGGTCGATCGCGGCACGGGTGGCGCGGGTGACGTCGCGGTAGGACCCGTCGGGGGCGAGGTGGAGCACGAAGTCGCCGCCCAGCACGGGCAGTCCGCGGTAGGTGCGGTCGTAACGGACATGGCGGCTGCCGTCCGCGTCGACGACGACGTCACGGACCTTCGTGTCCTGGGCGGCGGTGAGGCCGAGGGCGCCGGCGCGGTCGGCCAGGACGGAGGCGGCGGCCTGGACCGCGGCGGCGCGGGTGGGGCGGTCGGCCGCTCCCGCGGTGGTGGGGGTGAGGGCGGCGGCCAGCAGGGCGGCGCCGGTGACGGCGGCTCCGGCCACGGCGAGACGGGGACGTCGGGCATGCCGTATCGGGCTCAAGCGGTCTCCTGGAACGGGCGCCCCGACGCGGGTGGGGGGACGGGGCGTGGCTGGTGGTGACCGCGATTCAAGTGGGGGGCGCCTGTCATGTCCATAGCGCGAATGTGGGGGTGTGTGAGGGGAGAGAATCGTTCCCGCAAGGCTCCGGTGGCACTTCGGTGCAGAGGGGCTCCGCCGATCGTCCGCGCAGGTGAAGCGAGTGAACCTCCCCTTCTTCGTCTACGGCACCCTCCGCCCCGGCGAGGTCAACCACGACCGCTTCCTGCGCGGGCGCACCGCGCACGAGGAGGCGGGCCGGCTGCGGGGCGCGGTGCTGTACGAGGGCCCCGGTTACCCGTACGCCGTGGAGACGCCGGACGGGGAGGTGCGCGGGGAGCTGGTGACCGCCCTGCCGGAGGCGTACGCGGAACTGCTGGCGCGGCTGGACCGGCTGGAGGAGTACGTGCCGGGTGACCCGCGCAACCTGTACGACCGGGTGGCGCGGCCGGTGGTCCGGGAGACCGGCGGCGCGACGGTCCGGGCGTGGGTGTACGTCGCGGCCCCGGCGGTCGCGGCTCGCCTGCGGGCGCGCGGGACACGGGTGGAGGGCGGGGACTGGCGAGGGATGAGGTAAGGCGCCCGCGCGGTCACACCCCGAGGCGCCCCGCGACGCCCCCCCCACGGGCCCGCGGCCCACGCGCGGAGGACGGGACCGGCAAGGGATTGGGGAGACGCCCCGCGGTCACACCCCGAGGCGCCCCGCCGACGCCCCCCACGGGCCCGCGGCCACGCGCGGAGGACGGGGACCGGCAAGGGATTGGGGAGACGCCCCCGCGGTCACACCCGAGGCGCCCCGCCGACGCCCCCCCCACGGGCCCACGGCCCACGCGCGGAGGACGGGGACCGGCAAGGGATGAGGTGAGAGACCCCCGAGGTCACGACCCGAGGCCCCCGCGCCGCCCGCCCACGGACCCGCGGCCTACGCACGAGGGACGGGGACCGGCGAGGGATGAGGTAAGGCGCCCGCGCGGTCACACCCGAGGCGCCCCGCCGACGCCCCCACGGGCCCGCGGCCCACGCGCGGAGGACGGGGGCCGGCGAAGACCGGCCTGAGGCGCCCGCGCGGTCGCGCGTCGGGCAGCGGCGCCGGATGCCGACGGCAGCCACGCCACCAGAGGATCGGCCGCCTGGGCGCCGCGAGTTCGCGTCCCCGGGGCGAGCCGGCCTCAGGCGGCCGGCGGTCGGGCCCGGGAGGCGCACCAGATGTGCGGCGGTCACGCCGAGGGGGCGGCTCGCCCGGTCAGCCCAGGCTCGCCCGGTCAGCCCCTCCTGGCCCCGCCCGGCCCAATGCGCCCGCACCCCGCCCGGCCGCTCGCGTTCACGCCGGTGACCTGCTGAAACGCGGGGCGGGCGGGCGCGGACCGGACCGCCTGACACCCGTTCAGCCGCCGCCCTGACGCCTCCTCAGGAAGCGGTACCCGCCCCGGGGCACTTACCTCGGAGGGGCAGGGACGCGGTCGACGGCGGCACATGGGGGTGCCGCGGGCCGGGTCGCCTCCGTGAGCTCGAGGGAGCATCGATGCGACGTACCGCCCGGCTGCTGACCGGCACGACCGGCGCCGCACTCGCCGTGGCCACCGCGGGGCTGCTCGCCTCCCCCGCGTACGCCGGGGAGGCCCCCGGCCCGTCGACCGGGGCCTGCGGATGTACCCGTCGTCCGTCGCGCCGGGTGCGCAGGTCTCCGCGAACACCGCGGCGTGCGGCGACGAGGGGACGGCGGCGGGCGACGCCTCCGCCGTCGGGGCCGGCCGGTTCACGCTGGCGCCGAGCACGTACGAGCGGGACGCGATCGGGCAGTTCCAGGTGCCGCCGAGCGCGCAGCCCGGGACGTACGAGATCGTCGTCGCCTGCGCCGGGAGCGGGCGCGAGGTGACCGGTGACCTCGTGGTGACGCTGACACCGGACGCGGAGCTCGTGATTCCGCGAGGAAGTGTGAAGACGGGGGTCGGCGGCGCGCTGGGCACCGACCCCGTACAGACCGCGGCCGGGGTGACGGCGCTCGCCGTCGCCGCCGCGGGCGGTACCTGGCTCCTGCATCGCCGGGCGAGAGGCGACGGGATCTGACGGGCACCCTCCGCCGCCCGTCCCGCAGGTACCGCAACCCCTCCCCCTCCGGGTCCGACGCCCCTCGCGGCCCGGAGGGGGGTACGGGGCCGATCCGAGGTGAGGTCTCCTCATGCGCAGGTTCCGCCGGACCCGGAGTCCCGGCAACACGGCGATAGCCGCCGTCACGGTGTGCGCCCTGTGCGCGGGGGCCGTGCTGCTGCGGGACGGCAGGGCCGACTCCCCGCCGCAGCCGTCCGCCGCGCAGGCGCACTCCGAGACCGACGCGCACGGCCCGGCCCGCTCCTCGGTCCCGGCGCTGCCGCCGTCGCCGCCCGACCGGGTCCGCATCCCCGCGATCGACGTGGACGCGCCGCTGACCGGCCTCGGGCTGACCGGGACCGGCTCTCTGGACGTCCCGCCCAACGACCGACCCGACCTGGCCGGCTGGTACGAGGCGGGCACCACCCCCGGCGAGCGGGGCACCGCGATCATCGCGGGTCACGTGGACAACGCCGACGGCCCGGCCGTCTTCTACTCCCTGGGCGCCCTGGACAAGGGCAGCACGGTCGAGGTGGCCCGGCGCGACGGCACGGTCGCGGTGTTCACGGTGGACGCCGTCGAGGCGTACGACGCGCGGGACTTCCCCGACGCGAAGGTCTACGGCGCGACGGACCGCCCGGAGCTGCGCGTCATCACCTGCGGCGCCGGCTACTCCCCCGCCACCGGCTACCGCGGCAACGTGGTCGTCTACGCCCACCTGACGGGCACACGCTGATTCCCACGGCGTGCCCCGCCCGCCGGTACTACGCCAGCCACTGCTCGTACGCCATGTTCGCCACCAGGGCGAAGACGACCGTGAGCAGAACCACGCGGACGAAGCCGCTGCCGCGCTTGAGGGCGGTGCGGGCGCCCAGCATGCCGCCCGCCAGGTTGAAGACCGCCATCACCACCGCCAGTTGCCACAGCACGGCGCCCTGCCAGGCGAAGGTGGCGAGCGCGCCCGCGTTGGTGCAGCAGTTGACGATCTTCGCGGTGGCGGAGGCGGTGACCAGGTCCAGGTGGAGCAGGGCGGTGAGCGCCAGGACGAGGAACGTACCGGTGCCGGGGCCGATCAGGCCGTCGTAGAAGCCGATGCCGAGGCCGGCCAGGCCGATCGCGGCGAGGATCTGCCGGCGGGTCGCCGGACCCGGCGCGGGGGCCGTGCCGAAGGCGGGCCGCAGGATGACGAAGGCGGCCACCGCCAGCAGCACCACCATGATCACCGGCTTGAGCACCTCGGTGCTCATCCCGGCCGCGAGGAACGCCCCGCCCGACGACCCGGCGAGCGCGGCCAGCCCGATCCGCACCGCCGTCCGCACGTCCACCGGCGCCTTGCGGGCGTACGTCACCGCCGCGCCCGTGGTGCCTACGATCGCGACCGCCTTGTTGGTGCCCAGCGCGTGCGCGGCAGGGGTCCCGGCGGGCAGGCCGAGCAGCAGGGCGGGGAGGAGCAGCAGCCCTCCGCCGCCCACCACGGCGTCGATCCAGCCGGCGGCGAGGGCGGCCACGCAGAGCAGGACGACCGTGGTCAGGGTTATGTCGGGCATGGCCGTGAGCTTATGAAGGCGGTAGATGTTGCGTCCATCAAGATGAGCGTCTCTTGAGGTTGGGCTCCTCACACCGGTCTCCGCGCCCACCACCGGAAGCCTCACACCCGCGCCCCCCGATCGCTGAGGGCAGCGTTCCGCGCGGGAAACAGAAGGGATGCCACCGGGTAACACCCGCCCCGCACGCTCGGGGCATGACCTCGAACGAGCGTGTGGTGGTGATCGGCTCCGGCCTCGCGGGCGTACGTCTCGCCCGGCGGCTCGGCGAGCTGGGCACGCCCGTGACGCTGATCGGCGAGGAGGAGCACCCGCCGTACAACCGGGTGCTGCTCGCCGAGGTGCTCGCCGGGCGCTACCGGCCCGAGGTGATCGCCCTGCCCGCCCCCGCGGAGCTGGTCCGCGCCCGGGTCACCGGCATCGACCGGGGCCGGCGGACCGTGGCCTGCGCGGAGGGCTCGGAGATCGCCTACGGACGGCTGGTGCTGGCCACCGGCTCCAACCCGGTCCTGCCGCCGCTGCGCGGCCTGTTCACCGAGGACCACGCGCTGCCCCGGGGCGTGCACGCGTTCCGCACGCTGGACGACTGCCTGGGCCTGTCCGCCGAGGTGCGGCCGGGCATACGGGCCGTGGTGATCGGCGGCGGGCTGCTCGGGGTGTCCGCGGCCCGCGCGCTGGCCGTGCGCGGCGCCCAGGTGGTCCTCGCCCAGCAGTCCGAGCGGCTCATGGAGCGCCAGCTCGACCCGGCCGCCTCCGCGCTGGTCCGGCGCCATCTCACCGGCCTCGGCGTGGAGGTGCACACCGAGTGCCGCGTCCGGGACGTGCGCTGCGTCGGCGGCGCGGTCCGCTCGGTGGAGATGGCCGACGGCTACGCCCTGGACGCCGACCTGGTGGTGCTGGCCTGCGGGGTGCACCCGAGGGTCTCCCTCGCCCAGGCCGCCGGCCTGGACGTGGCCAAGGGTGTCGTCGTCGACGACGAGCTGCGCACGTCCGACCCGTACGTCCACGCGGTCGGCGACTGCGCCCAGCACGCCGGCACCGTCTACGGACTGGCCACCCCGGCCCTGGAACAGGCCGACGCGCTCGCCGCGCTGCTCGCCGGGGACACCACCGCCCGCTACACCGGCACCCGCTCGCTCACCCGGCTGACCCTGACCGGGCCGGACAGCCCCTTCGACCTGGCCGCGTTCGGCGAGACCGAGGTGCTGCCGGGCGACGACGTCGTGCAGCTCACCGACGCCACCCGCGGCACCTACCGCAAGGTCGTGGTCCGCGACGACCGCCTGGTCGGCGGCGTCCTGGTCGGCGAACTCGGCACCGTCGGCGCCCTCGCGCGCGCCTGGGAGGGAGCAGAGCCGCTCCCGTCCGACGGCGGGCCCCTGCTCCACCTGCTCACCAACGACGGAGGCTCCTGATGCCCACGGACACCTCGACCATCGTGCTCGTCGGCCACGGCATGGTCGGCCAGCGCTTCCTGGAGGCGCTCGCCGAGCGCGGCCTGACCGCCACGCACCGCGTGGTCGTGCTGTGCGAGGAGCCGCGTCCGGCGTACGACCGCGTGCAGCTCACCTCGTACTTCTCGGGCCGCACCCCCGAGGACCTGTCGCTGACGGACGCGCGGTTCATCGAGGACCACGGCATCGAACTGCACGTCGGCGACCCCGCCGAGCACGTGGACCGTGAGGCCCGCACGGTGACCGCCCGCTCCGGTCTGGTCGTCGGCTACGACGTGCTGGTGCTGGCGACCGGCTCGTACCCTTTCGTGCCGCCGGTGCCGAACAAGGACGCCGAGGGCTGCTTCGTCTACCGCACCATCGAGGACCTGCTCGCGATCGAGGAGTACGCGCGGAGGAAGGCGACCGTGGGCGCGGTGGTCGGCGGCGGTCTGCTCGGCCTGGAGGCGGCCGGCGCGCTCAAGGACCTCGGACTCACCTCGCACATCGTGGAGTTCGCGCCGCGCCTGATGCCGGTGCAGGTCGACGAGGGCGGCGGCGCGGCGCTGCTGCGCACCATCGAGGACATGGGGCTCTCCGTCCACACGGGCGTGGGCACCCAGGAGATCGTGGTCGACGAGGCGGGCGCCGTCACCGGCATGAGGCTGTCCGACGGCTCCGAACTCGCCGCCGACATGGTGGTGTTCTCCGCCGGTGTCCGCCCCCGCGACCAGCTGGCCCGCGACTGCGGTCTGACGGTCGGCGAACGCGGCGGGATCACCGTCGACGAGCAGTGCCGTACGGTCGCCGACCCGCACGTGTTCGCGATCGGCGAGTGCGCGCTGGCCGCCGACGGCCGGGTGTACGGCCTGGTCGCCCCCGGCTACGAGCAGGCGGAGACGGCCGCCGCGACCATCGCCGAGGACGAGGCCGCCTTCACCGGCGCCGACCTGTCCACGAAGCTGAAGCTGCTCGGCGTGGACGTGGCGTCCTTCGGCGACGCGCACGGCACCGCCGGGGACTGCCTGGACGTCGTCTACTCCGACTCGCGCGCCGGCCTGTACAAGAAGCTGGTGATCGGCCGGGACGGCACGCTGCTCGGCGGCATCCTGGTCGGCGACGCGGAGGCGTACGGCACGCTGCGGGCGTTCACCGGCTCGGTGCCGCCGGTCGCGCCGGAGTCGCTGGTGCTGCCCGCGGGGGCCGGGGCCCCGGCCGTGCTCGGCCCGTCCGCGCTGCCCGACGAGGCGGTGATCTGCTCCTGCCACAACGTCACCAAGGGCGCCGTCCGCGGCGCGGTCACCGACCACGCGTGCACCACCGTGCCCGAGGTGAAGAAGTGCACCAAGGCCGGCACCGGCTGCGGCAGTTGCGTCAGGGTGCTGGGCCAGCTGGTGGACGCCGAGCTGGAGGCGAGCGGCGTCGAGGTCGACAAGGGCCTGTGCGCCTGCTTCTCCCAGACCCGCGAGGAGCTGTACGAGATCGTCCTCGCCCTGCGCATCGCCTCCCACCGCGAGCTGCTGGACCGGTACGGCCGGGAGGGGGCGCGCGGCGGCGACGGCTGCGAGGTGTGCAAGCCGACGGTCGGCTCGGTCATCGCCTCCCTGGCTCCCGCGATCGGCGCGAGCACGTACGTGCTGGACGGCGAGCAGGCGGCGCTGCAGGACACCAACGACCACTTCCTGGCCAACCTGCAGAGGAACGGCTCGTACTCGGTGGTGCCGCGCATCCCCGGCGGGGAGGTAGCGCCGGAGAAGCTGATCGTGATCGGCGAGATCGCCCGTGACTTCGGCCTCTACACGAAGATCACCGGCGGTCAGCGGATCGACATGTTCGGCGCGCGGGTCGAGCAGCTGCCGCTGATCTGGGCCCGGCTGGTCGACGCCGGTTTCGAGTCGGGGCACGCCTACGGCAAGTCGCTGCGCACGGTGAAGTCCTGCGTGGGGCAGACCTGGTGCCGCTACGGCGTCCAGGACTCCGTGCGCATGGCGATCGACCTGGAGCTGCGCTACCGGGGCCTGCGCTCCCCGCACAAGCTCAAGTCGGCGGTCTCCGGCTGCCAGCGGGAGTGCGCCGAGGCCCGGTCGAAGGACTTCGGCGTCATCGCCACCGCGGGCGGCTGGAACCTGTACGTCGGCGGCAACGGCGGCGCCACCCCGCGCCACGCCGATCTACTGGCGCAGGACCTCTCCGACGCCGAACTGATCCGCCTGATCGACCGGTTCCTGATGTTCTACATCCGCACCGCCGACCGGCTGGAGCGCACCAGCGTCTGGCTGGACCGGATCCCCGGCGGACTGGACCACGTACGGGACGTCGTGGTGCACGACTCGCTCGGCATCTGCGACGAGCTGGAGTCGCTGATGGCCGCGCACGTCGCGCACTACCGCGACGAGTGGGCCGAGACGATCAACGACCCGGAGAAGCTGGCCCGGTTCGTGTCCTTCGTCAACGCCCCGGACACCCCCGACCCGGTGGTCGCCTTCGTCCCCGAACGCGACCAGATCAAGCCCGACCTGCCCCTGCTGAGCATCGGCCTGCGTCCCGCCGACGACGTCCTGGAAGGAAGCACACAGCGATGACCCTGGCACTCGAGACGACCACCGGCCTGACGATCCGACTCCGCCTGGAGGACGACTGGTTCGAGGTCTGCGACCTCGGCGCGATGATCCCGGGCCGGGGCGTGGCCGCCCTGCTGCCCGACGGCCGGCAGGCCGCCGTGTTCACCGACCGCGCGGGACGCCTCTACGCCCTCGACAACCGCGACCCGTTCACCGGGGCGGCGGTCCTCTCCCGCGGGCTCACCGGCACCCACCGAGGCCGCCCGTTCGTCGCCTCCCCGCTCCTGAAGCAGCGTTTCGACCTGGAGACCGGCCGGTGCCTGGACGACGACACGGTCCGCGTGACGACGTACGAGGTCGAGGCGGCCTGAGCGGCCGGGGCTGTCGGGTCCGGGCCGCTGCGGCCCCGGGCCCCCGGTGGCGGTGCCGCTGTGAACGCGGGGCCGCCGGCCCGGTACGCGCCTGCCCGCGAGACGGCCACCGGCCCGTACGCCGCCGGCCATGAAGCGTCCATGTCATTCCCGTAGGTTCGCTGCTCGCACGCCCCCGTCGCCGACCGGCGGCGGGGCGGTAACGGCCACCTGGAGTGACAGTGGAACGTCGTACCTTCCTTCGTGCGACCGCCCTCGGCGGCAGCTCCGCCGTACTCGGCGGGACCCTGTGGCGCGGTGCCGCGTACGCCGCCCCCGCCCAGCCCGGCACCGGCCCGTACGGGGCGCTCGGGACGGCGGACGCCAACGGGATCGCCCTCCCGGCGGGATTCACCAGCCGGGTGATCGCCCGCTCCGGGCAGCGGGTCGGGAGCACGTCGTACACCTGGCACAACGCCCCGGACGGCGGGGCCTGTTACGCCGACGGGAGCGGCTGGATCTACGTCTCCAACTCGGAGATCAACCCGTCGGGCGGCGCGAGCGCGGTGAAGTTCTCGGCCACCGGCGCCATCACGGGCGCGTACCGCGTCCTGTCCGGCACCCGGCAGAATTGCGCCGGCGGGAAGACCCCGTGGAACACGTGGCTGTCCTGTGAGGAGGTGGACCGCGGGTACGTCTACGAGACCGACCCGTGGGGCGTGAAGGCGGCCGTACGCCGTGACGCCATGGGGCGCTTCAAGCACGAGGCGGCGGCAGCCGACCCGGTGCGCAGGGTGATCTACCTGACCGAGGACGTCTCGGACGGCTGCTTCTACCGTTTCAGGCCCACGACCTGGGGCGACCTGTCCTCCGGCACACTGGAGGTGCTGGTCGGCGGCAGCGGCACCAGCGGCCCGGTGAGCTGGGCCCGGGTCCCGGACCCGTCCGGCGCCACCGCCACCCGTAACCAGATCTCCGGAGCCAAGCGCTTCAACGGCGGCGAGGGCTGCCACTACGCGAACGACACATGCTGGTTCACCACCAAGGGCGACAACCGGGTCTGGCAGTACGACGCTGCCGCCCAGACCGTCGAACTCGCCTACGACGACTCGCTGGTGCCCAGTGGAACGGCCCCCCTGACCGGGGTCGACAACGTCACCGGCTCCTCCTCCGGCGACCTCTTCGTCGCCGAGGACGGCGGGAACATGGAGATCTGCGTCATCACTCCCGACGACGTGGTGGCCCCGTTCCTGCGCGTCAGCGGTCAGTCGGGCTCCGAGATCACCGGCCCGGCCTTCTCCCCGGACGGCTCCCGCCTGTACTTCTCCAGTCAGCGCGGTACGAGCGGGAGTTCGTCGGGCGGCATCACGTACGAGGTGAAGGGTCCCTTCCGGGCATGACGTACCGGGAGGTGGCGGACAGCCACCTCCCGGTCACGTCACGTTCCCATCACGGGTCCTTCATATTCCTCACGCGCCACGAGCCCCCCAGTAGCTTCGACACCCTCGCACCGATCACACGCTTTCGTCCGACCTGGGGGGCTCCTCACCATGATCCCGTTCCGTACCTCCGCCGCCGCGCTGCTCACCGCCGTCGCCCTGGCCGCCGTACCGGCCACCGCCGTGGCCCACGACGGCAACCACCCGTTCGAGAACTGCACCGACGCGTACGACAACGGGTACAGCGACATCCCGAAGAGCGACACCGAGCACTACGGCACGCACCTCGACCGGGACAACGACGGGGTCGGCTGCGACCAGCCGCCGTCGGACTTCGTGCCGCGCGACGAGAGCGACGACGACGGTGCGGGTGCCGGCGCGGGCGCCGAGGACAGCGGCGCCGAGAAGGAGAACGGCGGCGGCACCGACCTCGCCGAGACCGGGGGCAGCGACACCACCCCGTACCTCGCGGCCGGGGGCGCGGCCGTGGTCCTGCTGGGCCTCGCGGCCGGCGCGGCCGTGATGATCGCCGCGCGTCGGCGCCGCGACAACCGCTGACCCACCCCCTGGGGGCCGGGTGCCCGGCCCCCAGGGGATCACAGTGACAGCAGCAGGGAACCCTCCTTGCCCTGCCGGCGCCGCACATGGCCGCGCCACCCGGCCAGGGCCGCCATCAGCGTCCAGGTCACCAGGCCGGCGAACGCCCCGTGGAGCCGGCCGGCGGCGTCCACCTGGTCCGCCCGCTCCATGGGCACGACACCCTCCGGGTCACGGATCACTTCGAGCCGCTGCCCCGGCCGGGGAGCCCGGTCGCCCTTGTAGGTCATCCGCTCGGCCAGTTCCCGGCCGTCCTCGGTGCGCAGCGTGAGCCGGTGGTTGCTGCCGCCCGTCCCGTCCGCGCTGTCGGCGACGATCACCACACTCTCGCGCACCCCGCGCACCTCCAGCGCCAGTTCGGGCGCGTACTGGACGGCCCCGACGAGGACCATCAGGCCGGGCGCCAGGGAGAGCAGGGCGATCCAGCCCGCGCGGTGCAGCCAGATCAGCAGCCCGCCGAAGGTCAGGCAGAGTACGAGCCCCACGACGATGGGCACCGCCACCCACCGCAGCGTCAGGTAGGACACGCAGGCGGTGACGAGCGCGGCGACCCAGCCGCACAGCGCCACCCACGCCGCGCGCCGCACCGACCGCCAGGGATCGACGGCGTGCCCTGCCGTGCCGTCCTGGGTTCCGGCCCCGCTTCCCCGTGTCACCGGTGACACCGCTGCACCTTCCGTTCCCCCGCCGTGGCGGCACTCGTCCGGCTCAGGACACTACCGGCCGTGCCTCGCATCGGACCGGCCGCGGCGGCCATCGCCGGATGCGGCACCCCTCTCGACGTGGGCTTTCGGCGCGAAACAGAGGAAGGACCGCCTCCGTTCGTGGCGGTCCGCCACGAAGCCGTCACATCACGTTCACATCACAGGTCACTCGTAACCCTCTGCATCACTACTGAACGGCCAGTAACTTCATCACGCCACAGCACATGTACCGGCACCCGCAATCGGACTTGGGGGCATTTAGCATGCACCTGACACGTAGCACCCTCACGGCCCTCGCCGCCCTCACCCTGGCCGCCCTCCCCGTCACCGCGTCGGCCCACGACGGGGACCACCCGTTCAAGAGCTGCCCGCAGGCGTACGACAACGGCTACTCCAGGCTCTCCAGCGGGGACGACCACTACGGCCCCGAACTCGACCCCGACGGGGACGGCATCGCCTGCGACGAACCCCCCTCCGGCTTCATCCCGCGTGACCACACCGAGGTCGGCGGGGACACCACCCCCGTGGCCGACACCACCACGGCTGCCCGGAGCGACGACCTCGCCGACGAGGACAGCGCCCTCACCACCTACGTGACCACGGGCGTCGCCGCCGTGGTCCTCGCCGGAGGCATCGTGCTCATCGCCTCCCGCCTGCGCCGCAACCGCACCTGACCGCCCCACCGGGCGCATTACGCGTGTGCGCACGACGGGAGGGGCGGCACCCCCGCACGGGTGCCGCCCCTCCTTCGTGATCCGGAGCCGTCGCCGATCGGTGAGGGTGGTCGGGTGACAGACGACGGCCCCGGGGCCGGACGCCCCGGAGGGCTCAGCGGTGGTCGCTGCCCTCCGAGGTGACGGCCGCGCGGCCGGCCTCCAGACGGGCCACCGGGATACGGAACGGGGAGCAGGAGACGTAGTCCAGTCCCACCTCGTGGAAGAAGTGGACCGACTCCGGGTCGCCGCCGTGCTCGCCGCAGACGCCGAGCTTCAGGTCCGGGCGGGTCTCACGGCCGGCCTTGGCCGCGGACTGCACCAGGGAGCCCACGCCGTCCTGGTCGATCGTCTCGAACGGCGACACCCCGAAGATGCCCTTCTCCAGGTAGGCCGTGAAGAAGCTGGCCTCCACGTCGTCCCGGGAGAAGCCCCACACCGTCTGGGTGAGGTCGTTGGTGCCGAAGGAGAAGAACTCGGCCGCCTCCGCGATCTGGCCGGCGGTCAGCGCGGCCCGCGGCAGCTCGATCATCGTGCCGATGGCGAGCTTGAGCCGCGTGCCGGTGGCCTCCTCGACCTCCGCGATGACCTTGTCGGCCTCCTCGCGGACGATCTCCAGCTCCTGGACGGTGCCGACCAGCGGAATCATGATCTCCGCGCGCGGGTCGCCCTTGGCGTTCCGGCGCTCGGCCGCGGCCTCGGCGATCGCCCGCACCTGCATGGTGAACAGGCCCGGGATGACCAGTCCGAGACGGACACCGCGCAGACCCAGCATCGGGTTCTGCTCGTGCAGCCGGTGCACGGCCTGGAGCAGCCGCAGCTCGTTCTCGTGCGGCTCCTGCCGGGACTCGGCGAGGGCCACGCGGACCGACAGCTCGGTGATGTCGGGCAGGAACTCGTGCAGCGGCGGGTCGAGCAGGCGGATGGTGACGGGCAGGCCGTCCATCGCCTCGAACAGCTCGACGAAGTCCTGCTTCTGCAACGGCAGCAGTCCCTTGAGGGACTCCTCGCGCTCCACCTGGGTGTCGGCCAGGATCAGCCGCTCCACCAGTTCGCGCCGGTCACCGAGGAACATGTGCTCGGTGCGGCACAGGCCGATGCCCTGGGCACCGAACCGGCGGGCGCGCAGCGCGTCCTCGGCGTTGTCGGCGTTGGCGCGCACCCGCAGCCGGCGCTTGCGGTCGGCGAACGCCATCATCCGGTGCACGGCCTCGACCAGCTCGTCGGCGTCGTCGGCGCCGGGGTGCATCCGGCCCTCGAAGTACTCCACGACCGGGGACGGGACGACCGGGACCTCACCCAGGTAGACCTTGCCGGAGGAGCCGTCGATGGAGATGACGTCGCCCTCCTCGACGACCCGCCCGCCGGGCACGGTCATCCGGCGGCGCTTGGTGTCGACCTCCAGCTCCTCGGCGCCGCAGACACAGGTCTTGCCCATGCCGCGGGCGACGACGGCCGCGTGGGAGGTCTTGCCGCCGCGCGAGGTGAGGATGCCCTCGGCGGCGATCATGCCGTCCAGGTCGTCGGGGTTGGTCTCGCGGCGGATCAGGATGACCTTCTCGCCGGACCGGGACCACTTGACGGCGGTGTAGGAGTCGAAGACCGCCTTGCCGACCGCGGCGCCCGGGGAGGCGGCGATGCCCCGCCCGACCTGCTCGACCTTCGCCTCGTCGTCGAAGCGCGGGAACATCAGCTGGGCGAGCTGCGCGCCGTTGACCCGGCACAGGGCCTCGGCCTCGTCGATCAGGCCCTGGTCCACCAGCTGCGTGGCGATGCGGAAGGCGGCGCCCGCGGTGCGCTTGCCGACGCGGGTCTGCAGCATCCACAGCTGGCCGCGCTCGATGGTGAACTCGATGTCGCAGAGATCCTTGTAGTGGTTCTCCAGCGTCTCCATGATCTGCATCAGCTGGTCGTACGACTTCTTGTCGATCTGCTCCAGCTCCGCGAGCGGGACCGTGTTGCGGATGCCCGCGACGACGTCCTCGCCCTGCGCGTTCTGCAGGTAGTCGCCGTAGACGCCCTGGTAGCCGGAGGCGGGGTCACGGGTGAAGGCGACGCCGGTGCCGGAGTCGGGGCCGAGGTTGCCGAAGACCATCGAGCAGACGTTCACGGCGGTGCCCAGGTCGTGCGGGATGCGCTCCTGGCGGCGGTAGAGCTTGGCCCGCTCGCCGTTCCAGGAGTCGAAGACCGCCTTGATGGCGAGGTCCATCTGCTCGCGCGGGTCCTGCGGGAAGTCCCGGCCGCACTCGGTCTTGACGATCTTCTTGAACTTGGTGACGAGCTTCTTGAGGTCGGCGGCCTCCAGCTCGGTGTCGACCGTGACCTTCTTGGCCGCCTTGGCCGCCTCGAGGGCGTCCTCGAACAGCTCGCCGTCCACGCCGAGGACGGTCTTGCCGAACATCTGGATGAGGCGCCGGTAGGAGTCCCACGCGAACCGGTCGTCACCGGCCTGCTTGGCCAGGCCCTGCACGGACTTGTCCGACAGACCGATGTTGAGGACGGTGTCCATCATGCCCGGCATGGAGAACTTGGCACCGGAACGGACCGACACGAGAAGGGGGTCGTCGGCCTGGCCGAGCTTCTTGCCCATCTTCTGCTCAAGGGCGTCGAGGTGCGCACTCACCTCGTCACGCAGTGCCGCGGGCTCCTCGCCACTGTCGAGGTAGACCTTGCAGGCCTCGGTGGTGATGGTGAACCCGGGTGGCACGGGGAGACCGAGATTGGTCATCTCGGCGAGGTTGGCCCCCTTGCCGCCCAGCAGGTCCTTGAGGTCCTTGTTGCCCTCGGTGAAGTCGTAGACGAACTTCACGCTCTCAACGCTCGTGCCCGACTGAGCTACGTGGGGATCTTTGTTTTCCGACACGGGTCTCGACTCCTCGAGGACGCGGTGGCTGCCCTGACGGCGAGGAATGTACCCAGATCAAAGGCGTCTGAGTACGTCCACTTGTGCGTCGTGCGCCTGTGACCGGCCGAGTGCCAGCGGATCGAAAGTCAAGGCTTGGCAAGCGGTCAGGGCCGAGTGTTTTCACTTCTTGAACGCGGAGCGCCTCCCGCGACCGCGTGAGCCGCTCATGTGAGCACCTTTGCCCACGTTTGATTTCGCTCGATGAACGATCGCCAGGTGGCACTGAGTGTCAATCTTTGAGAAGTGCAGCCTCCCACAATCCGCTCATCTGAGCGCAACACCTATCAGGGGTGGCGAGAATCACGCTGCCACATGGCGCCGGGTTTCACCATGCGGACGAACCGAAGGACCGCCGGGATGAACACAACGGCCCGCCCGCCCGTACGGAACAGCGGCGGATCCGGGCCCCCACGCCGGATCCGCCACCCGCTTCACCGGCCTCGGTACGGAAGGAACCTCCGGGTTGCCTGTCTTCACTCGCGCCCTCGCGCGCCTGCGCGCCCTCCGTGTTCCCACGCGGCTGGGGACCACACGTCTCCTGACGCGCTGGCGCCACGCACGGGACGCCCACCCCGCCGCCGCCCGGGCCCTGCGCCGCACGGTGCACGTGCTCGCCGCCCTGCTGGTGTGCGCCGCCCTGCTGATGCCGAACACCATGCCGGGCCTGCGCCCCGACCGCTTCACCCGCATCCCCGCCGAGGCGATCGTGGGGGCGGTGCTGCTGCTCGTCCTGCCGCGCCGGCCGCGCGTCGCCGTCGCCGCGCTGTACGGGACGGGCCTCGGCCTGCTCACCGTGCTGAACCTGCTGGACATCGGGTTCAGCGAGTACCTGGGCCGCGGCTTCAACCTGGTCCTCGACTGGGGCCTGCTGGACGACGCCCTGTCCTACGTGCGGGACTCCATGGGCGGCTTCGTGGCCACCGCCGCGGCCGTCGGCGCGGTCCTGCTCGCCGTGCTCGTCGTGGTCCTCATGGCGCTGGCCACGGTGCGGCTCGGAAACCTGCTGGCCCGGCATCGTGCCCGCGCCAGTACGGGCGCCATGGTGGCGGGCACCGTGTGGATCACCTGCGCCTCGCTGGGCCTGCAGATCTCGGGCCTGCCGGTCGCCTCGGACCGCGCCGCGGACACCCTGCGCGGGCAGACCCACCGGGTGGTGGACACCCTGCGCGACGAGGCGGCCTTCGCGAAGGAGGCGCGGACCGACACCTTCGGCGCCACTCCTCCCCGGCTGCTCCTGCCGGACCTGCGCGGCAAGGACGTGGTGATCGCGTTCATCGAGAGCTACGGCCGCGTGGCGGTCGACGACCCGCTGATCGCCCCCGGGGTCACCAGTACCCTCGACACCCGCACCGCCGCGCTCGCCCGGGCCGGGTACCAGGCGCGCAGCGGGTGGCTGACCTCGTCGACGTACGGGGGGAGCAGCTGGCTCGGGCACTCCACCACCCTGTCGGGGCTGTGGATCGACAACCAGCAGCGCTACCGCACCGCCACCAGCAGCGACCACCTCACGCTGACCAAGGCCTTTCAGAAGTCAGGCGGGTGGGACACCGTCGGCATCATGCCCGGCGTGCAGAAGACCTGGCCGGAGGCCGAGTGGTACGGCCTCGACAAGGTCTACGACGCCTTCGGGATGGGCTACCGGGGGCCGAAGTTCAGCTGGTCCACCATGCCCGACCAGTACGCCCTGGAGGCGTTCGAGCGCCTGGAGCACGGCAGGAAGCGCGACCGGCCGCTGATGTCGGAGGTCATCCTCACCTCCAGCCACCAGCCCTGGGCACCGGTCCCGGAGATGGTCGACTGGGAGGAGCTGGGCGACGGTTCGCTCTACGGCGCCGTCCAGGAGGCGGGCCGTGACGCCTCCGAGGTGATGGCCGACTCCACCGAGTCCCGCAAGGAGTACGGCCGGTCCATCTCGTACTCGGTGACCGCCCTCACCGAGTGGCTGGAGCGCTACGGCACTGACGACACGGTGCTGGTCTTCCTCGGCGACCACCAGCCCATCGCCCGGGTCACCGGGCACACGAAGAACCGGGACGTGCCGGTGACGGTCGTCGCCAAGGACCCGGAGGTGCTGCGGAAGATCGACGGCTGGAACTGGACGCCGGGACTGCGGCCCGCCGACGACGCGCCGGTGTGGAAGATGGACGCCTTCCGCGACCGCTTCCTGAAGGCCTACGGATCGGTGCCCCGGCCCACCGAGGACTGACCGCGGCCGGCCGGACTCAGGTGGGTCCGGCCGGCCGGACTCGGGCCGGCCCGGGTCAGCCGCCGGAGGTGTCCAGTTCCGCGTCCTCGCCGACGCCCGCGCAGTCGTAGGGGTCCTTCAGCCAGCCGTCCGGCAGCACCACGCGGTTGTTGCCGGACGTACGGCCGCGGGGGCCGTCGGCGCCGGCCGGCCAGGACTGGTCCAGGTCCAGCTCGTCGAGGCCCTCCCGCAGCTCCTGGAGCGAGGAGGTGATCGCGAGCCGCTTGCGCATCTCGGAGCCGACCGCGAAGCCCTTCAGGTACCACGCGACGTGCTTGCGGAAGTCGATGACGCCGCGCGACTCGTCGCCGATCCACTCGCCGAGCAGCGTGGCGTGCCGGACCATGACGTCGGCCACCTCGCGCAGGGTGGGCCGGACGTAGGCGTCGGCGCGGCCCTCGAAGGCGGCGACCAGGTCCGCGAACAGCCACGGGCGGCCGAGGCAGCCGCGGCCCACGACCACGCCGTCGCAGCCCGTCTCGCGCACCATCCGCAGGGCGTCGTCGGCGGACCAGATGTCGCCGTTGCCGAGCACCGGGATCTCCGGGACGTGCTCCTTCAGCCGGGCGATCGCCTCCCAGTCGGCGGTGCCGCCGTAGTGCTGGGCGGCGGTGCGGCCGTGCAGCGCGACGGCGGTGACGCCCTCCTCGACGGCGATCCGGCCGGCGTCCAGGTAGGTGAGGTGGTCGTCGTCGATGCCCTTGCGCATCTTCATCGTCACGGGCAGGTCGCCGGCGCCGGAGACCGCCTCGCGCAGGATGGCACGGAGCAGGTTCCGCTTGAAGGGCAGGGCAGAGCCGCCGCCCTTGCGGGTCACCTTCGGCACCGGGCAGCCGAAGTTCAGGTCGATGTGGTCGGCGAGGTCCTCCTCCGCGATCATGCGGACGGCCTTGCCGACGGTGACCGGGTCGACGCCGTACAGCTGGATGGAGCGCGGCTGCTCGCTCGCGTCGAACCGGATCAGCTGCATGGTCTTCTCGTTGCGCTCGACCAGCGCCCGGGTGGTGATCATCTCGCTGACGTACAGGCCCTTGCCACCGCTGAACTCCCGGCACAGGGTGCGGAAGGGCGCGTTGGTGATCCCGGCCATGGGGGCGAGCACGACGGGCGGTTGCACCGCGTGCGGGCCGATGGACAGGGTCGTGTTCACGGTCGGCGAGGCTGTGGGCATTCCCCCATTGTCCCGCATGCCGCGGGGCGCTCCGCACAATGCTTGTGTAACGGTCATTAGTTAGCCGCACTATCGACATACGCGTACGATGGCCCGCATGCCCGAGCTCAGCCACGGCCGTCGCATGCTGGTGCTCGCGATCTGCTGCATGAGTCTGCTGATCGTGAGCCTGGACAACACGGTCCTCAATGTCGCCCTGCCCGCCCTCCAGCGGGAGCTGGACGCGAGTACCTCGGGACTGCAGTGGACCATCGACGCGTACACGCTCGTCCTGGCCTCGCTGCTGATGCTGGCCGGATCGACGGCCGACCGGATCGGCCGGAAACGGGTCTTCATGGCCGGCCTGGTGGTCTTCACCCTGGGCTCGCTGCTGTGCTCGCTCGCCCCGGACCTGAACTGGCTCGTGGTGTTCCGCATGGTGCAGGCGGTGGGCGGTTCGATGCTCAACCCGGTCGCCATGTCGATCATCACCAACACCTTCACCGATCCGCGCGAACGCGCCCGCGCGATCGGTGTCTGGGGCGCCGTCGTCGGTCTCTCGATGGCGGCGGGCCCGCTGGTCGGCGGGGTGCTGGTGGACTCGGTCGGCTGGCGCTCCATCTTCTGGGTCAACCTGCCGGTGGGGCTCGCCGCCCTGCTCCTGACCTGGCATTTCGTCCCGGAGTCCCGCGCCCCGCGGGCCCGCCGCCCCGACCCGGTCGGACAGGTGCTGGTCATCGCCCTGTTCGGCTCCCTCACGTACGCGATCATCGAGGCGCCGCACGGGTCCTGGCAGTCCACCGCGCCCTTCGCGGCGCTCGCGGTGATCGCCCTCCTGGCCCTCCTGCGCTACGAACCGCGCCGCCCGGAGCCGCTGATCGACCTGCGCTTCTTCCGCTCCGCGCCGTTCAGCGGGGCCACGGTGATCGCGGTGAGCGCCTTCGCGGCACTCGGCGGCTTCCTGTTCCTGTCCACGCTGTACCTGCAGAACGTGCGGGGGCTCAGCGCGCTGGAGGCGGGGCTGTGGATGCTGCCGATGGCCGTCCCGACGTTCCTCTGCGCCCCGCTGTCCGGGCGGCTCGTCGGCAGCCGGGGCCCACGGCTGCCGCTGCTGATCGCGGGCGGCGCGATGACGGTGAGCGGGCTGCTGTTCGCCCTCTTCGAGGCCGAGACGTCGAACGTCACGCTCTTCGCCGGATACGTCCTGTTCGGCGTCGGCTTCGGCTTCGTGAACGCACCGATCACCAACACGGCGGTCTCCGGGATGCCCACCACGCAGGCCGGGGTGGCCTCCGCGGTCGCCTCCACCAGCCGCCAGCTGGGCCAGACCCTGGGCGTGGCGGTGCTGGGCGCGGTCCTCGCGGCGGGCGTGGGCTCGTCCTCGTACGCCGACACGTTCGTGACGGCGTCCCGCCCGGGCTGGTGGATCCTGGCGGCGTGCGGAGCGGCGGTTCTGGCGCTGGGCGTCGTGACGACGGGCCCGTGGGCCCGGGCGACGGCGGAGCGGGTGGCGGGCCGCCTGAAGAGGGAGGAACAGGGGCCTCTGCGCACGGCGGTGGACGCCTGAGGGTGCCCCCGGGCGGCCGCCGCATCTGCTGCGCCCTGCCGCCGCGCCGGGTGCGGGCAGTACGTGGCTCGTCGCGCGGTTCCCCGCGCCCCTGACGGGCCGCCCCGCCGCCATGACAGGTGCGGGTGGTGCGTGGCTCGTCGCGCAGTTGCCCGCGCCCCTGACGGGCCGCCCCGCCGCCATGACAGGTGCGGGTGGTGCGTGGCTCGTCGCGCAGTTCCCCGCGCCCCTGAAGGGGCGCCTGTGCCCCATCGCCCCGCGGGGTCGGTACGCGACACCTCCCGCGCACGATCTGCGGAGCCCCACCTGTTGATGTTGGTTTTGCTGCACACTCCTTGTCGTCCCCGAACGGGGGCACGAGCACGGCGACACCGAATGGCCGACCGCCGGAGACACCATGCCCCAGATCGACTCGAGCAAGGTAAGCCGCTGGGATCTGCACGGCCGTGAGCACATCGTGCGCGTCCAGCGCACCGGGGTGCAGCGGACGATCAGATGCGACACGTGCGGCTGGCGCAGAGGCGCCCAGTTCCTGCCGTGGCTCAAGGCGCAGGAGCACCTGGAGCAGGCGCACCAGGCGACGGTGGACCCCACCGCCGCCTGACCCGCGTGCTCAGGCCCGCAGCCCCCGCACCAGCAGGTCCACGGCCGCCTCGAAGTCGGTGTCCGCCTCCGGGGTGCTCCACTCCGCCACGTAGCCCGGGTCGTGGAAGCGGCCGGTCGCCTGGAACACGGCACGGGCGCCGGTGGCGGGGTCGACGCCGTGGAAGACGCCGGCGGCCACCCCGTCGGCGACGATCCGCGTCAGCTGCCCGGTCAGCTCGGTGATGTGCTCGCCGACCGCCTGGACCTGCTCGCCGGCCAGCACGCTGTAGGTGGCGAACAGTTCCGGATCGTCGCCCGCCTTGCGCCGCTTGGCGGCGAAGAGGGCGGCGAGCCAGTCCCGCAGCCGGGACTCCGGATCACGGGACGCGTCGTCGGCTATCCCGCCCAACGCCTCGGACGTACGGTCCAGCCAGCGTTTGGTGACCGCCTCGCGCAGCGCCGCCTTGGTGCGGAAGTGCCGGTAGACACTGCCGTGGCTGACGCCGAGGGCGCGGGCCACGTCCACCACGGTGGCCTTCGCCGGGCCGTGCCGCCGCAGCACCTCCTCGGTCGCCTCCAGGATGCGCTCGGCGGTCAGGGTCTCGGTCGCTGCCATGTCTAGACCGTACCCGGCACGGGTGTCACTCCTTGGTGCCGAGGTGTGCCATCTGCGGCTCCGGGTAGCGGGCGCCCGCCGCCGCGCCGGGCGGCACCGCCCGCTCGACCGCCGTGAGGTCGGCCTCGTCGAGCGTGACGTCCAGCGCGCCCAGCGCCTCCGTCAGCCGCTCCCGGGTGCGGGCGCCGACCAGCGGCACGATGTCCTCGCCGCGTGACAGCACCCAGGCGATGGCGATCTGCGCGACGGTGACGCCCTTGCGGGCGGCGACCTCGCGCAGCGCGTCGACGAGGCTCAGGTTGTGCCGGAGGTTGTCGCCCTGGAAGCGGGGCGAGTGGGCCCGGAAGTCGCCCGGGGAGAGCTGCCGGTCGGCGGTGAAGTGGCCGGAGATCAGTCCGCGCGAGAGCACCCCGTACGCCGTGACGGAGATGCCCAGCTCACGGGTGGTGGGCAGGATCTGGTCCTCGACGGCGCGGGAGATCAGCGAGTACTCGATCTGCAGGTCCGTGATCGGCGCGGTGGCGGCGGCCCGGCGGACGGTGTCGGCGCCGACCTCGCTGAGGCCGATGTGCCGGACGTGGCCCCGCTCGACGAGTTCCGCGACGGCGCCGACGGTCTCCTCGATCGGCACGTCGGGGTCGGCGCGGGAGATGCGGTAGACGTCGATATGGTCGACGCCCAGGCGCTGCAGGGAGTACGCGGCGAAGTTGCGCACCGCGGCCGGGCGGCCGTCGATCGGGCCCCAGCCGCCGTCCGGGTCGCGCATCGAGCCGAACTTGACGCTGGTCAGGGCCTGTTCGCGCAGGTCGGCGGGGGCGGTGCGCAGCGCCTCGCCGATCAGCAGTTCGTTGTGCCCCATGCCGTAGAAGTCGCCGGTGTCGAGCAGGGTGACGCCGGCGTCCAGGGCGGCGTGGATCGTGGCGATCGCCTCGCTCCGGTCCGCGTCGCCGTACAGCGCGGACATGCCCATGCAGCCGAGGCCCAGGGCGGAGACGCGGGGGCCGGTGGTTCCGAGAGGTCGGGTGTGCATCGTCATGCCCCCACTGTGGCATGACGAATGACAGATTTCAATATCTGTCATTCGTCAGTTGCCGCCCGGCCGGGAGATCGAACCGCCCCGCGGCGCCTCCGGAAACGCGGAACGCCGGGCCCCGGTGTTCCGGGACCCGGCGTTCGCGCCGGTGAGGCGGAGGATCAGGCGCCGACGAGGCGCG
Organism: Streptomyces tendae; assembly: GCF_008632955.1. Lineage (NCBI taxonomy): Bacteria > Bacillati > Actinomycetota > Actinomycetes > Kitasatosporales > Streptomycetaceae > Streptomyces > Streptomyces tendae. Next base: position 5,634,148 of record NZ_CP043959.1, read on the forward strand.
CCGCCAGGTAGCCCTCGATCTGGTCGAGGGAGACCCGCTCCTGCTTCATGGTGTCGCGCTCGCGCACGGTCACCGCGTTGTCGTCCAGGGTGTCGAAGTCGACGGTCACGCAGAACGGCGTGCCGATCTCGTCCTGGCGGCGGTAGCGGCGGCCGATGGCGCCGGCGTCGTCGAACTCGATGTTCCAGTTCTGCCGCAGCGCCTGGGCGAGCCCCTTGGCCTTCGGGGACAGCTCCGGGTTGCGGGACAGCGGCAGCACCGCGACCTTCACCGGGGCGAGGCGGTGGTCGAGTCGCAGCACCGTGCGCTTCTCCATCTTGCCCTTGGCGTTGGGCGCCTCGTCCTCGACGTAGGCGTCGAGGAGGAACGCCAGCATCGCCCGGCCGACACCGGCCGCCGGCTCGATGACGAACGGCGTCCAGCGCTCGCCGGCCTCCTGGTCGAAGTAGGAGAGGTCCTGGCCGGAGGCCTTGGCGTGGGCGGAGAGGTCGTAGTCGGTGCGGTTGGCGACACCCTCCAGCTCGCCCCACTCGCTGCCGCCGAACTGGAAGCGGTACTCGATGTCAGCGGTGCGCTTGGAGTAGTGGCTGAGCTTCTCCTTCGGGTGCTCGTACCACCGCATGTTCTCCTCGCGCAGGCCGAGACCGGTGTACCAGTTCCAGCGCTGCTCCATCCAGTACTCCTGCCACTGCTCGTCCTCGCCCGGCTTGACGAAGAACTCCATCTCCATCTGCTCGAACTCGCGGGTGCGGAAGATGAAGTTGCCGGGCGTGATCTCGTTGCGGAAGGACTTGCCCATCTGGGCAATGCCGAACGGCGGCTTGCGGCGCGAAGTGGTCTGCACCTGGGCGAAGTTGGTGAAGATGCCCTGGGCGGTCTCGGGGCGCAGGTAGGCGATGGAGCCGGAGTCCTGCGTCGGACCGAGGTGGGTGGAGAGCAGGCCCGAGAACTGCTTGGGCTCGGTGAAGGTGCCCTTGTTGCCGCAGTTGGGGCAGTTGAGGTCGGCGAGGCCGTTCTCCGGGGCGTGCCCCTTCTTCTCCTCGTACGCCTCCTCCAGGTGGTCCGCGCGGAACCGCTTGTGGCAGGAGGTGCACTCGGTCAGCGGGTCCGTGAAGGTGGCGACGTGACCGGAGGCGACCCACACGTCCGGGGCCAGGATCACGGACGAGTCGATACCGACCACGTCCTCGCGCGAGGTGACCATGTAGCGCCACCACTGGCGCTTCAGGTTCTCCTTGAGCTCGACACCCAGCGGTCCGTAGTCCCAGGCGGCCTTCGTGCCGCCATAGATCTCACTACTGGGAAATACGAAGCCACGGCGCTTGCTCAGGCTGACGATGGTGTCGATCTTGTCGGCGGCCACGGTGCTCTCTTCATTACGACGACGGGCGACGAAGCGAGATTGCTTCCAGCGAATGCCTCAGGTTACCGGCGGGGACGGCCCCTCGACCAAATCGGTCCCCCCATGCGGACCCCGACGAGGTATTGTTGACAACGGTTTCCATCTTCGTTGAAAATGACTGTCATGAACGTACGACGACGTCCCATATCCGCGGTCGCACTCGCCGCTGTCACCGCCCTCGGGCTCTCCACCCTGACCGCCTGCTCCTCCGACAGCGCCGCCGCGGGCACCACGGACAAGTTCGACGTCGTCGCGTCGTTCTACCCGATGGCCTTCCTCGCCGAGCGGATCGGCGGCGAGCACGTCCACGTCACCAGTCTCACCGAGCCCGGCCAGGAACCGCACGACCTGGAGATCAGCGCCCATCAGATGGGAGAGCTCGAGAAGTCCGACGCGGCCCTCTACCTCAAGGGCCTCCAGCCCGCCGTCGACAAGGCCGTCGGCCTGGCCGAGGTCTCCACGAAGATCGACGCGGCCGAGCTGACCACGCTGGAGACGCACGGCACCGAGGTCGGCGGCCACGAGGACGAGCACGGCGACGAGCACGCCCACGAGGACGAGCACGCGCACGAGGACGAACACGACCACGACCACGAGGGCGGCGCCGACCCTCACATCTGGCTCGACCCGGTCAAGTACGCCGAGGTCGCCGAAGGGGTCGGCAAGGCCTTCCAGAAGGCCGACCCGGACCACGCCGCGGACTACCGCAAGAACACCGAAACCCTGGTCGGCGACCTGAAGGCGCTCGACAAGAAGTTCCGCACCGGCCTCGCCGACCGCAGGACCGACGTCTTCCTCACCACCCACGCCGCCTTCGGCTACCTCGCCGAGCGCTACGGTCTGACCGAGGAGGCCATCAGCGGCCTGGACCCCGAGTCCGAGCCCAGCGGGGCGCGCATGAAGGAGCTTCAGGAGATCGCGAAGGCCGACGGGGTCACCACCGTCTTCTACGAGACACTGGTCAGCGACCGGACCGCGAAGACGCTCGCCGCCGACGCGGGCCTGAAGACCGACGTCCTCGACCCCGTCGAGGGCATCACGGACCACTCCCGCGGCGAGGACTACCTCCAGGTGATGGAAGCCAACCTCACGGCCCTGCGCACCGCCCTGGGCGCCCGGTGAACGACGACGACCTACCGGAGGACGGCATGACATCCGAGCCCGTGATCACCCTGCGGGGGGTGCGCGCCGAACTGGGCTCGCGCCCCGTCCTGCGCGGCATCGACCTCACCGTGCGCCGCGGCGAGGTCGTCGCCCTGCTCGGCGCCAACGGCTCGGGCAAGTCCACCGCCGTACGCTCCGTGATCGGCCAGGTGCCGGTCACCGCCGGGGAGATCGAGCTGTTCGGCGCCCCGCAGCGCCGGTTCCGCGACTGGGCGCGGGTGGGTTACGTCCCGCAGCGCACCACGGCCGCCGGCGGGGTGCCCGCCACGGTCACCGAGATCGTCTCCGCGGGCCGGCTCGCCCGTTCCCGCTTCGGCCTCTTCCGCAAGGCGGACCGTGCGGCCGTCCGGCGGGCCCTGGAGCTGGTCGGCATGGCGGACCGCGCCGACGACTCGGTCGACGCCCTCTCCGGCGGCCAGCACCAGCGGGTCCTGATCGCCCGCGCGCTGTCCGCCGAGCCGGACCTGCTGATCATGGACGAGCCGATGGCGGGCGTGGACCTGGCGAGCCAGGAGGTCCTCGCCGACACGCTGCGGACGCAGGTGGAGCGGGGCACCACGGTCCTCCTCGTGCTCCACGAACTGGGCCCGCTGGAGCCCCTGATCGACCGCGCGGTCGTGCTCCGCGACGGCTGCGTGCTGCACGACGGCCCGCCCCCGAAGGCGGTCGGCCAGCACGCCCTGCCCGGCCACGACCACGTACACCCGCACGCACCGGCGGACGCCGGACCGATCCGCACGGGACTGCTGAGCTGATGGAATTCCTCGACTACGCCTTCATGCAGCGGGCGCTGCTCGCCGCCGTCCTGGTCGGTGTCACCGCCCCCGCCATCGGCGTCTACCTCGTCCAGCGCCGCCAGGCGCTCATGGGCGACGGCATCGGCCACGTCGCGATGACCGGCGTGGGCCTCGGCTTCCTGCTGTCCTGGTCCCCGGTGTGGATGGCGGCCCTGATCTCCGTCCTCGGTGCCGTCCTCATGGAACTGGTCCGCTGGTACGCCAAGACCCGCGGCGACATCGCCCTCGCGATGCTCTTCTACGGCGGCATGGCCGGCGGCGTGATGTTCACCAGCCTCGCCCCCGGCGGCTCCACGTCCAACCTGTCCACGTACCTCTTCGGCTCCCTGACCACGGTCTCCTCGTCCGACGTGACCGCGATCTGCGTACTGGCCGCGCTGGTGGTGCTGGTCACCGTGGGGCTGCGGCGGCAGCTCTTCGCGGTCAGCCAGGACGAGGAGTTCGCGCGGGTGACGGGCCTGCCGGTGCGGTTCCTCAACCTGCTCACGGCGGTCACGGCCGCGGTCACGGTGTCCGTGGCGATGCGGGTGGTCGGGCTGCTGCTGGTGAGCGCGCTCATGGTGGTGCCGGTCGCCGCGGCCCAGCAGCTCACCCGCAGCTTCGCCGCCACGTTCGCCGTCGCCGTGGCGATCGGGGTGAGCGTGACCATCGGCGGCACCGTCACCTCGTACTACCAGGACGTGCCGCCCGGCGCGACGATCGTGCTGCTGACCATCGCCGCCTTCATCGCGCTGACCGCGCTGGCCGCGCCCCTCGCCCGCCGCCGCGCCCGGGCACTCGCCGCCGCCGGGCCCGCGGGCGACCCCGCGGAGTGCACGATTCCGGCCAGCCGTCCGGCCGACGGCAAGGTCGGCGCCTGACTCGCCCCGCCCCGGGCTGGCACAATGGCCCGGGCAAGGCCAGACGTGAGGAGGCAGACCGGTGACGACCGCAGGACCGCCCGTGAAGGGCCGCTCCACCCGGCAGCGTGCCGCCGTGGCGGCTTGCCTTCAGGAGGTCGACGAGTTCCGCAGCGCCCAGGAACTGCACGACATGCTCAAGCACAAGGGCGACTCGGTGGGGCTCACCACGGTCTACCGCACGCTGCAGTCCCTCGCCGACGCGGGCGAGGTCGACGTCCTGCGCACCGCCGACGGCGAGTCCGTCTACCGCCGCTGCTCCACCGGCGACCATCACCACCACCTGGTCTGCCGCAGCTGCGGCAAGGCCGTCGAGGTCGAGGGCCCGGCGGTGGAGAAGTGGGCGGAGGCCATCGCGGCCGAGCACGGCTTCGTCAACGTCGCCCACACGGTCGAGATCTTCGGCACCTGCGCGGACTGCGCGGACGTCTCCTGACGGCAGACGGCGGGGGCCGGGCGCCCGGGACGGCGCTCCCCGGCCCCCGCCCGTCACACGCGGGACGGGTGTCACGATCACGGCTCGTCACCGAAGGACCGGGGAGGGGCCTTGACTGAGGCCGGCTACTCCTGACGGCCCTCCATGGCCAGCAGTTCCTCGTTGGGGATGGCCCCGCCGAAGCGGCGGTCGCGGGAGGCGAACTCCAGGCACGCCCGCCACAGGTCGCGGCGGTCGAAGTCGGGCCACAGCACGTCCTGGAAGACCATCTCGGCGTAGGCGCTCTGCCACAGCAGGTAGTTGGACGTGCGCTGCTCACCGCTCGGCCGCAGGAACAGGTCCACGTCCGGCATGTCCGGGTAGTACATGTACCGCTGCAGGGTCTTCTCGTTGACCTTCGACGGGTCGAGCCTCCCGGCCCGCACGTCCTCGGCGAGCGCCTGCGCGGCGTCGGCGATCTCCGCCCGCCCGCCGTAGTTCATGCAGAAGTACAGCGTGAGCCGGTCGTTGTCCTTGGTCTGCTCCTGCGCGACCTGCAACTCCTTGGCCACGGACTTCCACAGCTTGGGCATGCGGCCCACCCAGCGGACCCGGATGCCCAGATTGTCGAGCTGGTCCCGGGTCTTGCGGATGAAGTCCCGGTTGAAGTTCATCAGGAAGCGCACCTCGTCCGGCGACCGCTTCCAGTTCTCGGTGGAGAAGGCGTACAGCGAGATGGCGCCCACCCCCATCTCGATCCCGCCCTGGAGCACGTCGAGCACCCGCTCCGCGCCGACCTTGTGGCCCTCGGTGCGCGGCAGCCCCCGCTCCTTCGCCCAGCGCCCGTTGCCGTCCATGACGATCGCCACATGGTTGGGGACCAGTTCCCCGGGAAGCTTCGGGGGCCGCGCGCCGGAGGGATGCGGTTCCGGGGTGCTGTACTCCCGGCGCTGCCGCCCCAGGAATCCGCGTACGGCCATGTGTCTCTCGTCTCCTCGTGCCGACGTGATCGGGTGTTACTGCTTCTCGACGTACCGGAGCGAGCGCAGTCCTCGCTCCAGATGCCAGTGGAGGTAGGCGGACACCAGCCCGCTCGCCTCCCGGACGTGGCGTGACTCGCTCGCGTCCGCGGTCTCCCAGTCTCCCGTGAGCAGTGCTCCGAGGAGTTCCAGGGCCTGCGGTGAGGGTACGACGCTGCCGGGGACGCGGCAGTCGGCGCATATGGTTCCGCCCGACGCCACCGAGAAGAAGCGGTTCGGTCCGGGCATCCCGCACTTCGCGCAGTCGGTGAAGCTGGGCGCGTACCCGTTGACCGCGAGGGAGCGCAGCAGGAACGCGTCGAGCACCAGGTGCGGCGCGTGCTCGCCGCGGGCGAGGGTACGCAGTCCGCCCACCAGCAGCAGGTACTGCTGCACGGCCGGCTCGCCCTCGTGGTCGGTGAACCGCTCGGCGGTCTCCAGCATGGCCGTTCCGGCGGTGTAGCGCGCGTAGTCGGTGACGATGCCGCCGCCGAACGGCGCGATCGTCTCGCTCTGCGTGCACAGCGGCAGGCCACGGCCGACGAGTTCGCTGCTCTTGGAGAAGAACTGCACGTCGACGTGCGAGAACGGCTCCAGGCGCGCGCCGAACTTGGACTTGGTGCGGCGCACGCCTCTCGCCACGGCGCGCACGCGCCCGTGACCGCGGGTGAGCAAGGTGATGATCCGGTCCGCCTCACCCAGCTTCTGGGTGCGCAGCACGATGCCGTCGTCGCGGAACAGACTCATGGCCCCATTCTCCCGTACGCGGACACCGCCCCGTCGCCGAAGTTACTGGCCGACATCGCGGCCATGCCGTGGTAGGTGCCGGCGAACAGCAGCAGGAACAACGGAACACTGGTGGCCAGGGCTTCTACGGCCCGCAGCCCCGGGAACGGTGACCGGAAGATCGAGCACCTGAAACGCGACCAACCCGGATGAACACCATCAGCCTGATCACCAGCATCGTGACGGCGAACCAGGCCGAGGAGTGGCCAGGGGCAGCAGGTAGTACAAGGTCAGCAGCGCGGTGGTGGATCCCACGATCCGCAGAACCACCCGCACGATCATGCGGCGCGGGAGTCCGGCCTCACGCCGGGTGTCCGGCCCGGGGCCGGCGCTGTCAGTCACTGGCCGCGGTGTGCGGGGGAAGGCTCACCGACAGCGGCACGCACCCAATCGTGAGCACTACCGGGGTCGAGAGCGGCGAGAAACTCTCTGAGCGTGCCATCCCAGCTTTCTTCCGCATGTTCGGCCGCCGCAGCGGCGACCATCTGCCGCGTGTCCGTGTCCTTGCAGCGAACCAGCGTGACGGCGGCATCGGGGCCGACTTCCGCGAGGATCCGGTGGGCTTGCTGCGCGCCGGATCCGACATGGCCTTTGCGCACTCCAGCGGCATGGGCCCCGACCCTTGCCCCTTTCAGCGTGGCGAACAGACCCATGAATCCGACCATCCATGCGAGGGAGACGCGGAACAGGGCGTTCACGAAGCCGTTGGCCGTCAGCACGCGGGACTGGGTCACCCTCAGCGACCCGTCGGCGTTTCCTCTGATCACCACAGCAGTCGTGCCGCCCCTGCGGGCCTTCCTGCGGAAGCCTCGCCCGAGCGACACCAGCATGCGTTCGGCGCGATGGCGGTTGTCGAAGCTGGCGATGACTACCGAAGCCTGCCCGGATTGCGCGACCGAAGTGGTCTCCGACGTCATGGGGAGCGTCCTTCGCAGCCGAGGGACCGAGATCAAGACCTGGCTGAGAGCTCAGCCACGCCTGCTCGATGGGCTTAATGTCCCATCTTAGCTACTCAGAAGCCCGTCGCTCTATCGATCATGATGAGCTCAGGTTCGAGTGCCACCAACCAGATGGTGGTCCAACTTCGACGGCAAGCGGTCAAGTTCGGTGACACCGGACAAACGTGGGTGGAGGAAATTTCTCCCCCGTCCGGCGGCAGAGTCTGTCCACAGGCAAACCGTCCGAGGCTGCTCTTGTGACGCCGTGATCGGCACGGCGGTGGCGTTGCTGGTCCCGCTTCTCCGGAATGGTGTGGCTGATGCCGCGCTTGCGGAGGTAGGCGCGGAAGCCGCGGGAGGCGTAGGCCTTGTCCGCGACCACGTGGTCCGGTCGGCAGCGCGGTCGGCCCCGACCGATGCGGGGCACTCGGATCCGCTCGAGAAGCGGGCGTGCGCAGACGCCGTCGTGACGCTGGCCGGCCGTGAGCATGACGGCCAGCGGCCGTCCCCGGCCGTCGCAGGCGAGGTGGATCTTGGTTGTCAGTCCGCCTCGGGATCCGCCGAGGGCGTGATCATCCGGTTCGTCCTGCCGGAGGCTCCCCCTTTTCGCCCCGTGGCCGCGGCGTGCTGATGGGCGCGGATGATGGTGGAGTCGATCTGGACCAGCCAGTCGATGTCTCCGGCCGCATCCGCCCGGGTCTGCATCTGCTGCAGGGCCCGGGTGAAAATGCCGGTGAGGGCGTAGCGGCGGAAGCGGGTGTAGACCGTCTTCCACGGTCCGTAGCGTTCGGGCAGGTCACGCCAGGAGATCCCGGTCCGGATCTTGTAGACCATGCCGTTGATCACCCGGCGGTCCTCCCCCAGCGGTCGTCCCGTTTTGGCCCGCGGTATGAGTGGAGCGAGTAACTCCCACTCCTGGTCGGTGAGTTCATGACGGCGTACCACTGGAAGTGGCTCGGGCCGCCGTGGCCGACGCGGCGACCCCCGACGCCCCGGGCCCGGTCACCACCGCCGTCCTCATCACAGAGACCGCAGACTAGCCAGATGTCGAACGGCCGCTCGACGCGCTGGGCCCGTTCCGCTCCCATTCCTCGCGCCTTGCCCTCGGCGCGGTCCATACCGCGGCCACCGCCCGGCCCGAGCTCACAGACACCCGCCTCGGCCTTGACTACTGTCGGCGTCTCAGCGCTCTCCGGATCAGCAGGAAGGCCCCAACGGCGATCAGTGCAATCCCCACGAGGATCACGATTGCCCCGATGACGACCAGGGACGTCCCCAGCAGGATCAAGAGTGTCCCGATGACGATTAGAAAGATCGCGAGGACGGTCACGGTCGCCTCCTGCCCCTCCCCGACTCCGGTTCCCCCTGTCCCGTATCGCAAACTTTCCGGATAAGTTCACCAGCCTAATGCGGCCCTGCCGCGCAGCCATGTGTTCTGTGTCCCCATGCAAGCGCGCGGACCGCTCCAGAGCATGAGTCTTCCGGTCGGACCTGCTGGAAGCGCGCCGGCCTGACGCAAAGGGTCACAGGGCAGCCCGTTGTATCGCCCAACGCAACGGCGATCCCGCGTCTGCGGAGGGAATTACCCCGCGGTGTGGGAGGGGCCGATTTCCAGGCGGGTGCCTGCACCAAGCGCGCGGCGAGCGGCCGGGGGACGCGCAGCGCGGGGTCCGAGCACGCCCTTGGCGCGTAGTTCGGCCAGGTCGGACAGGCGGACGCCGGGAAGATCCTCGAGCAGATCGGCCTGAGCGGCTCCGATGGACGCGGGGCTGGCAGGGCCGGAGCCCAGGATGCGGCGGGCGGTCACGTGATCATCGTACGGGCCGAGCCTGGCCCGCCACGCAGATCGTTGAGCCTGGCCGAGGAGTCAGGTCAGCGCCGTATCACCGCGTGCGGTGAGGACCTCGATGTAGGGCCGGTGCGGCAACAGGTGAGCGGGGTTCAACGCAGCACGAGAACGTTCCTTCAGCTGGGACGCACAGGTTCAGGAGGCGCGGCGGGTGGCGGCCGGGCCGATGGCGCCGGGCCCGTACTTGTCGCGGATGCGGTCCGTGGCGGCTTCGGTAATCAGGCGGGCTTCGCGGGCGGTGTCCAGGCTGATCTGCTGGGCGACCTGATCGGCGTCGACGAGGTCGTCGCCTTTCAGGGCGATGCCGGTGAGGCGGCCGCGTTGCAGGCCGGCGGCGTCCATCAGCTGGTAGGCGAGGGTGCGCAGGTCGTCGTCGTGAGCGGACGGCTCGGTCAGGCGGCGGGTTTTCTCCCAGGTGGTGCCGCCGGCGAAGCGCAGGGTGAGGGTCAGGGCGCGGGCGGCCTGGCCGCGGCGGCGCAGCCCTCGTCCCAGGTGCACGATCAGGTCGAGGAGGGTTGCGCGGACGGTGGCGCCGTCCAGGGTGTGGCGGTCGAAGGTGTGCCGGGCGGTCGCGGAGGAGGGCAGGGCTCGGGGCACGACGGGGCGTGGGTCGATGCCGCGGGCCCGGTCGGCGGCCGTCCGGCCGGCCTTGCCGCCGAGCAGGCGCTGAATGGTGGCGGGCGAAGAGGGCGGCGAGCCGCCGGGACCGCAGGGACACGCCGTCAGGTGAGTTCCCCGCGGCTGCGGGCGTTGACGTAGGCGGTGCTCGCGCGCAGGCGCTCGGCCGGGGTCGCGCACCGCACGGCGCCGGGGTCGGCGTCCCACTCCCGGCCGCCGCCGTACGGTCTCAGCTGCACGTAGGGACCCTCGTGCCCCATGACGATGCCGATCCGCCCGGTCCTGGCGTCCACGACGTGCGCACCCACGGGCGGCTTCACCGGGCCCGGCCTCCGTGCCGCGGGGACCCCCCGTGACGCAGGGACATTCCGGCTGTCGCGAGTGCCGCCCGCAATTCCGTCACCACACCTTCCGTTCCGTCGGCGCGGAGCGCCGCATGCCGTGCCGTCACCGTGCTTCCCCGGCCTTCCTTCTTTCACTCCTCGTATTTCGGCGGTGACGGTACGTACCTGTACTCCTGAGGCGCGTGTGTCCCACGACCGCGCGTCCGCGCAGGGGGTGCGACAGCGGCGCGTCTGGGGTAAACCCCCGTGGTTTTCCGGTTGTTGGCCGGATGGGATGGACACGGGCACTCCGCGAGGCTCGTCCCATGACGCAGCGCGAACGCACCAGCCGCATCCGCAACGCCGCCGTCGTCGGCGTGTCCGCCACCCTCCTCGGTGCCACCGCACCCATGACCGCCTCCGCGACGAGCGAGAACCCGCCCAGGGCTCTCACCTGGTCGGCCTGCGAGGGCACCGGCCTCGACCCCCGGCAGGAATGCGCCACCCTCGACGTGCCGATGGACCACGCCCGTCCCGGCGGTCCCCGCATCGAGGTGGCCGTCTCCCGCATCCCCGCCGAGAAGCCCGCCTCGCGGCGCGGCGTGCTCTTCCTCATCCCCGGCGGACCGGGCGGCTCCAGCCTCGGTGACCCCTCCGGCAAGGGGCAGAAGCTGCCCCAGGACGTCCGCGACCGGTACGACCTGATCGGCTTCGCGCCGCGCGGACTCGCCCCGTCCACCCCGGTCGACTGCGGGGTCGGCCACGCCGACCTCGCCACCGTCAGGCTGCGCCCCTGGCCCGCCCCCGACGGCTCGGTCGACGAGAACCTCGCCACCGCCGAGCGCCTCTCGACCGCCTGCGCGCGCAACGGCGGTGAGCTGATCCGCCACATCAGCACGCGCGACAACGCCCGCGACCTCGACCGCCTGCGCGCCGCGCTCGGCGAGCGGAAGATCTCCGCGTGGGGCGTCTCGTACGGGACGTACGTCGGAGCCGTCTACAGCCAGATGTTCCCGCACCGCACGGACCGCGTCGTGCTGGACAGCAACGACGACCCCGACCCCGCCCGGGTGGCCCGGGCCTGGCTCGCCGGCCACGAGCAGGGGGTCGAGGACACGTTCCCGCACTTCGCGGCGTGGGCGTCCGCGCCCGGCAACCCGGACCGGGTCGCGGCCACGGCCGCCGAGGTGCGTCCGCTGTTCCTGCGGCTCGCCGCCCGCCTCGACCGCGCACCGATCCCCTGGCCCGGCGCCAACCCCGAGGAGCTGAACGGCAACGTCCTGCGCCAGGCCATGCTGGACGGCCTCTACCGGCCCAGCCGTTACCCGGCTCTCGCCCAGCTGGTACGGGCCGCCCGGCAGGGCACCGTGCCGCCCGCGCCGGCCGCCCCGCCGGAGCCGGTCCTGCAGAACGTGACCGCCGTCGGCGCGGGGACGCTCTGCAACGACGTGGCCTGGCCCACCTCGCCCGCCCTGTACCGGAAGGACGTCGCCGAGAGCCGGGCGAAGTTCCCGCTCACGGCCGGCATGCCCCGCAACGCGATGCCGTGCGCGGCCTGGCCCCATCCGCCGCGCGAGGCACCGGTGCGGATCACCGGGCGGGGGCCGTCCAACGTCCTCCTCGTGCAGAACGAACGGGATGTCGCGACCCCGCTGAGCGGTGCGCTGAAGCTGCGGCAGGCGTTCGGCGGGCGGGCGGTCATGGTCACCGTGAACTCCACCGGACACGACGCCTACCTCGCCAACGGCAACGCGTGCGGTGACCGCACGGTCTCCCGCTTCCTCGCCACCGGCGTGCGGCCCGCCCGGGACGTGTACTGCCGCTGAGGGGAGTTCGGCAGCTAAGGCGATGAACTGCCGATGACGCCGTCGGCGTGACGTTTCGCCCCGTGCGCAACCGGGGCGCCCGCGGCCGGCCTCCTGTCCTGCAGTAGCGACACCTCTGGTGAGGAGACCGACATGACCGCGACCGCGTTCACACGCGAGGGCGACTTCCTGCTCCCTCCCCCGCGCCCGGCCGACCGCGACGGCGCCGGTATCGACCCCCGCGACCGCCGCCGCCTCGACCTGCACGCCGCGCTGACGGCGGCCGGCATCCCGCCGCGTCCCGAGGACCGCGAGGCCATCGAGCACCTGAGCGCCCTGTCGGCCGGCATCAACAGCACCATCCAGCGCTGGCTGCACCACACCCTGTGACCCGGCCCGCCGGTCACACCCCGCCCGCTGCGACCAGTCCCGACTCGTAAGCCACGATGACGAGTTGGGCCCGGTCGCGGGCGCCGAGCTTGCCCATCGTCCGGCTCACGTGAGTCTTGGCGGTGAGCGGGCTGAGCCCCAGCGCCTCGGCGATCTCCGTGTTGTTGAGGCCGCGCGCGACCAGCGCCAGGACCTCCCGCTCACGTTCGGACAGGCAGTCGGGCCCCGCGGTCACGGGCAGCGCGGGGCTGCTCAGGAACCGTGCGATCAGGCGGGCCGTGGGCCCGGGCGACAGGAGCGCGTCGCCGGCCGCCACCGTGCGGATGGCGGCGAGGAGTTCGGCGGGCCGGGTGTCCTTCACCAGGAAGCCGGAGGCCCCGGCCCGCAGCGCGTCCACGATGTTCTCGTCCGTGTCGTAGGTGGTGAGGACGAGCACCCTGACCCCGGCGAGGTCGTCGTCCTCGGCGATCAGGCGGGTCGCCTCGATGCCGTCGAGGTCCGGCATCCGGATGTCCATGACGACGAGGTCGGCCCGCTCGCTGCGGGCGAGTTCCACCGCCTGCCGGCCGGTGGCGGCCTGGCCGACGACCTCCATCCCGGGCGCCGACTCGACGAGCATCGCGAACGCCTCACGCACGAGGGTCTGGTCGTCGGCGAGCAGGACGCGGACGGTCATCCGGTGGCCCCTTCCCGGGTCGTGGTGGTCAGCGGCAGCGTCGCGGTCACCTGGAAGCCCCCGCCCGCCCGTGGTCCGGCCTCCAGCGTGCCGCCCACGCTGCGGGCCCGCTCCCGCATGCCGAGGAGCCCGAAGCCGGGGGTGCCGCCCGGGACGGGGCCCGTGCCGTCGTCGGTGACGGTCAGCCGCAGCACTCCGTCCCCGCCGCTCAGGTCGACGCGCACGGCGGGCTCCGGTCCGGCGTGGCGCACCGCGTTGGTCAGCGCCTCCTGCACCACGCGGTAGGCGGCGGCGCCGACCGCGGGCGGCACCGGCTCCGTGACCCGCACGTCGTGCTCCACCCGGGCGCCGGCCAGCCGCGCGCCCTCCACCAGGTCGGGCAGCCCGTCGAGCCCCGCGAGCGGCCCCCGGGCGTCATCGGGGCCGGTGTTGTCGCGCAACACCTCCAGGGTGGCGCGCAGTTCACCGCGTGCGGTGCGGCAGGTGCCGGCGATGTCGTCGAGGGCCTTGGCCACGGCCGTCCGGTCGAGACGCCCGGGGTCGGCGGTCAGGACGTGCGCGGCGACCGACGTCTGCACCCCGATGAGGGTGATGCTGTGGGCGAGCAGGTCGTGCAGGTCGCGTGCCACGCGCAGGCGTTCCTCGGCGACCCGGCGGCGTGCCTCCTCCTCGCGGGTGCGTTCCGCCCGCTCCGCGCGTTCGACGATCGCGGCGACGTAGCGCCGGTAGTGGCGGACGTCGAGGCCCAGGAAGAGGACGGCGACGACCCAGCCGGTGATGCGGACGAGTTCCGTGAACCCGTCTGGGTTGGTGAGGGCGTTCACGGTGAGGGTGGTGCCGATGACGACGGTGCCGATCAGCAGCGTCCGGCGCGGGGTGCCGGTCGCGGCGACCGTGTAGAGGGCCACCACGGTCGCGGCCACGGGCGCCCCGTGGTGGTTGTCCAAAGCGTGGTACGGCACGACCGGGGCCAGCGCCGCCAGGAGCGCCGGCAGCGGCCGTTTCCGCCGCCAGGCCAGCGGCACATGGGCGGCGAGCAGCAGGACCCAGCCGAGCGCGTCGGGCCGGCGGCCGTCGTCGGTCAGCAGCGCCAGCGTGACGCCCAGGGCGGCGGTGCACGCGGCGAGCACCGCGTCGTTGCGGAAGGCGTGCGGGCGGGTCAGGGGGTCACGGCTGAGCGCGGTGATGACGCCGTCCCTGGTACGGGAGTCCGCGGTGCGTGACGTCCGGGGCTCCGTGCGCCTCGGTTCCGTACGCCCGGGGTGCGGGGTGACGGAGTTCCGGTCACGGGAGTTCCCGGTCCGGGCTGGCTCGGCTGCCTGTGCTGTCGTCGGGTGCACGGGGTCCATCCTCGGGGAGGAGCGCGCCCCTCCGCGAGGGAGGGGCGCGCTGTCACGGTCGTACGGGCGGATCACACCGGCTCCGGCTGCCGCTCACCGCGTTCCGGCTCGGGCGTGCGGGACAGCGGGCCCGGCCACCACATCCGGCGTCCCAGCAGCACACTCGCCGTGGTGACCAGGTAGGTGCGGACCAGGAAGGTGTCGAGAAGGACGCCGACGGCGATGACGAAGCCGAGTTCGACCATCGCGACCAGGGGGAGGGTGGTGAGCACCGCGAACGTCGCGGCGAGCACGACGCCCGCGGAGGCGATGACCCCGCCCGTGGTGCGCAGCGCGGTGAGGGCGGCCGCCTCGGGTTCGGCACCGTTCAGGGACTCCTCCCGCATGCGGTGCATGAGGAAGATGCCGTAGTCGACGCCGAGGGCCACCAGGAACACGAAGGACAGCAGCCCGATCCCGGGGTCGGTGCCGGCGAAGCCCAGCAGCGGCCCGAACACCAGCCCGCCGATGCCGAGCGCCGCGCCCCAGACGGCGACCACCGCGCCGAGCAGCAGCAGCGGGGCGACGAGGCTGCGCAGCAGCAGGACGAGGATCAGGAACACGGCGCCGAGCACCAGCGGCACGATCACCGCGCGGTCCCGCGCCTCGCTGCGGGCGAGGTCGAGCTGCTCCGCGCTGGGCCCGCCGACATGGGCGCCGGTGCCGTCGAGCGTGTCGCGCAGGGCCCCGATGGTGCGGGTCTCCCCCGCCGACTCCGGCGGCGCGGTGGCGAACACGGTGATCTCGGCCCAGGTGCCGCCGGCCCGTCCCGCGGCGGCCTCGGCGACACCCTCCGTCTTCCGGACCCGCTCCACGACCTCGTCGGCGTCCCCGGCGGGCGCGATCACGGTGATCGGCTGGGCGCCGCGTTCCGGGTACTCCTCCGCCAGCGTGCGCATCGCGCTGACGGACTCGGGCCGGTCGGTGAAGCCGTCCTCCTGACGGAGGTCGCCGCCCAGGTTGAGCGTGCCCAGGGCGAGCGCGCCGAGGAGCACCGCGCCACCGGTCAGCACGGCCGCGGGCCGGCGGGTGGCGGACGTGCCCATGGCGGCGAACAGCGACCGCCGTGCTTTCGGCGCGCTGCCGTAGGCCGGGATCAGCGGCCAGAACACGCGCCGCCCGAGCAGCACCAGGACGGCGGGCAGCAGCGTCGTCATCGCGACCAGCGCGGCGAGCACCCCGACCATGCCGACGGGACCCATGCCGCTGCTGCTGTTGAGGTCGGCGGCGAGCAGGCACAGCAGTCCGGCGGCGACCGTGCCCGAGGAGGCGAGCACGGCGGGACCGCAGCCGCGCAGGGCGGCCCGCATGGCGTCGTACGGCCGCTCGTGGCGGCGGAGTTCCTCGCGGTAACGGGAGACCAGCAGCAGCGCGTAGTCGGTCCCGGCGCCGAGCACGAGGACGGTCATGATGCCGCCGCTCTGTCCGGTGATCGTGATGCCGAACAGCTCGTGCGTGCCGTACGCGGCGGCCATCGCCAGGACGGTCGCGGCGCCCGCCACGGCGAGCGGCACCAGCCACAGGAACGGGCTGCGGTAGATCAGCACCAGCAGCACGGTGACCACGCCGAGCGTGGCTGTCAGCAGCGTGCCGTCGATGGTGTCGAACACCTCGTCCATGTCGGAGCCGACCGCCCCGGACCCGCCGACCTCGGCGCTCAGTCCGCCCGTCCCCCCGACGGCCTCCCGCACCCCGTCGACGAAGGCGAGCTGCGCCTCCTCGTCCTGCCCGGGCCGCGTGCTGGAGACCGGGTACATCAGCGTGCTGCCGTCCGCGGAGGGAACGCCCCGCGGCACCTCCGACAGCTCGTACGCCCGTTCCACCTCGGCGATCTGCCCGGCGGCCGTCCTCCGGTCGGCGGCGGTCAGCCCGCCGTCGCGGTGGTAGACCACCACGAGATCGGTGGACTCGCCGCCGGGCAGCTCGTCCTGGACGCGCGCCACCTGCGTCGAATCGGCGCTGTCGGGCAGGTAGTCGACCGCCCGGTTCTGCTGCACGTCGGCGAACTTGCCGGCGAGCGGCCAGAGCAGCACCAGCGCCGCCACCCACAGCCCCGCCACCGCCCAGGGCACGGCCCGCCGCCCCCGTGTGCCCGTCCTGACTGGCCCCATGGCCTCGGCTCCCCTCCGGTCCGGTCGTCTGGATACGCTGTCCAGCCTTCCGGCGGCGAGGAGCCGGGACGTCCGGCGTGAGACCGAGACGGCGGGTACTGCGGCGGGCGGCCGGAGCGCGGCCGTTACTCCCCCGGGAGTACCGGGGGGGTACTGCGGGAGGTCAGCCCCGGTCGACCATCCAGGTGCCGTCCTCCTCGTCGTCGACCCGCACCTCCAGCTCGCGCAGGCTCATGCCGGCCTCCCAGAGTTCCCGGAAACGCTTCATCCGGTCGTGCACATGGTCCTGACGGGCGATCAGCCGGGTCCGGATGTTGACGTCGCGCAGGTCCTGGTCGATCTCGAAGGACACCGCCTCGTCGTAGACGATGAAGTCGTTGGTGGTGCCGCGCAGCAGATGCGGCGGCAGCTCCGGCAGGACGGCCACGCGCACCTCGATGTGCAGCACCTCCTGCTCCTCGCACAGCCGCAGCAGCCGGTCGTCCAGCTCCCGCGCGCTCTCCAGCAGGAACAGCCGCCGCACCGGCACACCGTGCTCGATGGCCTCCTTCTGGGCGTGCAGATAGCGGCTGGCGGGCTCGCTGTTCCAGAACTGCCGGTCGACGGAGGTGCTGGTGGCGCTGATCGACTTCTCCGCGGCCCGGGTGAGGGTGAGCATCCAGTCGTGGTTCTCGCCCGGGCACTCCGCGGTGAGGGTGGTGAGGTCGGTCATGTGCCCGATCACCCGCTGCATCTCCAGCCGGACGAAGGTGGAGAGGATCGGCAGGCCGGGGGCGAGGACCTCCGCGAAGTTGGTGGCGAGGTCGGACACGGAGTCGATGCGCACCACGGCCGGTGACGGCGGTTCGGGCTCGGCCGGCCGGGCCGGCGGCACCAGGCGTGTCTCGACGAGCTGTTTCATGTCCTCGGTGTGCCGGTTCAGGCCGTGCCGCAGTTCGTCGTAGCGCCGTAAGCCGCCGCGTACGGAGTCGGCGGTCTCGGCCAGCAGGCTCTCCGCCCGCCGGGCCCGCTCCTCGGCCGCCCGGTCCGGGACCAGGACGAGGTGCTGGACGACGACGGCGGCCACGGCGCACAGCGCGGCGGCGCCGAGCTGCCGGGCGGCACCGTCCTCCGGGCCGAGCAGCGCGGCGACGCCCCAGGCGAGCAGTCCGACCACCAGGCCGACCAGCAGCCGGCGCGGCCAGGGAGTGGGCTCGGGGTGCCGGTCCGGTCCGTCGGCCCCGGTGCCGTCCGGGGTGCGGGGCGGTGTGTCGCGGCCGGGCGGTGCCGGTGCGCGGCCGTCGGGGTGTTCGGGTGTGCCCACCGTGCCCGGCGGGCCGGTCGCGTTGTCGGGCTGGGGTGACTGTGCCGTGCTCATCTCGCTTCTCCCCCCGTTGGGAAACACGTCGGTTCGGGATGCGTACTTGTGCGTGGGGGTCCGGTCGAGTCCGCTCACGGCTGGTGGGCGTCTCGTGGGCGGGGATCAGGGGGCGGGTTCCACCTCCCGGTGCGCCGGCGGGATCGCGTGCAGGGTGAGCTGGTCGCGGACGCGCTGCACCAGGGCGAGCCATTGCCGGGTGAACCCGGGCCGCTCCTCCAGCGCCTCCCACAGCGGGGCCAGTTCCCCGGACACCCGGGCCCGCGGCATCCACAGGTGCAGCAGATGGTCGACGGCGGGCCGCAACGCCCGCACCGCCGGCGGCAGATCACCGTCCGGGCCGGTGCGGGGCCAGGACCGGGATCCGGCGGGGCCCAGGCGGATGCCGTCGAGGACACGGACCAGGGTGGTCAGCAGCCAGTCGTGCAGGGCGAGGTCGTCGCAGAGCCCGGCCAGGTCCGCGGCCGGGGTGCCCTCGGGGACCCGCAGCCGTACGGTGCGCAGCTCGTCCTCGGCGAGGGTGAACCGCTCCAGGGCGGGCGGCTCGCCCTGCGGCGCGGTCAGCGCCACCCAGCGCAGCCGGGTGGGCCGGGACCTGAGGGGCGGCCGCTGGTCGAGCAGCGGGTGCCGCAGCAGCCGGGTGAGCAGCCCGCCGGCGATCAGTCCGACGTCGAGGTCGCCGTGGCGTCCGCCGTCGAGGAGGCCGTCGGCGACCGCGTCGCGGGGCAGCTTCCCCAGCGGCTCGACCAGTCCGGGCCGCACCAGGTAGTCGCCCCAGGGGCGGCGGTGGTCGGGCCCGGAGGCGGTGAGGCGGAAGGAGGCGGAGGTCTGCAGCACCCGGCCCTCGGTGAGCGCGGCCCGCGCGGCGACCGTGCCGACCGCGCGGACCCGGGCGCCGTTGGCGCTGGGCAGCGGGCAGTCGACGCCGGTCAGGGTGTCCGGGGAGCGTCCGTAGAGGTTGGGGCGCTCGGACACCAGGACCCGCTCGTCGGCGCGCAGCCGCAGCAGCTGGGCGGCGGCGCGGCTGTCGAGGGCCTGCGCGGCCGGCAGCAGACAGGTGCGGACCTCGCCGCAGGCGAGCACGGCGCCCGGTGCGGCCGTCTCCGGCCGCACGCCGGGTCCCCCCGCCGACGCCCGCACCTCAGGCCCCCTCGTAGTAGACGTAGGAGACGCGGTCGGTCACCGGGCCGGGGACGGGCACGCCCTCGCGCCCGGAGCGTTCGGCGACCTGGGCCAGCGCCTCGCGGTCCACGTCGGTCTGGTCGAGGATCACCCGCACGGCGTGCTCGACGGGCAGGAAGCGGTTGGGGAGCACGGAGCAGGTCCGGTAGGCGGCGAAGGGGTCCGCCCGGGGGTTGAGCCGCACCAGCGGGGGGAGGTCGTCCCAGTCGTCGGGGAACGCGGCACCGGTGTGCGGCTCCGCGGCGAAGACGGCCTCGCCCTGGTGGCGGAGCAGCCCGAGGCGGGCGAGCTGCCACACGGCGGCCAGGAAGGGGCAGGACCACAGGCGCGCCCCGTCGGCACCGTCGTTCCAC
The DNA here is from genome assembly GCF_008632955.1 of Streptomyces tendae. NCBI lineage: Bacteria > Bacillati > Actinomycetota > Actinomycetes > Kitasatosporales > Streptomycetaceae > Streptomyces > Streptomyces tendae. The sequence continues at coordinate 5,653,611 of NZ_CP043959.1, forward strand.
AGCTCGACGTCCAGGAACACGGAGTGGCGGCGGGCGGCGGTCTCGGTGGGCGGCTGCCAGGCGGTGGCCTTGCGCATCGCCTGGGGGGCGCGGGCGGTGGGGCTGCGCACCCCGTTGGCCAGCCAGCCGGTCCGCGCGGTCGGCGGCCGGTGGCCGTAGCTGCCGGGCGGCGGTTCCTCGACGATGCGGGCGGCCACCGCCTCGGCGACCGGCACCTTTCCGGTGACGGCGCAGCCGGACTCGCGGGCCAGGTAGTCGACGGTCAGCCCGGCGCGCTCGGCCTCCGCCAGCAGCAGGGGCACGACGTCGGCGGGGCCGGCGAAGCGGGCGAAGTAGTCGTCGACGAGGAAGCAGGTGCTGACACGGGGGCGCTTCCCGCCGGCCCGGTCGCGCGCGTCGGCGCGGGCGGCCTCCACCCAGGGCCGCACCCGGGCGAAGTGCCGGCGCAGGTGGCCCGCCCCGGCCTCGAAGTCCTCCATGTACAGGTGGCCCAGCTCCAGGGAGAGGTGGGACAGCGGCACCGCCTGGGTGCGCGGTTCGGCGGTGGTCTCACGGAACACCGCTTCGGTCATGGCAGCCCCCAGTGCGCGTCGTCGGTGAGCCGCCGGGCGATCTCCTCGAGCGCCTCCAGCGTCTCCTTGTTGGCGATCTGGGTGGCGAGCACGTCGTCCTCGGTGATCAGCTGCTCGCGCCACTGCAGGATCGGCTCCAGCGGTACGGTGCCGAGCACCACGCTGTCGCCGATGTGCTGGTCGGAGGCGAGCCGGCGCAGCGCCTTGTTGCAGGACTGCATCCACGCCGCCTGGGCGGGCGAGCCCTGCGCCCACATGGCCGACTCGGGGTCGGGCACGGCGGCCCGGACGAAGCGGATGTTGCCCCGCAGGGCCGCCTCGTCGTGCCCGCGGTCGACGCCGCCGCGCAGGATGCCGTTCTCCTTGTGGACCAGCCCGGCGGCGGCGATGACGTGCTGCCGGGTCCAGCGGTGGAAGACCAGCCAGCGGTAGGCGACATGGCGCATCCGGAGGTGGGCCGTGGCCGCCAGGACCAGGTCGACGGCGTAGCTGCGGCCGGCGCTGAGGTCGACCATGACGAGGTCGAACTCGCTGTTGAGCCGCAGCAGCAGGTCGATGCAGCGCTCCAGCGCGTCCTCGCCGGTGGCGAACTCGCCGCCGCCCGCGTCGCCGGGGTAGAGCACCAGCCGCCCGGCCTGGTTCTGCCGGGCGCGCAGCACGGTGTGCTCGGTCTGCCGCCAGATGTCGATGCTGGCCGGTTCGGTGACCTCGCCCTCCAGGTAGGAGTGCAGGCCCCGTTCCTCGGTGCCGCGCAGCGCGCTGGGCACGTCGAAGACGGCGGCGGCGGTGGGCGAGCCGAAGTCGAAGTCCACGTAGGCGACGTGGTCGCCGACGAGGGCGCGCTGGTAGGCCAGGTTGGCGCTCGTGACCGAGCGGCCCGTGCCTCCCTTGTCGGAGGCCGCGAAGACGAGCACGGCTCAGCCCTCCTGCGCTGCGGCGTCCCGGGCCTGGGCCAGGGTGTCGAGTTCCTGGAGCACGGGCAGGGCGAGCGCGAAGGCGGTGGCGGGCCGGTCGTCGACCAGGCTGCGGGCGTGGTCGAGCCGGCTCTCTATGCTCCGCATCGCCCGGCCGCGGCTGCCGTCGGCGGTGGTGGACGCCTCCAGCTGTTCCTTGCCGAACAGGTGGGTCGCCTCGCTGAGCAGGTCCCGGGCCAGCTCGGCGAGTTCCGGGCTGCGGATGGGCTGCTGCTCGTACATGTTGCGGGCGGCCACCAGGCACTCGGTGACGCGCTCGGTGACGCTCCAGGACAGGCGGCGGTTGACGTCGCGGGCGTCCGGGAAGACGGCCCGTACGTCGTCCCAGAGGCCGGCGCCGTGGCCGTCCTCGATCCTGCGGTTCCACAGGTGTTCGAAGGTCTGTTCGGCCAGGCGCAGCAGCCGGTCCTGGGCGTCGATGTTCCGCGACAGCTCGGCGAGCTGGACGGTCCGCTTCAGCAGCTGGGCGGAGAAGTCGGTCATCCGCCACTGGAGCAGCGACCCGGACCGCTCGGACCCGGCGAGCGGCATCAGCACGCCCGGGTCGTGCAGCCGGACGACGGGGTCGTTCCTGGTCATCCGGCTGGTGACGCGGCCGCGGTCGGCGAGGCGCTCCATGATGGCGACGGTGCGGGTGAGGTCGTCGTCGGTGGCCTTCCGGCGCACCAGGTCGTGGACCAGGATGGCCGCGACGGTGAGGGAGAAGTACTCCGACTCCAGGCGCAGTCCGGTGGTCTGCCAGGGCAGGTCCTCCAGGGGCCAGCGCTCGGAGCCGAAGCGGGCGACGGCCGACCAGTACTGCTGGCTCAGTTCCCAGCGCAGCCGCAGTGCCTCGGCGAGTTTCTGCTGGTCGGCGTCGAGCAGCCCGAGGGTGAGGGTGCGCTCGGAGAACAGGTCCTGGATGCCGTCGAGGGCGACGACGGTGAAGTACACGTACGGCAGCCGGTCGGCGATGCCGTCGGGCTGGCCGGCCACCTGGAGGTCCAGGTCGGTGATCCGGGGGGCGTCCTTGACCACGCCCCAGGCCCAGCCGCACTCGAAGAGCTGGCTCTCGTCGCGGATGGACTCGTCGACCTGGATGCCGCGGCTGAGGCTCTCGATGATGGTGGCGCGCAGCGGGCGGAAGCGGCGGGAGAACTGCTGGAGCACCGCCCGGTCGGAGTGCCGGTTCTGGCCGATGACCTGGATCAGCCGTCGGCCCTGTTCGGACTCGGCGTCGAACACGTTCACCGTGAAGGAGCGCAGCAGGCTGATCATCGCGGCGGTCAGCCGCGTGTTGGTGGCGTCCCGGAGTTCGCCGAGCGCCCGGCGCACTTCGGGGCGGGTGGTGCTGCTCTCGTAGACCTTGAGGAAGCCGAGGGTGGCCAGGCACAGGGTGACCGACATGGAGTAGGAGTCGACGACGCCTAACTTGCCCTGCTCATAGGTGAGTTCGTCGCCCGGGTCGACCGGTTTGAAGTACGGTCCGCCGGCGAAGGTGGGGCTGTCGTCGGGCCCGGTGTGGGTGCGCATGAACTGGGTCAGCGCGGTGATCAGGTTCGGCGGGATCTCCAGCCGGCTGCCGACGCGCTCCAGTGCTTGGAGCACGTCCCGCTCGGTGGTGTCCGGCTGGTCCAGGCGGAAGGCGGGGATCTCGGTGGCGGGGTAGAGCAGGCAGAGCAGCCGTTCGGCGTCCGCGACACTGCTCAGCCCGTCGGTGTCCCCCCAGACGAGCTTGCCGTCGTCGAACGAGTGGCGGGCCGCGGCTCGCCAGATGTCCAGCAAATGCTGGCGCGGCTTGATCTGCATCCCCCTACCCCTCGTACAGATCCGGTTGCCCGTGTGCAGACATGGTCCCCGTTCCTACGTGTCGGCAATCGCCGAATTCCGCCGTCCCAGGGCGAGGATGATGCCCTCGTGTCCCGTCCGGACCATGTGGTGCAGATCGTGGATCTCCAGGTCGTCGGCCCAGTCCCGCAGGGAGTCGCGTACCCCCTGCTCGTCCACCCGGTAGGCCGGATACCGGTGGTCGCCGACCTGGTAACCGACCGACTCCTTCATGAAGGCGGTGGCGAACGGGGCGCCCTCGTTCAGCGCGCCCATGAAGCAGGTCACGCCGCGGCGGAACTCGTCGGGGCACTCCGACATGGAGTCGGCGACGAAGAACATGGTCCCGATGTCCCAGCGGCGCTGGCCGTCGAGGTCCAGGAGGTTGGCCCGCTCCACGCGCACGATCTCGCCGAAGCGTCCCCTCGGCTCGACGTCCGCGTAGGCGGGGTGCTTGCCCAGCTGGTCCCAGAAGGGGTCCCAGACCACGTCGTACCCCGCGGGGGACGCCTGCTTCTCCAGGTACTCCACGTTGGGCCGGGCGTACTCCAGCAGCAGGACCTTCTCGCACCAGGGCAGCATCGACAGCGCCGGGTAGAGGTTCGCACCGGCACCCACGTCGACGCCGCGCACCGAGTCCGGGACGCCGTCCGCGAAGCACTTCCCGAAGTAGTCGCGCATCAGCCGCACGATCAGCAGATCGACCTCGAGGGGGTTGCGGTAGTTGGCGTCGACATAGGCCTCAGGATCGAACTTCGACCACGGGGCGTCGGCGTTTCGGTCCATCATCACCCTGCCGCGTTCCATTCAGTGTCGGACAAGACCGTGTGCCCTGACTGCGCGTTCCGGCGAACGTCGGCAGGTGAAGCAGCATCTCCGGTTCTCGCACGGTAGGCCGAAGTGGCACGCGGAGACAGCCAGGAACACGCCAGTCCTCTATGACGGGCGCACGGCAGGCGCACGTCAGCATCTCCGTGCACACCCGAACTCGCCCTTGCACGCGGTGAGTTGACGGCTCACTCTAGCCAGAAGACGCCACCGGCCGCCACCGGGAGCCGCAATCCTCCCGGGTGAACGCGCCGGTGCGTTCGCGTTGACGTCCGCACGTCCCGACTGGGGGTGGCATGACCGCCGAACCGCTGGAGCGCACGCTGGACCGGCACGGGCACCTCGGGGACCCCGGCGGGTCACCCGGACCGGGTGCCCCGGTCCTGCGGGGGGCCCGGGAGTCCGATCTGCCCGAGCTGCGCCGGCTCGACGAGGAGGTGTTCCAGGAGGTCGCGTATCCGGCCTTCCTGCTGCGCCAGCTGTTCGACGTGTACTCCGAGCACTTCCTGGTCCTGGACGACGGCACGGGCGGACTGCGCGGCTACGTCCTGGCCGCGACCACGGCGTTCAGCCGGGACAGCTGGATCCTCGGCCTGTGCGTGACCGAGGGGCACCGCCGGCACGGGCTGGGCCGGGAGCTGATGACGGAGATCCTGGCGCGGCTGCGTGAGGACGGCATCGAGCAGGTGCGCCTGACGGTCGAGCCCGCCAACCGCGCCGCGATCCTCCTCTACCGCTCCCTGGGCTTCCGCCCCGAGGAACCGGACGGGGGCCTGCGCCGTGACTACTTCGGCTCGGGCGAACACCGCAGGATCATGCACCTGGAGCTGCGCTGAGGGCGCGAGTCGCCCCAGGGTTCAGGACGGCGTGCGGGCCGCCGCCAGGAGGCGGCCGACGTCGTCCGAGCAGATGGTGAGGGCCGCGCCCACCGTGGCGAGGGCGTCGCGTTCGGCGGGGGTGTACGGGCCGTCGGCGAGGGCGATCCGGGCGCCCTGGAGCAGGATCGCCTCGCGGCCCGGGCCGGCCAGATGGGGCGCCAGCGGGTCCAGCGCCTCGTGCAGCTCGATGGACAGGCCCGCCACACACGGCTCACCGGTGAAACGTCCGGTGTCCGCCTCCAGCGCCTCGACCAGCGCGGCGAGCTGCTCCTCCGTGCAGTCCTCGATGCCGGCCGCGCGCACTCCGGCCGCGGCGGTCTCCAGGGCGGCGCGGGAGCAGGCGCCGCCCGCGGCGAGCACGGCGAGGGCGACGGTGTGGACGGCGTCCCGCAGCATCGCGGAGAAGCGGGTGGTGGTGGGGTGGTCCAGCACGTCGGTGCCGAAGTGGCGGCGGCAGGCGGCGCACTCGACGGTCGGCGCGCAGGCCCCGCGCGGCAGCACGGGCACACCCAGCACGGTGAAGCGGCGGCGGCCGGTCAGCCGCTGGTAGTTGCGGTCCCCGCCGCAGCCGGGGCAGAAGAACTCCCCGTCGCCGACGGCGGTCCAGGCGGCGCGGGTGCCGAACAGGCGCGCGCGTGCGGAGGTACGGCCGTCGGGTCCCCGTTCTGGCAGCACGTCGCACCTCCATCAACGCCACAGCACCGTCGCCGCGTCTGCGTGATGTTAGCCACATCCGGGAGGTGGAGTCAGTACCCGGGACGAGACCTTTCCGTGACCTCCACAGTGATTGGCCGGTAACCGACGCCGGGCCCCGCCCGCCGCTGACGGCGGACCGGGCCCGGCAGTGACCTCTACCGGCTGATCAGCGTGCCGCGCGGTTGACCGCGGAGACGACCGCCTTCAGCGAGGCGCGGGTGGTGTTGGCGTCGATGCCGATGCCCCACAGCACCTTGTCGCCGATGGCGCACTCGATGTACGAGGCGGCCTGCGCGGAGGCGCCCTCGCTCATGGTGTGCTCCTGGTAGTCCAGCAGGCGTACGTCGATGCCGATGCCCTGCAGGGCGTGGAAGAAGGCCGAGATCGGGCCGTTGCCGGTGCCGACCAGGGTGGTCTCCTCACCGTCGACCGTGGCCTGCACGGTGAGGGTGTCCACGCCGTCGCGGTCGGTGGTGGACTGGCCGGCGGCGACCTGGATACGGCCCCAGGGGTTGTCCGGGTTCGGCAGGTACTCGTCCTGGAAGACCGACCAGATGTCGGCCGGCGTGATCTCCCCGCCCTCGGCGTCCGTCTTGGCCTGGATGATCTTCGAGAACTCGATCTGCATCCGGCGCGGCAGTTCCAGCTTGTGGTCGTTCTTCAGGACGTACGCCACACCGCCCTTGCCGGACTGCGAGTTGACCCGGATGACCGCCTCGTAGGAACGGCCGACGTCCTTGGGGTCGATGGGCAGGTACGGGACCGCCCACTCGATGTCGTCGACGGTGACGCCCTTGGCCTTCGCGTCGGCCTCCATGGCGTCGAAGCCCTTCTTGATGGCGTCCTGGTGGGAGCCGGAGAAGGACGTGTAGACCAGGTCGCCCACGTACGGGTGGCGCGGGTGGACCTCCATCTGGTTGCAGTACTCCCACGTACGGCGGATCTCGTCGATGTCGGAGAAGTCGATCTGCGGGTCGACGCCCTGCGAGAACATGTTCATGCCCAGGGTGACCAGGTCGACGTTGCCGGTGCGCTCGCCCTGGCCGAACAGGCAGCCCTCGACGCGGTCGGCGCCGGCCATGACGGCCAGTTCGGCGGCGGCGACGGCGGTGCCGCGGTCGTTGTGCGGGTGGACGGACAGGCAGACGTACTCGCGCCGGGAGAGGTTGCGGTGCATCCACTCGAAGCGGTCGGCGTGCGTGGACGGGGTCGAACGCTCCACCGTGGCGGGCAGGTTGAGGATGATCTCGCGGCCCGGGCCGGGCTGGTGGACGTCCATCACCGCCTCGCAGACCTCCAGCGCGAAGTCCAGCTCGGTGTCGGTGAAGATCTCCGGGCTGTACTGGTAGCCGAACTCCGTCTCCGGGCCCAGCAGTTTCTCGGCGTACTCCACCACCAGGCGGGTGCCGTCGACGGCGATCTGCTTGATGTCGTCCTTGGAGCCGCGGAAGACGACCCGGCGGAAGACCGGCGCGGTGGCGTTGTACAGATGGACGGTGGCGCGCCTGGCACCCTTCAGGGACTCCACCGTGCGCTCGATCAGGTCCTCGCGGGCCTGGGTCAGCACGGAGATGGTGACGTCGTCCGGAATGGCGTCCGGGTCCTCGATGATGGAGCGGACGAAGTCGTAGTCGGTCTGTCCCGAGGAGGGGAAGCCGACCTCGATCTCCTTGTAGCCCATGCGTACCAGCAGGTCGAACATGGCGCGCTTGCGCACGGGCGACATGGGGTCGATCAGAGCCTGGTTGCCGTCACGCAGGTCGGTGGAGAGCCAGCGGGGCGCGGCGGTGATCCGCTGGTCGGGCCAGGTGCGGTCGGGGATGTCGACCTGCTCGTACCGGCCGTACTTGTGGATCGGCATAGGGCTGGGCTGCTGGCGGTTCGCCATGATGCGGGGGCTCCTCGATGGTCCGCGGAATGTCCTGGGGGACGGCCGACGGCGCAGCGCCAGACTCCGCGGGGAGGGGGTCGGCCTCTAACGCAGACCCTCACCGCGGCAGCTAAGGAGAAGCAGCCCGAAGTACATGATGCTCCGCAGCTTAACCGAGTCGCCCACCGTGCGGGGTTCCGTATCAGTATGCGGGATCCGGCGGACGAACAGGACAAAGAGTGCCGTATACCACTCCCGCGGCACGGGACAGACGGGATGGCACGGAATTTCATCCGTCATTGTTGCGGGTAGTGACAGCACCGTCACACAGTGCGATGGTGCCGACATGACGACGAACGGGGGCCTCCGGCCCGTCTTCTGCACCATCGTCCCGCCGCACGTCCTCGACCGGCTCTCCAGGCCGAGGACCCCTGCTCCACGGCCCGCGCGCCGCACCCTGCGCCGCGACGCCTACGAACGCACCCAACGCCGGCTGACCACGGTGGTCGGCGCACCGGCCGTCGCCACGCTCGCCGGGGCCGAGCCCGGCACACCGCAGCGCACCGTGTACGACGCCGGGCACGGCACCGAGCTGCCCGGCGAGAAGGCGCGCGGCGAGGGCGAGGAACCCGGCCAGGACGCCACCGTCAACCGTGCCTACGCCGGTCTCGGCGCCACCTTCGACCTGTTCCTCAAGGAGTTCGGCCGGGACTCCATCGACGGCAGCGGACTGCCGCTGGACGCCACCGTCCACTACGACCGCGAGTACAACAACGCCTTCTGGAACGGCGAGCAGATGGTCTTCGGCGACGGGGACGGCGAGATCTTCCTCGACTTCACCATCGCCGTCGACGTCATCGGCCACGAACTCGCCCACGGCGTCACGCAGTACACGGCGAACCTGGACTACTTCGGCCAGTCGGGCGCGCTCAACGAGTCGGTGTCGGACGTCTTCGGCGCGCTCATCAAGCAGTACACGCTCGGCCAGACCGCCGGGGAGGCCGACTGGCTGATCGGCGCCGGGCTGCTCGCCCCCCGCGTCACCGGCGTGGCGCTGCGCTCGATGAAGGAACCCGGCACGGCGTACGACGACGACGTGCTCGGCAAGGACCCGCAGCCGGCGACGATGGACGACTACGTGCACACCGGCCGGGACAACGGCGGCGTGCACATCAACTCGGGCATCCCCAACCACGCGTTCTACCTGGCGGCCACCACCCTGGGCGGCAACGCCTGGGAGCGCGCCGGGCAGGTCTGGTACGACGTGCTGACCGGCGGGGAACTGGACCAGGACGCGCAGTTCACCGACTTCGCGACGCTCACCGTGAAGGCGGCGCGCGCCCGGTTCGGGGAGGGCGAGGAACTGGTGGCGGTGACCAAGGCGTGGGAGCGGGTGGGGGTGCGCACGCTGTAGTTCCGTACTAGACACGGACCATGCGTATTCAGGTGCGGCGCACGGGCGGCTTCGCGGGGATCGAGCGGCAGGCCGAGGTGGACACCTCGGGACGGGCCGACGCCCACGAGTGGCACGCGCTGGCGGAACGGGCCGTGGCGGCCGGCGGAACGACCCCGCCGGCCGGCGTCCCGGACGGTTTCAGCTACCGGATCACGGTGGACGGCAGAACGGTGTACTGCGCGGACCCCCGGCTGACGGAGGAACAGCGGACGCTGGTCAGGAGGGTGCTGAAGGAAGGCGCCTGACAGGCTTGTGGCGCGGGGGCGTTGACGCCCCGTGGTGGCGGTGCGGATGATCCGGGGCATGGCGACGACGAACCCGATGCCCCGTTTCCCGGCCGGCTTCCTGTGGGGTGTGTCGACCTCGGCGCACCAGATCGAGGGGGCAGCCGACGAGCGCGAGAGGTCGGTATGGGACGTGTTCACGGCCGAGCCCGGGAAGGTGCGGGACGGCTCCACGGCGGCGGTGGCCTGCGACCACGTCCACCGCCACCGCGAGGACGTGACGCTGCTCGCGGACCTGGGCGTGGACGCGTACCGCTTCTCGGTGTCCTGGCCGCGGGTGCGGGCCGAGGGCGGCCTGGACTTCTACGACCGGCTGGTCGACGACCTGCTGGCGGCGGGCGTACGGCCGGTGCCGACGCTGTTCCACTGGGACCTGCCGGCGGACCTGGACTGGCTGGAGCGGGACACGGCGGAGCGGTTCGCGGAGTACGTGGCGCGGGTCGCCGCGCGCCTGGGCGACCGGGTGAAGAAGTGGATCACGCTGAACGAGCCCGCCGAGCACACCCTGCTGGGGCACGCGCTCGGGGTGCACGCGCCCGGCCGGACGCTGCTGTTCGACGCGCTGCCGGTGGCCCACCACCAGCTGCTGGCGCACGGCCTGGCGGTACGGGCGCTGCGCGCGGCCGGGGCCGGCGACGTCGGCATCGCGAACTCCCACGGCCCGGCCTGGGCCGCCTCGGGGGACGAGGCGGACGTGGCGGCGGCGGACTTCTACGACGTCCTGCTGAACCGCCTGTTCGCCGACCCGCTGCTGCTCGGCCGCTATCCCGAGGGCATCGGCGAGCTGATGCCGGGCGACGTCGAGGCGGACCTGAAGGTCATCGCCGAACCACTCGACTGGTACGGGATCAACTACTACGCGCCGACGCGGGTGGGGGCGCCGCAGGGAGCCGAGATCGAGTTCGGCGGTGTCCGGATGCCGGCCGAACTTCCCTTCTCCGTACGGGAGATCGAGGGGTACCCGGCGACGGACTTCGGCTGGCCGGTGGTCCCGGACGGGCTGACGGAACTGCTCACCACGTTCCGTGCGCGGTACGGCGACCGGCTCCCCCCGGTCGTCGTCACGGAGAACGGCTGCGCGTACGAGGGCCTGGACGACACCGACCGCATCGCCTACCTCGACGGCCACGTCCGCGCCCTGCACCAGGCGGTGGAGGCGGGCGTGGACGTACGCGGCTACTTCGTGTGGTCCCTCATGGACAACTTCGAGTGGGCGGAAGGGTACGGGCGCCGCTTCGGCCTGGTCCACGTGGACTTCACGACCCAGCGGCGCACCCCAAAAGCCTCGTACGGCTGGTACAAGGAGATGCTGCGCGAACAGCGCGGCTGACGGAGCCGGTGCCGCTCAGAACCCGAGGCGGCGCAGCTGCTTGGGGTCCCGCTGCCAGTCCTTGGCGACCTTCACGTGCAGGTCGAGGAAGACGGGCGTACCGAGGAGCGCCTCGATCTGCTTGCGGGACTTGATGCCGACGTCCTTCAGGCGCTTGCCCTTGGGGCCGATGACGATGCCCTTCTGGCTGGAGCGCTCGATGTAGAGGTTGGCGTGGATGTCGAGCAGCGGCTTGTCGGCGGGGCGGTCCTCGCGCGGCAGCATCTCCTCGACGACCACCGCGATGGAGTGCGGGAGCTCGTCGCGGACGCCTTCCAGGGCGGCCTCGCGGATGAGCTCGGCGACCATGACCTGCTCGGGCTCGTCGGTGAGGTCGCCCTCCGGGTACAGCGCGGGGCCCTCGGGCATCAGCGGGATCAGCAGGTCCGCCAGCAGCTCGACCTGCTTGCCCGCGGTGGCCGACACCGGGACGATCTCCGCCCAGGTGATGCCCAGCTCCTTGCCGAGCTGGTCGACGGCGATCAGCTGCTCGGCCAGCGCCTTGCTGTCCACCAGGTCGGTCTTGGTGACGACGGCGACCTTCGGGGTCTTCTTGATCCCGGCCAGTTCCTTGGCGATGAAGCGGTCGCCGGGCCCGATCTTCTGGTCGGCGGGCAGGCAGAACCCGATCGCGTCGACCTCGGCCCAGGTGGTGCGCACGACATCGTTCAGCCGCTCGCCGAGCAGGGTGCGCGGCTTGTGCAGCCCGGGGGTGTCCACCAGGATCAGCTGCGCCTCCGGCCGGTGCACGATGCCCCGCACGGTGTGCCGGGTGGTCTGCGGCCGGTTGGAGGTGATCGCCACCTTCTGCCCGACCAGAGCGTTCGTGAGGGTGGACTTGCCCGCGTTGGGACGGCCCACGAAGCAGGCGAAACCGGCCCGGTGGACGGCGTCGGCCGGCTGCTCGGATGACTGGGTACGAACACTCATGCCGCCCATTCTCCCTGATCCCCGGACCCGCTCGGACCATTCAGGGCGCTCGGCACCGGGCGGAGGCCGTCCGGGACGACGTCGCGGACGTCACCGGCGCTGCGGGGCCGGCTCGGCGAAGCCCGGCGTGAACGGGCCCCGGACCGCGCCCGCCGCCGGGGACAGACCCGTTCCGCATCGCTTGCCTCCGGGGGGATTCCGGCTCCCCATCGGGCATGACCACCTGCGGTAGCACCGCGATGGCGTGACCGGGTCCCGATCAGCCCGCCGTGACCGTCTCCCGCACCGTGCCGTCCGGCCCGGCCACCAGCACCGGCGTGTCCGCCCCGCCCAGGTCCCGTACGGCCGCGCGGTCCTCGGCGGAGGCCGACTCCGCCTCCGTCACCACCGCCGCCGCCTCCAGCGAGGTCGCGCCGGACGCCACCGCCATCGCCACCGCCGTGCGCAGCGCGCTGAGCTGGAGCGAGTCCAGGGCGACCGTACCGGCGACGTACGTGCGGCCGGTCTCGTCACGTACGGCCGCGCCCTCGGGCACGCCGTTGCGGGCGCGGACGGAGCGGGCCAGGGTGACGATCTTGCGGTCCTCGGGGTCGAGGTCGGGAGTCTCGGTCATGATCCGAGCATAAGGGGGCGCTACGGGCGGTCGAGGCGCAGGCGGGCGGCTCGGGGGAGGCCCGCCACAACCAGGTCGTAGGAGTCCTCCACCAGCTCCCTGACCAGGCGGTCCGGGAGCTCGCCGGGGGGTCCGCCGGACACCGTCACCGTGTTCCAGTGCCGTTTGTTCATGTGCCAGCCCGGGACGATCAGGTCCGGGTGCTCGGCGCGCAGCCGGATCGCGTCCTGCGGGTCGCACTTGAGGTTGACCTTCAGCGGGCGCGCGCCCAGGTCCGTCAGGGCGAACATCTTTCCCAGCACCTTGAAGACCGAGGTCTCCGGGTTGAAGGGGAATTCCTCCACCGCCGCGTTGAAGGACAGGCAGAGCGTGCGCAGCCGCGCCGGGGTCACTCCTCCCCCGCCTCCTCGCCGGCCGGGGGCTTCGCCGGGCCCACCGGCTCCACCAGCACCGTCACGATCTTGTTGCGGCGGCCGGCGGAGGACTCCGCGGTGAGCCGCAGCTCCCGCCCGTCCGGCAGCTCCATGACGGCCGAGGCGTCCGCGATCGGCACCCTGCCCAGGCGCTTGGCGAGCAGGCCGCCGACGGTCTCGACGTCCTCGTCGTCGAACTCCTCCAGCCCGTACAGCTCACCCAGGTCGGTGATGTCGAGGCGGGCGGTGACCCGGTAACGGTCCTCGCCCAGCTCCTCGACGGGGGGCAGTTCGCGGTCGTACTCGTCGGTGATCTCGCCGACGATCTCCTCGAGGATGTCCTCAATGGTGACGATGCCCGCCGTGCCGCCGTACTCGTCGACCGCGACGGCGACGTGGTTGCGTTCCTTCTGCATCTCGCGCAGCAGGTCGCCGGCGTTCTTCGTGTCGGGCACGAAGAAGGCCGGGCGCATCGCCGTGGAGACGAGTTCGTTCTCCGCGTCCCGGCTGATGTGCGTCTTGCGGGCCAGGTCCTTGAGGTAGACGATCCCGACGATGTCGTCCTCGCTCTCGCCGGTCACCGGGATGCGGGAGAAACCCGAGCGCAGGGCGAGGGTGAGGGCCTGGCGGATGGTCTTGTACCGCTCGATGACCACCAGGTCGGTGCGCGGCACCATCACCTCGCGCACCAGGGTGTCGCCCAGCTCGAAGACGGAGTGCACCATGCGGCGCTCCTCGTCCTCGATCAGCGACTCCGCCTCGGCGAGGTCCACCAGCGCGCGCAGCTCCGCCTCGGAGGCGAACGGGCCGTGCCGGAAGCCCTTGCCGGGCGTGAGGGCGTTGCCGATGAGGATCAGCAGCGAGGGGATGGGGCCCATGATCCGCGCCAGCGGCACCAGCACGTATGCGGCGGCCGTGCCGGTGCTCAGCGGGTGCTGCCGGCCGATGGTGCGCGGGGAGACCCCGACGGCGACGTAGGAGACGAGCACCATGATGGCGATGGCGATCAGCAGCGCCTCGGCCGTCCCGTCGAACTCGCGCACGCTGCCGTAGGTGATCAGCGAGGCGGCGGACATCTCACAGATGATGCGGACCAGCAGCGCCACGTTGAGGTAGCGGGTGGGGTCCGCGGCGATCTGGGCGAGTTTGGCGCTGCCCCGGCGGCCGGAGCGTACGGCTTCCTCGGCGCGGAAGCTGGAGACGCGCGCGATGCCGGCCTCCGCGCAGGCGGCGAGCCAGGCGACGACGACCAGCGCGAGGGCCCCCAGGACGAGTTGCGCGCTCATGACACGGTCGGGGCCGGAGACGGGCCGGTGAGGCCCTTCTCCGCGCGCCAGCCGTCCACGATGGCCGCCTGAAGGCCGAACATCTCGGCCTTCTCGTCCGGTTCCTCGTGGTCGTAGCCGAGCAGGTGCAGCACACCGTGGACGGTGAGCAGCTGCAGCTCCTCGTCCATGGTGTGCCGCGTCGGTGCTTCCTCGCCCTGCTTGGCGGCGACCTCGGGGCAGAGCACGATGTCGCCGAGCAGCCCCTGCGGCGGCTCGTCGTCGTCCTTCGACGGGGGCCGCAGCTCGTCCATGGGGAACGACATGACGTCCGTGGGCCCGGGCAGGTCCATCCACTGGATGTGCAGCTGCTCCATGGCGCCGGCGTCCACCACGATCACCGAGAGCTCGGAGAGCGGGTGGATCCGCATCCGCGCGAGGGCGTAGCGGGCGATGTCGAGGATCGCCTGCTCGTCGACCTCGGTTCCGGACTCGTTGTTGACGTCGATCGACATCTGGTGCTCGGTCTACTTCCCCTTGTGCCCGGACCGGCCGCGGCCGCCCTTGTGGGTGCCGTTCTCGGTGCCGTGCGTGCTGTCGTACTTCTCGTACGCGTCGACGATACGGCCCACCAGCTTGTGCCGGACGACATCCTGCGACGACAGCCGGGAGAAGTGGACGTCGTCCAGGCCCTCCAGGATGTCCTGCACCTGCCGCAGACCGGACTTGGTGCCGTCGGGCAGGTCCACCTGGGTCACGTCACCCGTGATCACGATCTTCGAGTCGAAGCCGAGGCGGGTGAGGAACATCTTCATCTGTTCGGGGCTCGTGTTCTGGGCCTCGTCCAGGATGATGAACGCGTCGTTGAGCGTGCGGCCGCGCATGTACGCCAGCGGCGCGACCTCGATGGTGCCCGCGGCCATCAGGCGGGGGATCGAGTCGGGGTCGAGCATGTCGTGCAGCGCGTCGTACAGCGGGCGCAGGTACGGGTCGATCTTCTCGTACAGCGTGCCCGGCAGGAAGCCCAGCCGCTCGCCCGCCTCGACCGCCGGCCGGGTCAGGATGATGCGGTTGACCTGCTTGGACTGCAGGGCCTGCACGGCCTTGGCCATGGCCAGATAGGTCTTGCCGGTGCCCGCGGGTCCGATGCCGAAGACGATGGTGTGCTTGTCGATCGCGTCCACGTAACGCTTCTGGTTGAGCGTCTTGGGGCGGATCGTGCGACCGCGCGAGGACAGGATGTTCTGCGTGAGCACCTGGGCCGGGGTCTCCTGGCCGTCGCTCTCCCCGCTTTCGCTCGCCTTGAGCATGGCGATCGAGCGTTCCACTGCGTCCTCCGTCATCGGCTGACCGGTGCGGAGCACCAGCATCATCTCGTCGAACACGCGCGAGACGAGGGCGACCTCCGTGGCGTCGCCGACCGCGCTGATCTCGTTGCCCCGGACGTGGATGTCGGCCCCCGGGAAGGCCTTCTCGATCACACGCAGGAGGGAGTCGCCGGATCCCAGCACGGTCACCATGGGGTGCTGGGCGGGAACGGTGAACTGCACTCTCGCCTCCCCCTGCGCGGGGGTGTGAGCTGTGGGTGTCTGAGTCATGGGCCGGCTCTGAGGCCTGCGGTTCCTCCTCGTCACGGCCGCGCAGCTGTGGGCGGCCTCGCGACTCCCAGGGTACGACGCGGGGGTGACAAGCCCGTAGACCTTTTATCCGACCGGGCGATCGACCCCGTTCGCACTCTTCCCCGAGGACGCCGTCTCAGGCCGACCGGCGGAACCCGATCGTCGGCACCGCCCGCCGCAGCGGCCAGGGTCGCACCGCCTCCTCCGGGACCAGCCCGGCCAGGAAGCCGTAGCGCCGCAGCGCGGAGGGGTCCTGGCCCTCGACCGACTGCACCCTGCGCCACCACCCGGCGATCTCCGCCCAGCCAGGCGCGGACAGCGAGCCGCCGAACTCCTGGACGGACAGCGCGGCCGTCAGTCCCGCGAAGGCCAGCCGGTCGGCCAGCGGCCAGCCCGCCAGCGTGCCGGTGACGAAGCCGGCGACGAACACGTCCCCCGCGCCCGTCGGGTCCAGCGCCTCCACCTCGATGGCCGGCACCGACGCGGTCTCCCCCGTCCGCCGGTCCACCGCGTACGCGCCCTCCGCGCCCAGCGTGACCACGGCGACCGGGACGTGCTCGGTGAGAGCGTGGGCGGCGGCGTGCGGGGTGGCGGTGCCGGTGTAGCGCATGGCCTCCTCGGCGTTCGGCAGGAACGCCTCGCAGTACCTGAGGTCGTCCAGGCCCGCCAGGTCCCACGCCCCCGTGTCGTCCCAGCCGACGTCGCCGAAGATGCGGGTGCCCTTGCGGGCGGCCTGCGCGATCCAGGGGGCGCTGCGGCCGGGGGTGAGGGAGCGACGGCGGCCCGTGCGCGGGCGGGCAGTCGGGGCGGGCTCCTCGGGGGGCGGTTCGTGGCCGTGCGAGACCATCGTGCGCTCGCCCTCGTACGCCATGGAGACGGTGACCGGGGAGTGCCAGCCGGGGACCGTGCGGGACGGGGAGAGGTCGATACCCTCGCCCTGCTCCAGCGCGTCCCAGCAGTACTCGCCGTAGTGGTCGTCGCCGAAGGCGGCCGCGAGGGAGGTGCGCAGGCCGAGCCGGGCCAGGGCGGTGGCCATGTTGGCCACGCCGCCCGGGCTCGACCCCATGCCGCGCGCCCAGGACTCGGTCCCGCGCACGGGGGCGGAGCCGAGCCCGGTGAAGACGATGTCCAGGAAGACGGTGCCGGTGAGGTAGACGTCCCAGGCGGGCCCGTCCGGGCCGCGCAGGGCGGCGAGGGGGTCGACGTGGGGCGGGCAGGGTCCCGCGGCCGGTGCCTGCCCGGCTCTCTTGCCGGTCCTCTTCCCGTTCCTCTTCCCGGTGGACGCCATCACGGTGCGCTCCCTGACGTGGTGCGGTTTCAGCCAGTGTGCACCACACCGCCGACAGGCCGGCCGCCGTCACGCCGGGACGCCCCGGGGACCGTGCCGTCCGCCGTCGCCGGGGCCGGCTCCGGGACCCGTCACCAGCGGGGCACGGTGGGCCGGGTCCAGCCCGGTTCGGCGGTCCGCATGGCCGCCGCGTCGTCGCGGTCGCGCAGCGCGCCGTCGTCGTCCAGCCACCGCCGGTGCAGGGAGGCCAGCCGGTCCCGGTCGAGTTCGACGCCGAGGCCGGGCGCGTCCGGGACCCGTACGGTGCCGCCCTCGAAGGTGAGCCGCTCGGTGAGGACGTCCTCGGACTGCCAGGGGTAGTGGGAGTCGCACGCGTGGTGCAGGTTGGGCACGGTGGCCGCCACGTGGGTCATGGCGGCGAGGCTGATGCCCAGGTGCGTGTTGGAGTGCATGGAGACGCCCACGCCGAAGGTGCGGCAGATCGCCGCGAGGTGCTGGGTGTTGCGCAGGCCGCCCCAGTAGTGGTGGTCGGAGAGGACCACCTGGACGGCGTCCCGGGTGAACGCCTCCTTGATCTCGGCGAACGTCGTCACGCACATGTTGGTGGCGAGCGGCACTCCGGTCCGGGCGGCCACCTCGGCCATGGCGGGTGTACCGAGGGTGGGGTCCTCCAGGTACTCCAGGACGTCCCCGAGTTCCTCGGCGACCTTGAGCGAGGTCTCCACGGACCAGGCGCCGTTGGGGTCGAGACGCAGCGGGTGCCCGGGGAACGCGGCGGCGAGCGCGCGGACGGCGGCGATCTCCTCGTCCGGCGGGAAGACGCCGCCCTTCAGCTTGAACGACGTGAAGCCGTACACCTCCTTGAACCGGCGTGCCTGCTCGACGACGCCCGCCGGGTCCACGGCGGCGCCCCAGTCGTCCTTCTCCGCCGGCACGCCCTCGGGGTGGTCGGCCCACTTGTAGAACAGGTACGCGCTGTACTCGACGGCGTCGCGCACCTTGCCGCCGAGCAGGGCGTGCACGGGCAGGCCGAGGCTCTTGCCGAGGGCGTCGAGGCAGGCGACCTCCAGGGCGGAGAGCACGGACAGCCGCAGCTTGTCGGCGGTCTGCACGCCGCGCAGTCCGCCGACGTCGACCTGGCCGGAGACCCGGGCGGCATCGACGGCTATGTCGTCGGCCTCGGCGAACAGCCGGTTCAGGTCGCCGGCCGGGTGTCCGACGAGCTTGTCGGCGAGCGGCCGGGCCAGTTCCAGGTACTTGGTGTCGCCGTAGGTCTCGCCGAGGCCGGTGGTCCCGCCCGCGGTCACCACCTCCACGATCAGCCGGGGGGTGTACGGCTGGTGCACGCCCTGGGTGTTGAGCAGGGGCGGGTCGGCGACCAGCACCGGGGTGAGGCGGACCTCGGTGACGGTCAGGTCGTCCCGGGAGGTGGGTGGGGTCACAGGGCGGCTCCTACGAGGTGGGTCCGGCGTCGTGCGGGGTCCTGAGGTCATCTCCCTACGTAGACGGCGTCCACGTATGAGAACGAAGGTTAGAGGGGTGAATCAGGGGCGTCAATGGGGCGGCCGACCGTCGGGCAGCGGTCGCGCAGCGCCCGCCGGAGCGCGAAAAGCGCGCTGATACCCAGACCCCCGAACACCCAAACAGAAGAGTGGCCTAGATCACATCAACCTCGCTGCCGTTGCGCCGCTCCCGCTTGATACAAATTGCCCGCGCGTTCTCGTCCGTCGACGGTCGTCGCCCCCCATCTCCTTTTTCGCACCGTCCCTTTCGCACGCCCTGGGAACGCCCGTGTTCGCCCCTCGCACCACCCCCTGGCCCCTCGTCGCCCTTTTCACGGCCGGGTACCTCGCGCCGTATCTGCTGCCCACCACGGTCGGCCGGCTGGAACGCGGCCTCGCGCTGTCGGCCACCCAGGCGGGGGCCGTCGGCAGTCTGCTGCTGCTCAGCTCCGCCACGGCCGGGTTCCTGCTGGCCTCGCACGTCGAGCGGACCGGGCCGCGGACCCTGGCCCGCCTCGGGCTGCTCCTCGCCGTCGTCGGCTACGGCGGGGCCGCCCTGACCACCGCCGTCCCCGCCGTGGTCGCCGGTGCCGTGATCGGCGGCTTCGGCTCGGGCACGGCCACCACGGTCGCCGCCACCCGGATCGCCGCCGAGAAGGACCCACACCGGGCCTCCACCCTGGGACTGCTCAGCGTGTCCGCGCTGGCGGGCGCGGTCTACCTGACGGTGCCGCACCTGCCCGGGCACGGGCTGACCCTCGCCGCCATCGCCCTCACCGCGCTCGCGGTGTGGCCGCTGACCTCCCGGCTGCCCGGCGGCACGACCGTCCCGCTCCCGGCGGAGCCGGACACCGACGCCTACGGCACCGGCACCGACCGCCTGCCGCACCGGCGTTCGGGCATGGTGCTGGCCGGGGCGATGCTGCTGTGGTCCATGGCGCAGAACGCGCTGTGGGGTGTCAGCGGACGCATCGGCGTCGACCAGGCGCACCTGTCCGAACCGACCGTGGGCGTGGTCTTCGCGCTGGCCCTGGGCGCGGGCCTGCTGGGTGTGCTGGGCGCGGGCGCGCTCGGCTCACGGCTCGGGCGCGCGCTGCCCATCGGCGGCGGCACGGTCGTCATCGCCGGCTGCATCGCGCTGAGCGCCTCGGCCGACGGGCTGGGGAGCTTCGCCTCCGGTGAGATCGCCTGGAACACGTTCTATCCGGTGGTGCTGTCGTACCTGATCGGGCTGGCCGCCTCGCTGGACCCGAAGGGCCGCTGGGCGGTGCTGGTCGGCTCCGCGTCCGCCCTCGGCACGGCGGCCGGACCGATCACCGGCAGCGTGCTGTCCGCGCTGGCCGGCTTCCCGGTGATGGGCGCGGTGCTCGCGGCGGGTCTGCTGCTGGTCGCGGTGCCGATGACCGGCGTCGCCCTGCACACCGGCGGGCGTCCGCTGCTGCCGGGTGCGGTGCGGCGGCGTGGCGGTCACGCGGCGGCACTGCTCGCGGCCACCACGGGTACGCCCACGGGGCCGGTACCGGAGGTCGGGGCGCCGGAGCAGCCGGTGGTCGAGATTCCCCTCGACGGAACGCCTGCGGCGGCGCGGGGCGCCTACGACACGGCGGCGGCCACGCGGGGGCCGGGCGGGGTGTGAGCTCCCGTGGACCGCGCCCGCCTGCCCTCCCCGAGGACGGTGGGCCCGCGTCCGGCTGCGGGGGCCGCCGCGCCCACCCGTGCCGCCCGGGGCACCTCCCACGCCCGAGGCACTGGACGAGGCACGACTGCCCGCGGCTCCGACGGGGTCACCGGCGTTTGGGCAGAGCGACGCGTTGGAGGTCTCGGGCCACGGTCAGGTCGGCGTCGTAGCCCGTGGCGCGGGCCTGGCGTTCGAACTCGTCCGGGTCCGCGTAGCGCTGGCTGAAGTGCGTGAGCACCAGATGCCGTACGCCCGCGTCGCGGGCCACGCGGGCCGCCTGGCCGGCGGTCAGGTGGCCGAACTCCACGGCGAGTTCCTCGTCCTCGTCGAGGAACGTCGACTCGATGACCAGCATGTCGCAGCCCTCGGCGAGCGCGTACACCCCGTCGCACAGCCGGGTGTCCATGACGAACGCGAACCGCTGCCCGCGCCGCACCTCGCTGACGTCCTCCAGGGCGACCCCGTCCAGGGAGCCCTCGCGCTGGAGGCGGCCGACGTCCGGTCCCTCGATGCCGTACGCGGCGAGCCGGTCGGGCAGCATCCGGCGGCCGTCCGGTTCGACGAGCCGGTAGCCGTACGCCTCGACGGGATGGGAGAGCCGGCGCGCCTCCAGCGTGTAGCCGAGGGTGCGGGCGAGCGGGCCGTCGGTGTCGACGGGGTCCTCGGCGAGGTCGACGGTCTCGCGGTAGGCGGTCGCGTACCGCAGCCGGTCGAAGAACCGCTGCCCGGAGCGCGGGTAGTGCGCGGTGACCGGGTGCGGCACCTTGTCGAGGTTGATCCGCTGGATCACCCCGGCGAGCCCCAGGGAGTGGTCGCCGTGGAAGTGGGTGACGCAGATCCGGTTCACGTCATGGGCGGCGATCCCGGCGCGCAGCATCTGGCGCTGGGTGCCCTCGCCGGGGTCGAACAGGATGCCCTCGCCGTCCCAGCGCAGCAGGTAGCCGTTGTGGTTGCGGTGCCGGGTGGGGACCTGGCTGGCGGTGCCGAGCACCACCAGTTCACGGACGGACACGGCTTATCCGGGGGGCCATTCGAGACCGCGCCCGCCCAGGACGTGGGCGTGCGCGTGCCACACGGTCTGGCCGGCGCCGCTGCCGGTGTTGAAGACGATGCGGTAGCTCTCCAGCTTCTCGTCGTCCGCGACGGCCTGCGTCTCGCGCAGCACGTCCGCGGCGAGCTCGGGCGCCGCGGCGGCGAGCGCCGCGGCGTCCCGGTGGTGCGCCTTCGGGATCACCAGGACATGGGTGGGCGCCTGGGGGTTGATGTCACGGAACGCGACGGTCGTGTCCGTCTCGCGCACGATCGTCGCCGGGATGCTGCCCGCGACGATCTTGCAGAACAGACAGTCGTCCTGAGGTTCCCCAGCCATACGCCCTCCTCGACCCGACGATCACTACAGGGGCATGCTACCGATCCGGCCCCGGGCCGTCGTGCCGCACGGGTGCGGTCACGACAGCTCCGGCGCCACCTTCGCGGGCGTCTCCTCCAGCGCCTCCAGCGCCAGCCGCACCGCCTCGTCCAGCTGGACGTCCCGCCCGGCGGCGTAATCCTGCGGCCGCTGGACGACCTCTACGTCCGGGTCGACGCCGTGGTTCTCCACGTCCCAGCCGTACCCCTCCAGCCAGAAGGCGTACTTGGGCTGGGTGACCAGCGTGCCGTCGACCAGCCGGTAGCGGCTGTCGATGCCGATGACGCCGCCCCAGGTGCGGGTGCCGACGACAGGGCCGATGCCGAGTGCCTTGATCGCCGCGTTGACGATGTCCCCGTCGGAGCCGGAGAACTCGTTGGCGACGGCGACGACCGGCCCCCGGGGCGCGTCGCGCGGGTAGCTCTCCGCGCGCATCCCGCGCGGCAGGTCCCAGCCGACGATCCGCCGGGCCAGCTTCTCCACCACGAGCTGCGAGGTGTGGCCGCCGCGGTTCTCCCGCACGTCCACGACCAGACCCTCGCGCAGCACCTCCACCCGCAGGTCGCGGTGGATCTGCGCCCACCCGGGCGCCTGCATGTCGGGGACGTGGATGTAGCCGAGCCGGCCGCCGGACTTCTCCAGCACGTAGGCCCGCCGGTCGGCGACCCAGGCGTGGTAGCGCAGCGGCTCCTCGTCGGCGAGCGGGACGACGACCGCGTGCCGGGGCTCTCCCCCGCCGGCCGGTGACACGGTCAGTTCGACGGGCTTGCCGGCCGTGCCGACCAGCAGCGGCGCCGGTCCGGTCACCGGGTCGACCGGCTGTCCGGCGACGGCGACGATCGCGTCCCCCGGCCGGATCGCCACGCCGGGCGCGGCGAGCGGAGAGCGGGCCTCCGGGTCGGAGGTCTCGGCGGGCAGGACGCGGTCCACCCGCCAGCTGCCGTCCTCGTGCCGGGAGACGTCCGCGCCGAGCAGTCCCTGCCGGGCGCCGCCGCCGAAGCCGCCGCGCGGGGTGATGTAGGCGTGCGAGGTGCCGAGTTCGCCGTGCACCTCCCACAGGAGGTCCACCAGGTCGTCGTGGGTGGCCAGCCGGCCGAGCACGGGACGGTAGCGGTCCAGGACCCCGTCCCAGTCGACACCGCTCATGTCGGGACGCCAGAAGTTGTCCCGCATGATGCGGCCGTTCTCGTCGAACATCTGCCGCCACTCGGCGGCCGGGTCGACGAACTGGCGGACCCGGGCGAGGTCCACGGTGATGTTGGTGTCGCTGTCCTCGTCGCCGGAGGCACGCCGGTCGCTGGGTACGACCTTCAGCCGTCCGTCGGTCCACAGCAGCACCCGCTTGCCGTCCCCGCTGACCTCGAAGTGGTCGGCGTCGACGGCGAGATGCTCGATGCGCTGCTGGGCGAGGTCGTAGCGCTCCAGGTCGGTCTTGGGGTCCGGGTCGTCGGGCGTGGCCCGGGACGCGCCGAGCACGCCGCGCACCGGGTGCCGCAGCCACAGCACGCCGTCCTTGGCGGCGCGCAGGTTGCTGTAGCGGGAGGCCTCGACCGGGAAGGGCACGATGCGGTCGGCCAGCCCGTCGAGGTCGATGCGCGTGGTGGGCGTGCCCTCGCTGTCGGGGGTCTCGTCCCGGTCCGGGGTCTCGAACGGCCGGCCGTGCCGCTGCGGCCCGAACGGCGACGGGGTGGTCGCCGCCAGCGCGATCAGGTACGGCCGTACGCCCTCGACGAAGGCCAGGTCGAAGACGTGCTCGTCGTAGACCGGGTCGAAGGAGCGTGTGGACAGGAACGCGAGGTGCTTGCCGTCGAGGGTGAAGGCGGGCGCGTAGTCCTGGAAGCGCAGCGGGGTCGCCTCGGTGACCGACAGGTCGGTGGTGTTGGCGAGCTTGATCTGGCTGAGCGGACGCGGGCCGGGGTGGGACCAGGCGAGCCAGGTGGAGTCGGGCGAGAACACCAGCCCGGAGACGTCGCCGTCCTCGCTGCGGTCCACCTCGCGGACCTCGCCGGTCTCCCGCTCGACGAACAGGACCCGGCCGTCGTGCGAGGCGATCGCGGCGCGGCTGCCGTCGGGTGCCATCGCCAGCTCCACGACCCTGCCGAGCTGTCCTGCCGCCAGGCGGCGCGGGGTGGCGCCGGGGGCCGGTCCGGTGGCGGGGGCGAACTCCAGGGCGTCGTCGCCCTCGGCGTCCGTCACCCACACCACCCATTCCTCGCCGTCCGCGCGGAAGGTGCGCGGCCGGCGGGCCCGTACGCCCGGGGTCGCGGCGAGCGCGCGGGCGGGGCCGGAGCGGTGGGTGACCCAGTGGACGGTGCCACGCACGCAGACGGCGCTGCCGCGCGCGGTGTGGTCGGGGGACGCGGAGCCGAACCAGCGGGCCGCGTTCACCGGGAACGGCTGGAGGTCGACGCGCTGCCCGCCGAGCCGGACGTCGAGGCGGCGCGGCTCGGCCCCGTCGAGGTCGTCGAGGATCCACAGCTCGCCGGCGCCGGACCAGACGACCCGGCTGCCGTCGGTGGCCGCGTGACGGGCGTAGAAACCGTCCAGCGGGGTGTGACGGCGCAGGTCGGAGCCGTCGGCGAGGGAGGAGTACAGCGCGCCCGTGCCCTCGTGGTCGGAGAGGAACGCGATCTTCTCCCCCACCCACAGCGGGTACTCGATGTTCCCGTCGAGATCCTCGTGCAGCCGGACGAACTCGCCGTCGCCGTCGCGGTCGATCCACAGCTTGCCGGCGGTGCCGCCCCGGTAGCGCTTCCAACTGGCCGCCTCACGGCCCATCGTGGCGGAGAGCAGCACGGTGTGCGGACCCGCCGCGACATCACCGACCGGCCCGTACGGCAGGGTCTCGGCGGGGCCGCCGTCGAGCGGCACGGCGCGCGCCCAGGTACGGCGCACGCCGGCCTGGCCGTACGTGCTCAGCGCGAGGACGCGGCCGTCGGCGGTCCAGCCGCGGACCTGGGTCTTCAGACTGCCCCAGTGGGTCAGCCGCCGGGCGGGGCCGCCGTCGACGGGGGCGATGTGCACCTCGGGCGCGCCGTCGCGGGTGGAGGTCCAGGCGACGGTGGTGCCGTCCGGGGAGATCCGTGGATGGTTCACCGGCACGTTGTCCGCGCTGACCCGCCAGGCGCGGCCGCCGTCGAGCGGGGCGAGCCACACGTCGTCCTCGGCGGTGAAGGCGACCAACTCGCCGTGCGGATGCGGGAACCGGAGGTATGCGGTGGATGCGACCGATGCAGGCTGTGTCACCTGATCACCCTATGGGGGCCGCGCCCGGTCGGGCCAGGGGTTCGGATCACTTGCCCTCGACGGGGCGACAGGAGGGGTACTGGTCGCACCACACCGTCGTCGTGACGGTCACGGTGACGGTGGGCTCGGGGCCGCGCTGCGTGGGATCGCCCACCCGGGGCGGGTTCTTGGAGTCGCAGTCGCCCAGTCCCTGGACGTGGAACACCTGCCGGCCGTCCACCTTGGCGGTGAGGTCCCCGCGCACACAGGCGCCGTTGACGGCGTGGGTGACCCTGCCGGTGACGGTGATCTCCTTGCCGGCCTCGGTCTCGCCCTCGCAGTCGACCGAGGCGGCGGTCTCCTGCGACGCCGGTGAGGCGGAGCCGCCGCGGTCGCCGAAGGACGCGTTGCAGGTGAGCCAGCGCACCTTGTCCTTCTGCCGGTTGAGCTCCTTCGTCACCGTGCCGTCGGTGGTGAGCGCGACGGCGGCGGAGCTGACGCTGCCGCCCTCACAGGCCGTGACACCGACGACGGCGGCCACGGCGAACACGACGGCGGCGGCGCGCCGCCGCCCGCGCGGCCCTCCTCGGACCCACTTCATCGCCCCCATGCACGGCAGCGTGCCACCGCCGCTCGCGCGGCGGTAGGGCGCATTGGGCCACGTGTGGCGCCCCCTCACCGGGGACTCCGGGGAGACAGCCCCTCCGGCGTTCGAGGGGCGGGGTCCGGGGGCGGCGCCCCGCGAGGTCAGGACCAGCGTCCGGTGCGTCCCAGCAGCAGCGCCGCCGCCGCCGTCCCCGCCGTGGAGGTACGGAGCACACTCCGGCCCAGCCGGTACGCCCGCGCCCCCACGCTCTCGAACAGCGCCAACTCCTCGGGCGACACCCCGCCTTCGGGCCCGACGACCAGCACGATGTCGCCGGAGGCGGGCAGCGGAACCGTGGCCAACGGCTCCGTCCCACTCTCGTGCAGCACCGCCGCGAACTGCGCTTCGGCGAGAAGTGAGGCAACCCCCTTGCTCGTCGCCGCGTCCGCGACCTCCGGGAACCGCACCCGGCGCGACTGCTTGCCGGCCTCCCGGGCCGTCGCCCGCCACTTGGCGAGCGCCTTCGCGCCCCGCTCGCCCTTCCACTGGGTGATGCAGCGCGAGGCCGACCACGGCACGATCGCGTCGACGCCGACCTCGGTCATGGTCTCCACGGCCAGCTCGCCCCGGTCGCCCTTGGGCAGCGCCTGCACGACGGTCAGCCGGGGTGTCTCCACGGGCTCCTCGGCGATCTCGCCGAGCCGCACGATCAGCCGGTCCTTGCCCTCGGTGCCCTCCACCTCACCCGCGGCCCAGCGGCCCGCCCCGTCGGTGAGGACGACCTCCTCACCGGCGCGCAGCCGCTTCACGGAGACGGCGTGCCGTCCCTCGGGGCCGTCGAGCACATGGCGGCCGGTGCCACCGGTGCCGAAGTGGTCGACGACGAAGACGGGCGCGGTCATCGGGCGCCTCCCGCCGACAACGCTGTCCGGGCGGTGGCCAGTTCGGCGGCCAGCACCTCCACCAGCTGTCCGGCGGGCAGCTCACGGGCCATCCGGTGGCCCTGTCCCGCCCACAGCGCCAGGCCCTGCGCGTCGCCGGCCTTCGCGGCGGCCTTGCGCAGCGGCGCGGTCAGGTGGTGGACCTCCGGGTAGGCGGCGGGGGCGTACGGGCCGTGCTCGCGCAGGAAGCGGTTGACCAGGGCGCGCGCCGGGCGGCCGGTGAAGGCGCGGGTCAGCTCGGTGCGGACGTAGAGGGGGTTGGTCAGGGCCTGCTTGTGCAGGGCGTGCGCGCCGGACTCGTGGGCGGCGACGAAGGCGGTGCCGAGCTGGGCTGCGCAGGCCCCGGCGGCGCACACGGCGGCGATCTGTGAGCCGCGCATGATGCCGCCGGCGGCGACGACCGGGATGCCGACGGAGTCGCGGACCTGGGCGACCAGGGACAGCAGTCCGATGCCGCCGCCGTCCGCCTCCGGGGCGTCGCGGTGGGTGCCCTGGTGGCCGCCGGCCTCGACGCCCTGGGCGATCACCGCGTCGGCGCCGGCCCGTTCCACGGCGCGCGCCTCCTCGGGGGTGGTGGCGGTGACCAGCGTGACCGTGCCGACGCGGCGCAGCGCGTCGACGACCTCGCGGGCCGGCACGCCGAAGTGGAACGACACGGCCGGCACGGGGTTGTCGAGCAGCACGGCGAGCTTGGCGTCGTAGCCGTCGTCGCGGCCGCTGTCGGGGTCGCCCAGCGCGGTCTCGTACCAGGAGGCCTCACCGGCCAGCTGGTGGGAGTAGACGTCGACGGCGGCGTTGGAGGGCGCGGCGTCAGCCGCTCCGGTGGAGCCGGTGCTCGCGCCGGGCGTCTCCGGCTGGGGCAGGAAGAGGTTGACGCCGAAGGGGCGGGAGGTCAGTCCCCGCAACTGCTTGATCTCCTGGTACATCCCGTCCGCGGTCTTGTACCCGGCGGCGAGGAACCCGAGCCCGCCGGCCTCGGACACGGCGGCGGCGAGCTGCGGCACCGAGACACCGCCCGCCATGGGCGCCTGCACGATCGGGTGCCGGAAGAGATCGGTCAGTACGGAGGACATGACCGCATGTTGTCACGTCCCCCGACCGACTCCGCATGGACCCTTCCCGTTGGCATACGCCACTTTCCGGCGGGCCGCCGAACACACCGGCGACCCTCCGCGGGAAAGCCGGTCAGCGCCCGTTGAAGGCGTCCTTCAGCCGGGAGAACAGCCCCTGCTGCCCCGGTTGGAACTGGCCCTGGGGCCGTTCCTCGCCGCGCAGCTTGGCCAGCTCCCGCAGCAGGCGCTCCTGCTCCGGGTCCAGCTTGGTCGGGGTCTGCACCTCGACGTGGACGATGAGGTCACCGCGACCGCCGCCCCGCAGATGGGTGACGCCCCGGCCGTGCAGCGGGATCGACTGGCCGGACTGGGTGCCGGGCCGGATGTCGACCTCCTCCAGGCCGTCCAGCGTCTCCAGCGGCACCTTGGTGCCGAGCGACGCCGCGGTCATCGGCAGCGTGACCGTGCAGTGCAGGTCGTCGCCGCGCCGCTGGAACTGCGAGTGCGGCAGTTCGTGGATCTCGACGTACAGGTCACCGGCGGGACCGCCGCCCGGGCCGACCTCGCCCTCGCCGGCCAGCTGGATCCGGGTGCCGTTGTCGACACCGGCCGGGATCTTGACCGTGAGCGTGCGGCGGGAGCGGATCCGGCCGTCGCCCGCGCACTCCGGGCAGGGCGTGGGCACGACGGTGCCGAAGCCCTGGCACTGCGGGCACGGGCGGGACGTCATGACCTGGCCCAGGAAGGACCGGGTCACCTGCGAGACCTCACCGCGGCCGCGGCACATGTCACACGTCTGCGCGCTGGTGCCGGGCGCGGCACCCTCACCGCTGCAGGTGGTGCAGACGACCGCCGTGTCGACCTGGATGTCCTTGGTCGTGCCGAACGCGGCCTCGTCCAGCTCCACCTCGATGCGGATCATGGCGTCCTGGCCCCGGCGGGTGCGCGAGCGCGGCCCGCGCTGCGACGCCGTGCCGAAGAACGCGTCCATGATGTCGGAGAAGTTGCCGAAGCCGCCGGCCCCGAAGCCGCCCGCGCCGCCGGCGCCGGACTGGGACAACGGGTCGCCGCCGAGGTCGTAGACCTGCTTCTTCTGCGGGTCCGACAGCACCTCGTAGGCGGCGTTGATCTCCTTGAACCGCTCCTGGGTCTTCGGATCCGGATTGACGTCCGGATGCAGCTCGCGGGCGAGCCGCCGGAAGGCCTTCTTGATCTCTTCCTGCGACGCGTCGCGGCGTACGCCGAGTACGGCGTAGTAGTCCGTGGCCACCTATGACTCCGCCAGGATCTGTCCGACGTACCGTGCCACTGCGCGTACCGCTCCCATCGTTCCGGGGTAGTCCATGCGGGTCGGTCCGACCACGCCGAGCTTGGCGACAGCCTCGCCGCCCGAACCGTAGCCGACCGACACGACGGACGTGGAGTTGAGTCCTTCGTGGGCGTTCTCGTGACCGATCCGTACGGTCACACCCGGATCCTGCGCCTCGCCGAGCAGCTTGAGGAGCACGACCTGCTCCTCCAGCGCCTCAAGGACGGGCCGGATCGTGAGGGGGAAGTCGTGTCCGAAGCGGGTGAGGTTGGCGGTACCGCCGATCATCAGCCGCTCCTCGTTCTCCTCGACGAGCGTCTCCAGGAGAGTGGAGAGCACCGTGGAGACCGTACCGCGGTCGTCGGCCTCGAATGCCTCCGGGAGGTCCTCCACCAGACTCGGCACATCGGTGAACCGGCGGCCCGCGACCCGGCTGTTGAGCCGTGCCCGCAGGTCGGCCAGGGACGCCTCGCCGAACGGCGCCGGGCAGTCGACCATGCGCTGCTCGACCCGGCCGGTGTCGGTGATGAGCACCAGCATCAGCCGCGCCGGGGCGAGGGACAGCAGCTCCACGTGCCGCACCGTCGAGCGGGTCAGCGAGGGGTACTGCACCACGGCGACCTGGCGGGTGAGCTGCGCCAGCAGCCGCACCGTCCGGGCCACGACGTCGTCGAGGTCGACGGCGCCCTCGAGGAAGTTCTGGATGGCCCGCCGCTCGGGTGGGCTCATCGGCTTGACGCCGGCCAGCTTGTCGACGAACAGCCGGTAGCCCTTGTCGGTGGGGATGCGCCCGGCACTGGTGTGCGGCTGGGCGATGAAGCCCTCGTCCTCCAGGGCCGCCATGTCGTTGCGCACGGTGGCCGGGGAGACGCCGAGGTTGTGCCGTTCGGTGAGCGCCTTGGAGCCGACGGGCTCCTCGGTGCCCACGTAGTCCTGGACGATCGCGCGCAACACCTGGAGCCTGCGTTCACTGAGCATCGCGCACACCTCCAGCTGGCTTCCGCCGGTAACGGCTCTGGCACTCTTCGCACGCGAGTGCCAGACTTCCCCGGCCCAGTGTACGGCCGGGAGGTACGCCCCCGGCAAGGCCGGTCCGTGCCCGCGTGCCCGGCGTCGTCGTCCCCCGCTAGCGTCCCGGTCATGACCGTGACTTGGGAAGAGTCGGGATGGGAACAACTGGCGCCGGGGGTCGGGCGGTGCCGGCTGCCGGTGTGGGACTGCACGGCGGGGCTCGTGGTGGGCGCCGACGGCGTCCTGGCCGTCGACGCGGGCTCCGCTCCGGCCGAAGGCGCGCGGTTGCGGACCGCGGCGCGGGAGCTGACCGGTCGCCGTGTGACGCATCTCGCGCTCACCCATCCCCACTTCGACCATGTCCTCGGGGCGCCGGCGTTCGCGGACGCCGAGGTGTACGGCGCGGTCGGACTGGACGCGGCGCTCGCCGGGCGGGGGCGCGAGGAGCTGCGCGCGGACGCGGTGCGCTGGGGACTGGACCCGCGGGTGGCGGACGAGGCGGTGGACGCGCTGACGCCGCCCCGGCACGCGGTGTCCGGGGAGCGGACGCTCGACCTGGGCGGCGGCCGGCAGGTGCTGCTGGCGAACGTGGGCCCCGGCCACACCGCCCACGACCTCGCCGTCCTGGTGCCCGGCGACCCGGGGGTCGTCTTCTGCGGCGACCTGGTCGAGGAGTCGGGCGAACCGCAGGCCGGACCCGACGCCGTACCGTCCCGCTGGCCGGCCGCGCTGGACCGGCTGCTCCGGCTGGGCGGCGAGGACGCGGTGTACGTGCCCGGTCACGGAGCGGTGGTCGGCGCGGCGTTCGTCCGGGCCCAACGGGACGCGCTGGCGGCCCGGTTCGGCGTGTCGGACTGATCGCCCCCGGCACGATCCTCGTATCGTCGGCGGAATGCGCCAGTACTCCGCCGATCTGACCCCTCCGTGGAAGAAGTCGCAGCCCGCCCCCGAGGTCGCCGCCGAGCCGGGCCTCGTGGTGGAGGAGCCCGGCACCGGCTTCTGCGGCGCCGTGATCCGCTGCGAGGCCGGCACGGTCACCCTGGAGGACCGCTTCGGCAAGCACCGGGTGTTCCCGCTGCAGCCGCGCGGGTTCCTGCTGGAGGGGCGCGTCGTCACGCTGGTCCGGCCCGCGTCCGGTCCGGCGCGGCCCACCCGCACGGCGTCCGGCTCGGTGGCCGTCCCCGGCGCACGGGCGCGCGTCGCCCGCGCGGGGCGCATCTACGTCGAGGGCCGGCACGACGCCGAGCTGGTCGAGAAGGTGTGGGGCGACGACCTGCGCATCGAGGGCGTGGTGGTGGAGTACCTGGAGGGCGTGGACGACCTGCCGTCGATCGTCGAGTCCTTCGGCCCGGGGCCGGACGCGCGGCTGGGGGTGCTGGTGGACCACCTGGTGCCGGGCTCCAAGGAGTGGCGGATCGCCCAGGCGGTGACGAGCGAGCACGCGCTGGTGGTGGGGCATCCGTACATCGACATCTGGGAGGCGGTGAAGCCGGCGTCGGTGGGGATCGAGGCGTGGCCTCGGGTGCCGCGGGGGGTGGACTGGAAGACGGGGGTGTGTGAGGCGCTGGGTTGGCGGGTGGCCCACACGGGTGAGGCGTGGAAACGGATCCTGGACTCCGTCCACTCGTACAAGGACCTCGAGCCCCAGCTCTTGGGCCGGGTCGAGGAACTGATCGACTTCGTCACGGCACCGTCGTGACACCCGGGTTCTTCGCCCCCGCCGCCCCTTCCCGTCCCGTCCCTGGGGGCTACGCCCCCAGACCCCCTTGTCGGCCCTGGCGGGCCCTCGTCCTCAAACGCCGGACGGGCTGAAATCAGCCCTCCGGCGTTTGAGGAGCGGGGTCCGGGGCGGAGCCCGGGGTCGGGTACGGGAAGGGGCGGCGGGGGCGAAACCCTCTGGTCAGTCGACCAGGTCGCGGACCACCGCGTCCGCCAGCAGCCGCCCCCGCAGGGTGAGGGCCGCGCGGCCCTCCGCGAAGGGCTCGGGACGGAGCAGACCGTCCGACAGCGCGCGCCGCGCAGCGGCGAGCCCCTCCTCCCGGAGAAGATCCAGCGGCACCCCGTCCAGCAGCCGAAGCTCCAGCAGGATCCGCTCGACCCGCTGATCCTCGGAGGACAGCACCTCCCGCCCCCCCCGGCGACCCACCGCGGCCAGCGCCCCCGCATACGCCCCGGATGCTTCACGTTCCACCACCGCACCCGCCCACGTGCGAGTGCGCCCCGGGCCCGGCCCCCCACCAGTCGGCCCCCCGCCAGTACAGCTCGTTGTGCAGGCAACGCCCCGCCTCCGAGGTCGCCCAGTTCGACACCTCGTACCAGGAGAACCCCGCCTCCGACAGCCGCTCCTCGGCGATCAGATACCGGTCCGCGTGGACGTCGTCGTCCGTCATGGGCACCTCGCCCCGCCGGATCCGGCGGGCCAGCTGCGTACCCTCCTCGACGATCAGCGCGTACGCGGACACGTGGTCCGGTCCTGCGCCGATCGCCGCGTCCAGCGACGCCCGCCAGTCGTCGTCGGACTCCCCCGGCGTGCCGTAGATCAGGTCGAGGTTGACGTGTTCGAACCCGGCCGCGCGCGCCTCGGCGACG
Organism: Streptomyces tendae; assembly: GCF_008632955.1. Taxonomy (NCBI): domain Bacteria; kingdom Bacillati; phylum Actinomycetota; class Actinomycetes; order Kitasatosporales; family Streptomycetaceae; genus Streptomyces; species Streptomyces tendae. The sequence continues at coordinate 5,685,773 of NZ_CP043959.1, forward strand.
CACGCCTCGGGCCGGCCGGGGGTGTGCGTGCGGTCGAGGACCTTCAGCACGTGCTGCCGGGCGCTCTGCATGCCGAAGGAGACGCGGTTGAACCCGCCGGCCCGCAGCTCCGCCAGGTAGGCGGGGTCGACCGACTCGGGGTTCGCCTCCGTCGTGATCTCGGCGTCCGGCGCCAGCCCGAACTCCTCACGGATCGCGCCCAGCATCCGTACCAGGTCGCCGGCGGCGAGCAGCGTGGGCGTGCCCCCGCCGACGAACACCGTGCGCACCGGCCGCGGGTCGTCGCCGAGCACCTTGCGGGCCAGGCGGACCTCGTCGACGAGGGTCCCGGCGTAGTTGTCGCGGGAGGCCAGCACGCCGCCGCTGCCGCGCAGCTCGGTCGCGGTGTAGGTGTTGAAGTCGCAGTAGCCGCAGCGGGTCGCGCAGTAGGGGACGTGCAGGTAGAACCCGAGGGGACGGTCGGCCGCGCCCGCGAGCGCGGACGCGGGCAGCGCGCCGTCGGCGGGGACGGGCTCGCCGTCGGGGAGTGCGGAAGGCATGTGCTCCATTGTCCCGCACCCCGCCCGCTCCCCTTCCGCGCCGCCTGCGCCGGGGCCCGTGCGCCCCGGCGCGCTCACTCCGCCTGGAGCACCAGCAGGGCGAGGTCGTCCGCCGGGGGCCGCGCCCCGAAGTCGTGCACCAGCCGGGTGATCCGTTCCGCTATGGCCCCGGCCTCCATGCCGGCGCAGCCCGCCAGCGCCGTGGCCAGTCCGTCGCCGTCGTCGAACTGCCGTGACCCGGAGCGCCGCTCGGTGACCCCGTCGGTGACGCACAGCAGGCTGTCGCCGGAGTACATCTCGAAGGTCTCGCTGGTGTATGTGGCGTCTTCGACGACCCCGAGCAGCGTCTGCGGCTGGGCGACGGTACGGACGGCGCCCTCGGGGTCGAGCAGGAGGGGCAGGGGGTGCCCGGCGGAGGCGAGGGTGCAGCGCACGCCCCCGTCGAAGGGGACGAGCTCGCCGTAGAGGAGGGAGAGGAAACGGGTCTGGGGGCCGTCGCCGGGGGCGGTCGGGCGGGCCCCGGCGGCCACCAACGCGCGGGCGGCGGCGTCGGCGGCCTCGGTGGCGTCGTCGAGGAGGAGCTGGTTGAGCCGGTCGAGGACGTCGGCGACGCGGTAGCCCTCGCGGGCGAGCAGCCGCAGCCAGGGCCGGACCAGTCCGATGACGACGGCCGCCTCGGGTCCCTTGCCCTGGACGTCGCCGACGGCGAAGCACCAGCGTCCGCGGCCGGCCGGGAAGAGGTCGTAGAAGTCGCCGCTGGGGCCGCCCTTGTCGCACGGTTCGTGGACGAGGGCGCTGCGCACGCCGGGGATCTCGGCCACGGCGCCGGGCAGCAGGCCGCGCTGCAGCACGGCGCTGATGGTGGCCTGGCGGGCGTACTGCCGGGCGGCGCCGATGGCGAGCGCGACCCGTCGCCCGAGGTCCTCGACCAGCCCGGTGATCTCGTCGGGGAAGCGGTCGATGCGGCCGCGGCCGATGACCAGGGTGCCGAGCGGGCGCCCTCCCGCGACGAGCCGGTAGGCGAGCGCGGTCCCGGGCGGCGCGGAGGCCGGCCCCTCCGCAGCGCGCCCACCGGCCCCACCGGCGCCCTCCCCCGGCCCGAGGCCCGCACCCACCGAACCGGGTCCCGCGTCCGCCGGGCCGGGATCGTCGTACGCCGGGCCGGAGCCCACGCCCACCGGGCCGGAATCCGCGGTCACCGGGCCAAGATCCGGGCCCACCCCGCCCGGATCCCTGCCCACCGAGCCGAAGCCCGCATCCACCGAACCGGATCTCGCGTCCACCGAGCCGGTTCTCGCGTCCGCCGGGCCGGATGTCGAACTCACCGATCCGGGGCTCGCGTAGGCCCGCCCGGGACCCGCATCCACCGACCCGGAACCCTCGTACGCCGGCCCGGGACCCACGCCCACCGAGCCGGGACCCGCGTACGCCGGCCCGGGACCCACGCCCACCGAGCCGGGACCCGCGTACGGTCCGGAGCCCGCACCCACCGGCCCGGGATCGGCGCCCGGCGACCCGGGATCGCCCCCCACCGCGTCAAGGTCCGCGTCCGCCACGGCGGCGGGCGCGGGCCACGGATACGGCACGGGACCCGTGCCGAGCGGGTCGTCGGGGTACGGCGGCGGGTTCCCCTCCAGCGCCCGGCTCAGCTCCTCGACGTACTGCTCGCCGGCGTGCCAGACGCGGGCGAGCCGACCGCCGGTGCGGATGCCGCCGGGCCGGCCGCCGAGGGCCGTGGTCTCGTCCTCCAGCCAGACCGCGCACCAGTCGGCGAGCCGCGGCACGATCAGCTGCCCGGTGAGGGAGGCGACCAGGTCCTCGTCGAGCTGTCCGGCGAGCAGGTCGGAGGCCTCGGCCAGGAAGGAGAGGGCGCCCCGGCCCAGCCAGGCGCCGTCCCGGCCAGGGCGGCGGGCCAGCCAGTCGTCGCCGTAGGAGGCGGCCCGCCAGGCGTCCCGGGTGCCGTCGCGCGGGCCGGTCCCTCCCCGGGGTGCGAGGTGGCCGGAGGCCAGCTGGGCGGCGGCCCGCAGGTCCCGCGCCGGGTCGCGCTCCCCGGCGTACGTCGCGGCGGGGTCGCCCGCCGCGTCGTCGTGGTTCGCCAGCCGCGCCCACACGGTCTTGGTGCCGGGGCGGTAGGTGATGCCCCAGGACTCGGCGAGCGCGGCGACCAGGCGCAGGCCGCGCCCGTACTCGGGGGTGTCGTGCGCCGGTGCCTCCGGCGCGCCGTCCTGCGGGGCGCGCGCGGGGTGGTGGTCGGCGACCTCGACGACGAGTGCGCCGGTCTCCTCCTCCAGCCGGCAGGTCAGGTGCACCTCGGTGCCGGCGTGGACGACGGCGTTGGTGACGAGTTCGCTGGCGACGAGGGCGGCGTCGTCGCCGACCCGGCCGGTGAGGAGGTCGGCGCCGGGCGGCGCGAGCTGCGCCCATTCGGTGAGCGCCTTGCGCAGCAGGGCGCGTGCGGAACCGGGGGCGAGGGGACTTCCGGGCAGCGTCGCCTCCACCCGCGTGCACCCCCGCACGTCGGGGGCGCACGAGGTGGTCTCCCGTTGGGTCGGAATGGCCCGCATGGGCAGCTCCCCGGGCAGTTCGTACGAATAGAACCTCGTCGCTGCCGACAGGGTGACAGAAAGGACCCGCCCATAAGCGTGGAGTCACGAAAGTGGATCGCTTGCCAGGGGGACAGTGTTCCGTTTTCGTTCAAGAACGGAGACGTAACCGCTCGTTCTCGGTCATCGGGGAACGCGGAGGCACACAGCCCGCGCCGACCGGGAAGAGCGGCGCGGGCGTGTCCCTCAGGAGTCCTCAGAAGCCCTCAGGAGAAGTCGAGGACCACGCGGCCGCGCAGTCCGCCGGCTTCGAGCAAGCGGTGCGCCTCGGCCGCGTCGGACGCCGGAAGCACCTTGGCGACGTGCAGGGACAGCACGCCCTTCTCGGCCTGCCGGCGCAGGGTGTTCAGCAGGGCGGTGTCGGTGGCGACGCTCGCGACGAAGACCGGGGTCACCGTGATGCCGTGCTCGTCCGGCCCCTGCCATCCCCTCAGCTCGACGAGGGTGCCGCCGTCCGCCACGGCCGGGACGACCTCCTCCCGCTGGTCGGAACCGTCCACCAGCCCCGGCACGCCGTCCGGCAGCAGCGCCCTGATGCGCTCGGCCACGTCCGTGCCCCGGTCGACCAGATGGTCGGCGCCGAAGCCGCGGACCAGGTCGCGGTCGTGCGGGGCGGCGTCCGCGACGACCGTCAGGCCGTCGGCCTTGGCCAGTTCGACCGTGTACGCGCCGGTCACGGCGACGGTCGCGCCGGCCGGGAGGGCGAGGGTGTCCAGGGCCAGCCGCGCGGTGGCCGCGTTCATCAGCAGGGTGGAGGCCTCGGGGTGGTCGGACCCGGCGGGCGCGGGGACGACCGACGCGGCGGGCACGACGATCTGCTCGGCGTACGCGCCGCCCTCCGGACGGGTGGGCAGCACCAGGGCGACGACCCGCTGCCCCACGGCGAGCCGGTCGTCCACGCCGGGACCGAGCTTCTCGATCACGCCCGCCGCGTCCATGCCGGGCAGGAACGGCGGCGGAACGTCCCGCATCCGGGCGGCGTGGCCGCCGGTGCGCATCATGACGTCGGTGGGGTTCACGGCGGCCGCGTGCACCCTGATCCGGACCTCGCCGGGTCCCGCTTCAGGCACGGGCAGCTCCACCTCGCGCAGGACGTCCGGGCCGCCGTAGGTGCTTAATCCGATTGCCTTCATGGCGTTGGGCAACCGCACCTGCCCCCGATCGATTCCCGGCGCGGCGCGGACGTCGGCGGCGGGGCCCGGACCGCACCGGTCCGGGCCCCGCCGTCACCGCTCCGAGGTCGGCCGGAAGAACGCGTCTCCCGGCCGACGGGGCGTCACTTCTCGCGCGCGCCCTCGTACATCTCCTCGATGAGGTGCTTGTACTCGCGCTCCACCACCGGGCGCTTGAGCTTGAGGCTCGGGGTGATCTCGCCGTGCTCGACGTCCAGGTCGCGCGGCAGCAGGCGGAACTTCTTGATGGTCTGCCAGCGCTGCAAACCCTCGTTGAGCTGCTTGACGTAGCCGTCGACCATCTCGACCGTGACCGGGGCGGCGACGATGTCCGCGTAGGACTTGCCCTCCATGCCGTTCTCCGCCGCCCAGGCGGTGATGGACTGCTCGTCGAGCGCGATGAGGGCGGTGCAGTAGTTCCGGTCGGCGCCGTGCACCAGGATGTTGGAGACGTACGGGCAGACCGCCTTGAACTGGCCCTCGACCTCGGCGGGCGCGATGTACTTGCCGCCGGAGGTCTTGATCAGGTCCTTCTTGCGGTCGGTGATGCGCAGGTAGCCGTCGGCGGACAGCTCACCGATGTCACCGGTGTGGAACCAGCCGTCCTCCTCCAGGACCTCGGCGGTCTTCTCGGGCAGGTTGTGGTAGCCCTGCATGATGCCGGGGCCGCGCATCAGGATCTCGCCGTCGTCGGCGATGCGGACCTCGGTGCCGGGCAGCGGCTTGCCGACGGTGCCGGTGCGGTAGGCCTCGCCGGGGTTCACGAAGGAGGCCGCGGAGGACTCGGTGAGGCCGTAGCCCTCCAGGATGTGGATGCCGGCGCCGGAGAAGAAGTAGCCGATCTCGGGCGCGAGGGCGGCGGAGCCGGAGACGCAGGCGCGCAGCCGGCCGCCGAAGGCCTCACGGATCTTGGCGTAGACGAGCTTGTCGGCGAGGGCGTGCTTGGTGCGCAGTCCGGCCGGGGCGGTCGCGCTGCCGGTGCGGCGGAAGTTGTCCTGCGTGACCTTGGCGTACTCGCGGGCGACGCCCGCGGCCCACTGGAAGATCTTGTACTTGGCACCGCCGCCGGCCTTCGCCTTGGCGGCGACACCGTTGTAGACCTTCTCGAAGATGCGGGGCACGGCTGCCATGTAGGTCGGCTGGACCACGGGCAGGTTTTCGATGATCTTGTCGACACGGCCGTCGACCGCGGTGACGTGGCCGACCTCGATCTGGCCGGAGGTGAGCACCTTGCCGAAGACGTGCGCCAGCGGCAGCCACAGGTACTGCACGTCGTCGGCGTGGACCAGGCCGGTCGCGGCGATCGCCTTGGCCATGTACGACCAGTTGTCGTGCGGCAGGCGCACGCCCTTGGGGCGGCCGGTGGTGCCGGAGGTGTAGATGAGGGTGGCGAGCTGGTCCTTGGTGATCGCCGCGACCCGCTCCTTGATCAACTCCGGCTCCTTCTGGAGGCGGGCGGCGCCGCGCTTCTCCAGCTCGGCCAGGCTGATCACGAAGTCGTCGGTGTCGACGCCCTCCGCGTCGACCACCACCACGCGGGTCAGATCGGGCAGCTCGTCGCGCTTGGCGACGGCCTTGGCGGCCTGCTCGCCGTTCTCCGCGACGAGCACCCGGCTCTGCGAGTCGGACAGGATGTACGCCGACTCGTCGGCGTTGGTCTGCGGGTAGATCGTGGTGGTGGCGGCACCGGCGCAGAGGATGCCGAGGTCGGCGAGGATCCACTCGACCCGGGTGGAGGAGGCGAGGGCGACCCGCTCCTCCGCCTGCACGCCCAGTTCGATCAGGCCGGCCGCGATCGCGTGGACCCGCTCGGCGGCCTCGGACCAGCTGAGCGACTTCCAGTCGTCCGGGCCCTCCCCGGAGGCCGGTGGGACCGGGTAGCGGTAGGCCTCGGCGTCCGGTGTGGCCGCCACACGCTCCAGGAAGAGGGTCGCCACGCTCGGCGGACGGTTCTCGATCAGTGTCTGTGTGTCGCTCACGACATCCTCCGGGGCCCGCGACGGTGCGGCTGGCTCAGTGCGGCTGGGGTTTCCTCGCGTCGTTGTTTAACTCGCGAGTAACTATCGAGCACGGACAGAGTAAAGGTCGACCGGCCACTGCGTAAGGGGCCACGGCCTGTAACTTCACACAGACAGCCACGTGACCGACACACAGGGCCCGCCGCACGTGCGCGCGGCGGGCCCCCGTTTCGCCCGGTTTGCGGAGTGACCCGCGGTAACAGGCGGTTACTTCTTGCCCTTGCCCGATCCGGCGTTCTCGTCGCTGGACAGGACGGCGATGAAGGCCTCCTGCGGGACCTCCACGGAACCCACCATCTTCATCCGCTTCTTGCCTTCCTTCTGCTTCTCCAGCAGCTTCCGCTTACGCGAGATGTCACCGCCGTAGCACTTGGCCAGCACGTCCTTGCGGATGGCGCGGATGGTCTCGCGGGCGATGACCCGCGAGCCGATGGCCGCCTGCACGGGCACCTCGAACGCCTGCCGCGGGATCAGCTCCTTCAGCTTGGCGACGAGCCGCACGCCGTACGCGTACGCCTGGTCCTTGTGGGTGATCGCGGAGAACGCGTCCACCTTGTCGCCGTGCAGCAGGATGTCCACCTTGACCAGGCTGGAGGTCTGCTCGCCGGTGGGCTCGTAGTCGAGGGAGGCGTAGCCGCGGGTCTTGGACTTCAGCTGGTCGAAGAAGTCGAAGACGATCTCGGCGAGCGGCAGGGTGTAGCGGATCTCGACGCGGTCCTCGGAGAGGTAGTCCATCCCCAGCAGCACACCGCGCCGGGTCTGGCACAGCTCCATGATCGCGCCGATGAACTCGCTGGGCGCGAGGATCGTGGCGCGCACGACCGGCTCGTAGACCTCGTCGATCTTCCCCTCGGGGAACTCGCTCGGGTTGGTGACGGTGTGCTCGCTGCCGTCCTCCATGACCACGCGGTAGACCACGTTGGGCGCGGTGGCGATCAGGTCCAGGCCGAACTCGCGCTCCAGCCGCTCGCGGATCACGTCCAGGTGCAGCAGGCCGAGGAAGCCGACGCGGAAGCCGAAGCCGAGGGCGGCGGAGGTCTCCGGCTCGTAGACCAGGGCGGCGTCGTTGAGCTGGAGCTTGTCCAGGGCCTCGCGCAGCTCCGGGTAGTCCGAGCCGTCCAGGGGGTAGAGGCCCGAGAACACCATCGGCTTGGGGTCCTTGTAGCCGCCGAGCGCCTCCACGGCGCCCTTGTGCTGGCTGGTGACGGTGTCACCGACCTTGGACTGGCGGACGTCCTTCACACCGGTGATCAGGTAACCCACCTCGCCGACGCCGAGGCCGTCGGCCGGCAGCATCTCGGGTGAGTTGGTGCCGATCTCCAGCAGCTCGTGGGTGGCGCCGGTGGACATCATCCGGATGCGCTCGCGCTTGTTGAGCTGGCCGTCGATGACACGGACATAGGTGACGACACCACGGTAGGAGTCGTAGACCGAGTCGAAGATCATCGCGCGGGCGGGGGCGTCCGCGACGCCGACCGGCGCGGGCACGTCGGCGACCACGCGGTCCAGCAGCGCCTCGACGCCGAGACCGGTCTTCGCGGAGACCTTCAGCACGTCGTCCGGGTCGCAGCCGACCAGGTTCGCCAGCTCCTCGGCGAACTTCTCCGGCTGCGCGGCCGGCAGGTCGATCTTGTTCAGGACCGGGATGATCTGGAGGTCGTTCTCCATCGCCAGGTACAGGTTGGCGAGGGTCTGCGCCTCGATGCCCTGGGCCGCGTCGACGAGGAGGATGGTCCCCTCGCAGGCCGCGAGCGAACGGGAGACCTCGTACGTGAAGTCGACGTGCCCCGGGGTGTCGATCATGTTGAGGATGTGCGTGTTGCCCTTGTCGTGGGTCGGGGCCCACGGCAACCGCACCGCCTGGGACTTGATCGTGATGCCGCGCTCACGCTCGATGTCCATGCGGTCGAGGTACTGAGCGCGCATCTGCCGCTGCTCGACCACACCGGTCAGCTGGAGCATCCGGTCGGCGAGCGTGGACTTGCCGTGGTCGATATGGGCGATGATGCAGAAATTGCGGATCAGCGCCGGGTCGGTACGGCTCGGCTCGGGCACATGGCTGGGGATCGCGGGCACGCAGGGTCCTGATTCTTGAGGCGTCCGCATACGTGTGCTTGTCCGTCTGCGGTCTCGGGTCGGATCGATACGTAGCCTCCATGGTCCCACGCGTGGGGACCGGGGACGGGTTTGGGCCACCGAATCGGCCGCTGGTAGTGTGGGGGGCTGTGTCTCATGCCCTCTCAGCGCGAGGCACACCCCAAGAAATCACCCGGCACGGAATCCGTGCGGCCCCGTACGGCCCGTGCCAGAACCTGTAGAGGCTCATTCGTGGCGAACATCAAGTCCCAGATCAAGCGGAACAAGACCAACGAGAAGGCGCGGCTGCGCAACAAGGCCGTCAAGTCCTCGCTGAAGACCGCGATCCGCAAGGCCCGCGAGGCCGCTGCCGCGGGTGACGTCGAGAAGGCCACCGAGTACCAGCGCGCTGCCGCGCGTCAGCTCGACAAGGCCGTCTCCAAGGGCGTCATCCACAAGAACCAGGCCGCCAACAAGAAGTCGGCGCTGGCTCAGAAGGTCGCGGCCGTCAAGGCCTGAATCACCCTGATCTGATCGCCGGCGGGACCCGGGCGGGCCCTCTCTCATCCGCCCCCGGCCGGCACCACGAGCTCGTACGCGGCCTGCGTTCGCCACGCGGGTACGAGTTCATCGGCTTCATCCGAAGGCCCCGTCTCCTCACCCTTCCCCAGGGTGGGAGCGGGGCCTTCGGCGTTGCCGCCGCGCGGGAGCGGGCTGCCATGGCCCCTCCAGGACCGGGGCCCGCCCCGCCCCGCCCTGCTCACGGCCGGAGGGGGCGCTCGTCAGCGGGGGGCGGCGGGGGCGTGCGCCTGTGAGGCTGGCGGGCGCGTTCGTCAGTGAGGCCGGCGGGGGCGCCCGCCTGTGAGACCGGCGGGGGCGTCCGCCCGTGAGGCTGGCAGGCGCGTTCACCGGTGAGGTCGGCGGGGCTGTCCGTCAGTTAGGCCCGGGGGCGTCCGCCCGTGAGGCCGGCGGGCGCGTTCGTCTGTGGGGCTCTGTCACGCCCGGCCGCGGGAGCGGGCCGCGCGGGCGATGGTGACGACCGCCTTCTCCAGGGCGTACTCCGGGTCGTCCCCGCCGCCCTTGACGCCCGCGTCCGCCTCGGCGACCGCGCGCAGCGCCACGGACACCCCGTCCGGGGTCCAGCCGCGCATCTGCTGCCGCACCCGGTCGATCTTCCACGGCGGCATGCCCAGCTCGCGCGCCAGGTCCGCGGGCCGGCCACCGCGCGCCGAGGACAGCTTGCCGATGGCCCGTACGCCCTGGGCCAGCGCGCTGGTGATCAGCACCGGGGCCACGCCGGTCGACAGCGACCAGCGCAGCGCCTCCAGGGCCTCCGCCGTGCGCCCCTCGACCGCCCGGTCCGCGACCGTGAAGCTCGACGCCTCGGCCCGCCCGGTGTAGTACCGGCCGACGACGGCCTCGTCGATCGTGCCCTCGACGTCCGCGACCAGCTGCGTCACCGCGGAGGCCAGCTCACGCAGATCGCTGCCGATGGCGTCGACCAGGGCCTGGCACGCCTCGGGCGTCGCCGACCGCCCGGTGGTACGGAACTCGCCCCGCACGAAGGCCAGCCGGTCCGCCGGCTTGGTCATCTTCGGGCAGGCCACCTCCCGCGCGCCCACCTTGCGGGCCGCGTCGAGCAGCCCCTTGCCCTTCGCGCCGCCCGCGTGCAGCAGGACGAGGGTGATCTCCTCTGCGGGTGACGCCAGGTACGCCTTGACGTCCTTGACGGTGTCGGCCGACAGGTCCTGCGCGCCCCGCACGACCACGACCTTGCGCTCCGCGAACAGCGAGGGGCTGACCAGCTCGGCGAGGGTGCCCGGCTGGAGCTGGTCCGGGGTCAGGTCGCGTACGTCCGTGTCGGGGTCGGTGGCCTTCGCTGCGGCCACCACCTCCCGCACGGCGCGGTCGAGCAGCAGCTCCTCCTGGCCCACGGCGAGCGTCACGGGGGCGAGGGGGTCGTCGGATGCGTTCTTCCTGGCCATCGCCGACAAGCATCCCACGGGCCACCGACATCCCCGCCCGGCCGGGCGGGCGGGGACTCGGCACGCGGTCGCCGCGCCCCGGTGGCTACGGCTCCTCGCGCCAGCCGTCCCACCGGGCCACGAACTCGTTCAGCTCGCCGGCGTCCAGCCGCCCCGCCTCGTCCCGCAGGACGACGAGCCACTGCGCGTCCTCCGCGTCGTCCTCACCCGCGAGGGCGTCCCGCACGAGCCGCGGCTCCTCGTCGACGCCGAAGCGCTCCTCCAGCGCCTCGGCCACCTCCTCGGCCGCGTCCCGGTCGGGCAGCACCAGCACATGTCGCACATCACTCACACGGGTCATTGTCCGGTACGGGGTCAGCCGCCCGTCCCGGCACCCCGCACCGTCGGCACCGCGTCCAGGGTGATCCCGAACTCCTCCCGGTAGATCTCCAGCACCTCCTCGTCCGCCCCGATCTCCCGCACCTGCCGCGTCCCGTCCGGCGCCGTGGCCGTCAGCCGCCGCCCGCCGAGCGTGATCCGGCCACCGTCGGCGGTGACCCGCGAACACACCAGCGACCGCGGGAAGTGGGACGCCGGTGAGGTGCTGTGCCACCACGCCCCGGCCGCGAAGTCGCCGAGCACCCTCGGCCGCACCTCCAGCCGGTACACGGGCCGGCCGTCGTGCAGCACGTCCAGGTCCGCCGCCTCGCCCGTGCCGTGCCCGCCGCGCACCCCGGCCGCGTCCGCACCGGCCTCCACGATCCGGAACACGCCCGCCGGGTCCTGCTGCTCCCGCCGCTCCCCGAAGGCGAGCGGCAGATGGAAGTGCGCCCCGAACCCGACATCCACCAGCCGGTCTCCGCCGTCCACCGTCCGCACCCGCAACGCGAGATGGTCGTACGGGATGCCCAACCGGCCCTCCTCGCCGTGGACGCGCGCGGAGAGCAGGGCGACGTCGTAGCCGAGCGCCGTCAGCAACGCCCCGAAGGCGCCGTTGAGTTCGTAGCAGAAGCCGCCACGCCCGGCCTCCACCACCTTGTCCAGCAGCCGCTTCTCCTCCAGCACGATCTCCTCGCCGAGATGCACGGAGAGGTTCTCGAACGGCACGGTCCGCAGATGGCTCAGGTGCAGCTCGCGCAGGGCGTCCAGGGTGGGCCGGGCCGGCTGCTCCACCCCCAGGCGGCGCAGATAGGCGTCGGTCGTCGCGGTGTTCATCCCCTCGGTCATGGTCTCAGTGTCGCGCCACCCCCAGCTCTCCGCTCGCATCCGTACCGACGGTGACCGCCAGCGCCCCGTCCCGGTCCGTGCGCAGCACCACCGCTCCCCCGGCGCGCAGCGCGTCGAGCGTCCCCGGGGCGGGGTGGCCGTAGGAGTTGTCCTCGCCGGTGCTGATCAGCGCCAGCCGCGGGGAGGCAAGGCTCACGAGGCCCGGATCCTGGTACGCCGAGCCGTGGTGGGCGACCTTGAGGACGTCGACGCGGGTCAGATCCCGTGCCGCCGGTGACCGGGCCAGGGCCCGCTGGGCCGGGGGTTCCAGGTCGCCGAGGAGCAGCAGGCGCAGGCCCCCGGTGCGCACCAGCATGGCCACGCTGGCGTCGTTGGGGCCTTCCACCGCCGGGTGGGCGCCGGGCGGGGGCCACACCACCTCCCAGGACAGGTCGCCTGCCCGCCGCCGCTCCCCCGCGACGACCCGCGTCACCGGGACCCCGGCGCCGGCCGCGGCTCTCCGGACGAACGCCGCCTGGTCGGCGGGTTCCTCGAGGGCCGTCGTCCCGATGGCGCCCACCTCGCGTCCGCGCAGCACCCCCGTCAGACCGGCCACGTGGTCGGCGTGGAAGTGGGTCAGCACGACCAGGGGGACGCGGGTGACGCCCAGGGAGTCCAGACAGCGGTCGACGAGGACCGGGTCGGGGCCGGCGTCCACCACCACCCCGGTGCCCTCACCCGCTGCCAGCACCAGCGCGTCGCCCTGTCCCACGTCGCACATCACCAACCGCCAGTCCGGCGGCGGCCAGCCCGTGATCGTGCGCACGAGCGGCCGGGGCTGCACCACCAGCAGCGCCAGCAGCAGCGCGCACGCCGCGCACCACCAGGGGTGCCGCAGCAGGCGCCGCCCCACGAGCAACGCGGCCAGGGTGACGGCGCCGAGGGCCGCCGCCCCGGCCCAGCTGCCGGGCCAGTCCACCCCCGCGCCGGGCATGGCCGCCCCGGTGCGGGCGACCTTCGCGATCCACCCGGCGGGCCAGCCCGCGCACCAGGCCACCGCCTCGGCCAACGGCATCGCGACCGGCGCGGTGGCCAGGGCCAGGAAGCCCAGCACCGTGGCCGGCGCGAGCGCGGCCTCGACGAGCAGGTTGCACGGGACGGCCACCAGACTCACCCGCGCGGACAGCACGGCGACCACCGGGGCGCAGAGCGCCTGGGCCGCGCCCGCCGCGGCCAGGGCCTCCGCGACGCGGGGCGGCACCCCGTGGCGGCGCAGTCCCTCGCTCCAGCGCGGCGCAAGGGTGAGCAGCGCGCCGGTGGCCAGCACCGAGAGCAGGAAGCCGTAACTGCGGGCCAGCCAGGGGTCGTGGAGCACCAGCAGCAGGACGGCCGTCGCCAGGGCCGGGACCAGGGATCTGCGGCGGCCGGTGGCGAGCGCGAGCAGGGCGACCGATCCGCAGGCGGCGGCGCGCAGCACGCTGGGATCGGGCCGGCACACGACGACGAACGCGAGGGAGAGCACGGCGCCCAGCACCGCCGTGGTCCGCAGGGAGATGCCGAGGCGGGGCGCGAGTCCGCGTCGTTCGGCCTGCTGCGCCAGCCCGGGCGGGCCGAGGAGCAGGGCGAGCAGGATGGTGAAGTTGGCGCCGGACACGGCGAGGGTGTGCGTGAGGTCGGTCTCCCGGAACGCCTGGTCCAGTTCGGGGGTCACCCGCGCGGTGTCGCCGACGACCAGACCCGGCAGCAGCGCCCGGGCGTCCGCCGGCAGGTCCTCGGTCGCCTCACGCAGTCCGGCCCGCAGCCGTCCCGCCAGCCGCTGCGGGCCCGACGGTCCGTCCACGGTCTGTGGACCGTCGCGGCCCCGCACCCGCAGCACCGCCGCGAACCGGTCGCCGCCCTCCCGCGCGGGTGCCAGACCTCCCTCCACCTTCAGCCGGGTGGAGGGCAGCAGGCCCAGCCACGGCGAGCGCCCCCCGTCCGTCGCGGGATCGGCTCCCCCGGCCTCACCGCCCCGGCCGGTCCCGCCCGTGCCGACGATCAGCAGGACGGGTGCGCGAGTCGTCCGCGCCGCCGTGCCGGCCCGCTCCACCCGCCGCACGTCGGCCTCGATCAGCACGGACGTCGGGGCCATGTGGTTGCCGCTGACCCGGGGCCGGGTGAGCCGGGGGTCCGCGGTGACTTCCACCTCCGCGACGACGCGGGCGTACTCCCGGGCCAGCTCCGGGACGGGACCCCGCCGGACGTCCGCGCCGTGAAGGCCCGCCGAGCCGGCGGCGGCCCCGACGCACAGCAGCACGGCCGCGACGGCGTGGACGGTGCCCCGGGCCCGCTCCGTCAGACGGCTGCGCGCCGGCAGGAGGAGGGCGGCGGTCAGGACCGAGCCGACCACGGTGGCCACGGTCCAGCCGGGCGGGGCATGCAGCATGACCGCCGCCGTGGCCCAGGCGGCGAGCGCGGGCGGGACCAGCCGGAGGTCGGCCGGCCCCTCCTGACGCGGATGCGAGGCGCCGAGCCGCTTGCCGGAGGCCACATGTACGGAGGGACGCGGGGTGGGCGCCGGGGCCTCCGGTGCCCCGGGCGCAGCGGCGGGCGTCCGGGTGCTCATGGGCGTACGAGGTCGCGCAGGTCCGCGAAACGGCGGTCGCCGATGCCGTTGACCTCGCGCAGTTCGTCCACCGA